>JAEXUB010000040.1 GCA_023453125.1 Bacteroidota bacterium
CCTGAGAACCGCTCAAATCCACAAGGAGCATTACGGTAAGCTCTCTCTCTTCCTCAAATACCTTAACATAAGGATGCCCGAACCGCGCCGTAACATTCCAGTCGATATTGCGTATATCATCGCCGAACTGATATTCCCTTACTTCGGAGAATTCCATTCCCCTTCCCTTGAATACCGAATGGTACTCGCCGGAAAAGACCTGGTTTACCAGTCCCTTTGTCCTTATTTCTATCTGCCTAACCTGTTTAAGCAGCTCTTTAGTCAACATTTTTTACCGTATGCTCAATTTTCTTAAAATGTATCTATTATGGCACTTCAATGGTATTAAGAATTTTCTGGATTATTTTTTCCGATGTAATTTCCTCTGCTTCGGCTTCGTATGTAACCGCAACTCTGTGGCGGAGTACATCAAGACAGATATTCCTTACGTCTTCAGGAATAACATATCCCCTTCTCTTTATAAAGGCCATAGCCTTAGCGCCGAGAGCAAGGTTTATTGTAGCGCGCGGAGAGCCGCCGTAGCTTATCAGATTGGATAATTCGTCCAGTCCGAATTCCTTCGGATTCCTTGTAGCAAATACTATATCCAGAATATACTTCTGAATCTTTTCATCTACATAAACTTCTTTAACCAGATTACGGGCTTTAATAATTGTCTCAGGAGTTATAACTGCATTAACCTTGCTGTCGAGTCCTTCAACATTCTGTTTCATTATTTTCAGTTCTTCGTTTCTCTGGGGATAGGTAATCTTTACCTTAAGCATAAAACGGTCAACCTGTGCTTCCGGCAATGGGTAAGTACCTTCCTGTTCAATCGGATTCTGTGTAGCCAGAACAAGAAACGGGTCGTCGAGCTTAAAAGTTGTTTCCCCGATTGTAACCTGTCTTTCCTGCATTGCTTCAAGGAGCGCGCTCTGAACCTTGGCAGGGGCGCGGTTAATTTCATCGGCAAGAATAAAATTTGAAAAAATGGGCCCCTATTTAATTGTAAAATTTCCGTCTTTCTGATTATAAATCATAGTACCAATAAGCTCAGCCGGAAGGAGGTCGGGGGTAAACTGAATCCTCTGGAATTTGGCCTTAACGGCATCGGAGAGTGTTTTAATTGCAAGGGTTTTTGCGAGTCCCGGTACACCTTCCAGAAGCACGTGGCCGTTTCCTAAAAGCCCTATTACAAGCCTTTCAACCATTTCCTTCTGCCCGACAATAACCTTCCCTATTTCATTGAAGATAATGTCTACGAACTCGCTTTCCCTTTTGATTTTCTCATTGAGTTCTGTAATATCCAACTACTCACCTCATTATTTATTATTATTTTCGTTTTTCTTCTACAAATAAGGGGTTCAAAAGTTTCCCCAAAACCGTTAAAATATGTTAAAAATCAAACTTTTAAATATACGAAAAACAGATAAGAATATTTATGCCCCTAATTTAAACTTTAAATTAACCGGAATTGTATAATATTATAGATGACAAGAAAAGTTGATTAAATTTAAGTATGAATATTATTATTACTAGAACGCTCATTTCCCTTTTTGCTCTTTTTATTCTTACATTCTGTACAGAAATAATAGAAGATGTAGGGGTGAATACTCCGGGCGTATTAAATATTGTTCCGGTAGAAGGGGCTGCGGAGCCGGCTGAAAGCCTTAAACTGCTTATAAACGGCATTTATGAGGCGTACAATCCGCAGCTGGGCACAACTCAATATGCGGCCGTAAGATGGAACGGAAAAATATTAAACCTCTTTATGGAGAGGAACAACACCACTTACGCCCTCAAGGGGGGAATAAGAAATGACTCTCTCATCTTCAGCGGGTTTTCAACAGACGGAAAGAGAAGAGTAATTCTCGGCGCCGAATTTAAATCCTCCGGCGAAATGAACTCTTCTTTAAAAAACGGGAAGCAGGTATTCAATATAAGCCTCGTTTCAAAAGGGGGAAAAAGCTTTGACAGGATAATACTTACCTTTAAGAAAAAGTTATCTATCGATTTGAATTCTTTTACTATTTTTGCCCATGCATCGGGGGGACCGGAAGGAGGATACTCCTATAACAGCCTGAGCGGAATAAAATTCGCAGCACTTACAGGCGCAAACGGAATTGAATTTGACCTTAACGTATCTAAAGATAAAATCCCGTTTATTTTTCACGACGAAAGTTTTGACCGTGAAAATGTTCAAAGCGATTTTCTGGTTGGACCGGTTGACAGATACAACATAGAGGATATTAAACTGTTAGGCTATCTTCCTGACGGCACGAGAATACCTACACTGGATGAGGCTTTAAATTCTGTCTTAATAAATACTACAATCAACAGTATCTGGCTAGATGTAAAGAATCCCGCCTCTTTGGCTCCCTCTTTTCCCGTAATTGAAAAGTATATTGCAAAGGCTCAAACAGAAGGAAGAATCTTAAATATCTACATCGGCATTCCCGATAACGGCGTACTGAATGAATATAAGACATTAGCCCCTGCGGGGAGGCATAAAGTGCTTACAGAGCTTTCAACTGCCGTAGTAAATGAATTAAATGCCGATGCTTGGGGACCGCAATTCAACGGAGACTATTACTCGGCCGAAAGCATTTCAATAGTTAAGGGAGAAGGGAAAAAAGTATTCTTATGGACTATAGACGACCCTGAGTTTTTTAAAACCAATACAGGCAGCTTATGTCCCGACGGCATCATTACCAATGCATCTCAAAAGATGATCTATGAATATCTCATTCAAAATAAATAGCATTCTCGTAATATTACTATTGTGGGGTGCCTCTTCCGCGGCTCAGGAGAATAAACCGGACTTCCATCTTAAAGCGGAAATTTCATCCGGCATTAATTACACTTATGATTTCAGGGCCGTAATTCCGGGAGAATATAAGAAGAACTCTGTTCCGGTAACTGCGGGGGTTGAAGTTGTTTATAAGGACACATACGGAATCCGTATTTCAGCCGGTTATTACCCGGTTCTTTTCTTTACCGAACTGGAACAGTACAGGCTTGAGGAAATTTCAATTGACGCCTCCTTAACTGCAAGAATAGTGTTTCTTTCATTAAGGTATTACTGGGGGGATCTCATTTTTGAAGGGGGAGGCTCATTTGCATTGCTCCGTTCTTCAATTAAGACAACTCTAAGCGGAAGCAAAGCTGCAGAAACTTCTTTCGGTTACAATGCGGGAATATCTTATCAGATTGGGATTACCGGAGGATTTATAATTGAGCCCGGGTTATTGCTTAACAGGATAACGGAAACGGAATCTACAACCCTCACTTTCAGGCTTGCCGTAAACTACGCGCTGTTCGATTTTTAACAAACAAAAAACCCGGCATAACCGGGTTTTTCTTTTACAAAACTCTGAATACTCCGAATTTGAGATAAACGGTTTCCTCCATCATCGGAAGTGTCGGGTGATCAAGCGATGCCTGATTGCTGTAAACCATCTGGGGCTTTCTTCCCGCTTTAATGGCTCCGTTCCTAACGCAGTCAAAGAATGCCGATTCCCGTATGTGGAATGAACAGGAAGAAGTAATTAAGTATCCCCCCGGTTCAACCGCTTCAATACCGAGCCTGTTAAGCCTTTCATATCCCTTAATTGCATTATCGAGATTCTTTTTGGTCTTTGCGAACGCAGGAGGATCGAGGCATACAACCTGGAATTTCCTGTTGTCCAATTTGCACTTTTCAAGAAATTCGAACACATCTTCGGTATAATATTCCGATGGATTAGAGAACCCGTTAAGTTCAAAATTCTGTTTTGCAGAATTAATAGCCTCCTGAGAGGAATCTACAAAAGTTACCGAAGCGGCGCCCCCCATTGCGGCATTCAATCCGAATCCTCCCGAATTGCAGAAACAGTCAAGGAATGTTCTCCCTTCGGCCAGTTTCGCAGTAAAGCTCCTGTTGTCGCACTGGTCAAAATAAAAACCGGTCTTATGCGACGACTCAAAATTCACTTTATACTTAACTCCGCCGTCATCAATAATTTCCTCCTGCATACTTCCGAGGTAAACAGTCTGATCAGCCGGAAGCCCTTCGAGAGTCCTGAAATAATCCTCATTCTTGGTAAACACATTTACCGCCCCGAATTCTTTCTTAAGGACGTCAACTACGTCCCCAATATTCTTATCCATTCCGTATGAATGCACCTGAAGCACATAGGTATCGTTGTATTTATCGATTACAAGTCCGGGGAGGAAATCCCCTTCGCTGTATACGAGCCGGTATGAATTCCTGTTTGGATAGAGCTCTTTTCTGAGCCTTGAAGCATTCAGTATTTTTTCCCTTGCGTAGGAATAAAAATCAAATTTGGATTCTTTATCGAGGGCGCGCAGCGCTATAAGAGAATTCTTGTTATAAAACGCATTGCATATAAAATTGTTATACGAATCAAAAACCTTTACAACTTCCCCGTTCTGAGGCACTCTCTCGGGTTCCTCAAGTTCGTTGCTGAAAACCCACAGATGTCCTTTGCGGATTCTCCGGTCTTCGTTTTTCTTTAAATAGATACTTTTCATTTCCAACTCTATCTTTGAGTAAAATTATTTTCAGTATAGCTATTATCGAAAAACGAAGCGGTAATTTAACTACAATTTTCCGATAACTTTTTTCAGCTTTTCTGTTACTTCAGAAGCCACTTTTTCAAGCGCCCCGTTCTGAACGCTCTGCATTGAAGTCATAGGGTTTACTGCCGCTACTTCAACACCATCTTCCTTTTCCTGAACAATTATGTTGCAGGGGAGCAAAACCCCGATATGTTCTTCATTTTGCAATGCTTCATATGCAAATGGAGGATTACAGGCTCCTAAAATTCTATATTTTCTGAAGTCAACATCAAGTTTTTTCTTTAATGTTGCCTGCACATCAATTTCGGTTAATACGCCGAATCCCTCATTCTTGAGCTCTTCGGTAACTTTATTTATTGCTTCATCAAATGAGTAACTGACTTTTTTTGCATTATAGTATGACATATGTTCCTCTGTTTTAAGAGTTAGATGCCATTATATCCGAATCGATTCTTATTTCTTAGGAAAAATCACTTCAAATAGGGCAGAGTAATCTTTTTCGCCGAGTTCAAAATGCATTCCCCTCTCAAGGAGGAATTTAACTCCTTTAAGCGTGAGGCAGTCAACACGGCTTTTTTCAAGCTCGCTTTCAATCAGATTTACATCCTTTAACAGAAGCCTTAGGGAAAAATTGGTTTTGTCATATTCCCTTTTGGCAAAATTGTCCAGTTTTTTATCGAATGCCGGGGCATAAAGAGTGCTTCCCCTTAATATGTCCATAAAGAGTTCAACATCAATTTCTTTATCCATTACATAGCCGAGACTCATACAGAAAGAAGCATTCATTGTAGCAATCATCTGATTGTATGCAAGTTTGAGAGCCGATGCCTTTCCGGCCTCTCCAACAAGCTTAACATTATTTCCGAGAATATTGAATAAACCGCTGAGATGATTAAACTGGGTTATTGTACAGCCGGCCATAATAATCAGATCTCCGTTCTGAGCCTGTGTAATTCCCCCCAGTACCGGAGCCTCTACAAATTCTCCCCCCTGTTTTTCAATTTCTTTCTTGATCAGGATGTTTTCTTCGGGAGAAATTGTGCTCATTTGCAGCAGGAGTTTATTCTTAAAAGTAATTCTGGAATCGGTAAAGAGAATATGATTTATTGCTTTGTAATCGGACAGCATTACAATTACTATTTCCCCTTTTTCAACGGCTTCAACGGGAGTTTCATATGCCGTAATTCCTGACTGCTCAAGCTCCTTTGCCTTTGTAAAAGTCCTGTTATATGCAGCGACCTCAAAACCATTCCCGGCAAGCCTTACAGCCATCCGTGAACCCATCAGTCCCGTGCCTAAAAATGCTATTTTCTTTTTCATAATTTTACCTTTACATAATTAAATTTTTAAAATCATATTCAATTTTTTCTTCGCAGTAAAAAGGCTCTCCGTATCTCTTCCCAATTTTAAATCCGAAATATTCAGCCCTTGCCTCGAGGAAATGCATAAAGCCCTCTTTACTGATAAAGGTTTCGGGCTCTTTGCTATCGGGATTATAGAACTGGGTTGAGTAAGCCTTAACCGCTTCCATTTTCTGATCGTAGAATGAAGATATATCGAATATGAACGAAGGCTCCGCATCGTAAGTCTGGAAAAAATAGAATAATTTTGAAGGGCGGTAAGCCTCCTGCATTTTTTCTCTTAATATGGTCTCGTACCTCTTTAGTCCGCTTAAAAAGAACGCTTCTTTAACTATTTGAGCGGCTCCTATATGGTCTGGATGCCTGTCGTTGAAATAAGGAGCAAATACTATTTTAGGTTTATACTCTCTTATTTTGGAAACGGCAATCTGAACAAATTCTTTAACCGGCTTAAGCTCCCCGTCCGGCAGTCCAAGATTCTCCCTGCAGGTCAGATTAAGTATTGAAGAAGCCAGTTCCGTTTCTTTCCTTCTTGATTCAATAGTACCCCTTGTACTAAGTTCGGCTTCGGTTAAATCGATTATACCTGTTTTGATGCCTGATGAGGTAAATGCTGCAATTGTACCTCCCATCGAAAGTTCAGCGTCATCGGGGTGGGCCGCAAATATGAGGACGTCCAAGTTCATTTTTTCTCTTTCAGCAGTTAAGAATAATTGTGAATTAAAACCACTAATTTGAATACCTGACAAAAAACGCTTTAAATAAAGTTAACAATAATTTTGAGAAAGCAAAATAAAAAGGGAAATGCCAGCCGGCATTGAAATCCGGATTCTTTTTTAAGAAGGGGGAAAATAATTCCCCCGTTAAATTATAATTTTGAGAGTAAATCGGACATTTCGATTGCTGACAGGGCGGCATCCCATCCTTTATTCCCTGCTTTTGTACCTGCCCTCTCCAGAGCCTGCTCAATTGAATCGGATGTTATAACTCCGAAAATAACCGGTATTCCCGTTTCAAGGCTCACGTGAGCTATTCCTTTTGATACTTCTGCCGCAATATAATCGAAGTGAGGAGTAGCCCCTCTTATAACCGCGCCGAGACAGATAACGGCATCAAATTTCTTAGATGCTGCCATTTTCTTTGCGGCTACCGGAATTTCGAAAGAGCCCGGTACATAAGCAACGGTAATATTTTTATCATCCCCTTCGTGCCTTTGAATGCAGTCTATTGCACCGGCCAGCAGGCTTTTAGAAATAACCTCATTAAACCTTGCCACAACAATGGCGAAATTTTTCCCCTTTGCCGTTAAATGGCCTTCTATTTTTTTAGCCATTTTTCCTCCGCTTGAATTTATTTTTAATATAATTTTTTAATGCCTTAGCAGGTGCCCGAGTTTTTCCCTTTTTGTCTTCAGGTATTTTGCATTAGACTCATTGGGATTTATTTCAATGGGCACTCTTTCCACAATCTCAAGGTCGTATCCTTTCAATCCTTTAATCTTCATCGGATTGTTTGTCATAAGCTTTATTTTTTTCAATCCGAGGTCTTTAAGTATCTGTGCTCCTATTCCGTAATCGCGCAGGTCGGCTTTAAACCCGAGTGCTTCGTTTGCCTCTACAGTATCTTTCCCTTCCTCCTGCAGCCTGTATGCAAGCAGTTTGTTTACCAACCCGATTCCTCTTCCTTCCTGCCTCATATAAAGGATAGCTCCCCTTCCTTCATTTTCAATCATTTCCATTGCGGCGGCAAGCTGTTCTCCGCAGTCGCATCTTCTTGATCCGAAAACATCGCCGGTAAGGCATTCCGAATGAACACGCACTAAAGTCGGCTCCCCGCTGCTTACATCCCCCTTAACGAGAGCCAGCGGATTATCATTCGGATCGAGAAGATTTTCATATAAGTGAAGCTCAAAATCGCCGTAGTGGGAAGGAAGGTCTATTGATACTTTCTTTCTTACAAGTTTTTCGCTCTTACGCCTGTATTCGATTAGATCCGCAATTGTAATAATCTTTATGTTATGCTTTTTTGCGAACTCCATAAGTTTCGGTGTTCTGGCCATGCTTCCGTCTTCATCCATAATTTCGCATAAAGCGCCGGCCGGATAAACACCCGCCAGATGCGCAAGGTCAATTACTGCTTCGGTATGCCCGGTACGTTTTAGCACTCCCCCCTTTCTTGCAATTAAGGGAAAGATGTGCCCCGGACGGGCAAAATCGGAAGGCTTTATATTTTTATCCACTACTGCATTAATCGTCTTTGCCCTGTCGTGAGCCGAAATACCCGTTGTAGTGCCGTGTTTAAAATCAATTGTAACTGCAAATGGGGTTTCGTGCAGCGCGGTATTGTTCTCAACCATCAATTCAAGATCAAGTTCCGCGGCTCTCTCTTCGGTAATAGAAACGCAGAGCATTCCGCGCGCATATTTGGTAATAAAGTTTACATCATCGGGAGTTATTTTTTCCGCCGCAATAATTATATCCCCTTCGTTTTCCCTGTCGGCGTCGTCAATAACAACAAGCATCTTTCCTTCTTTGAAATCCTTTACAGCTTCTTCAATAGAATTAAATTCAAATTGATCGTTAATAATTTCATTCATCTCAGTAACCAATCTCTTTTAGCCAGTTTTCAGTTATATTACTTTGTCTTTTATTTCCGTCAAGAAGTTTTTCAACATATTTGGCAATAAGGTCAACTTCAATATTTACTTTATCCCCCGGCTTTCTGAATTTCAGGTTGGTGCCGTTCCAGGTATGCGGAATAATGGAAAGAGTAATGGATGTACCTTTGATCTTAGCCACGGTCAGACTTATTCCGTCTACGGCAATTGAGCCTTCGTCAATTACATACCTGCTTAGTTCTTCCGGTATTTCTATCTCCAGGGAATAATTATCACCTATTTTCTTAATCTGCTTTACAAGCCCTATACCGTTTGTATGCCCCTGAACTATATGTCCCCCAAGCCGGTCGCTTATCCGGAGGGCTCTTTCAAGGTTCAGTTCGGCTCCTTCTTTAAGGGTTCCTATGGTGGTTTTTTCCAGAGTGGCGCCTACCGCATCTGCAAAGAAAAAATCTTTTTCAAATCCTGTAACCGTAAGGCAGACTCCGTTAATGCAAACCGAGTCGTCTATCTTAACATCGTCAAGAATTTTTGATGCGTAGATTTTTATTCTTTTCCCCCCGGGGATATTTCCGGCAAGGGCAAGCTTTCCTATTTCTTCTATCAGTCCGGTAAACATACCTCAAATTTAGGCATTTGAAAGGTTTTTTACTATCAGATTCCCCATTATGACCTTACAAAGACCTGATTTTGATCGCTGCCGAGCATATTTTCCTCAATTTTGCGCCAATTTGAAGGGAATGCCCCTTCATAGGGAGCTACTCCATCCCCTAAAAACTTCGGAGATGTAATTAATATTATCTCATCCAGATGGGGATCATTTATGAACTGAGTGAATATCTGCTTCCCTCCTTCAATAAAAACCGAGGCTATTTTCTCTTCCCCCAGCTTTTTTAGCATTTCATATACCGGTACATTTCCTTCATCGGATGGATGAAGCTCAAAACACTTTATCCCTTTGCTTCGGAACAGTTCAAGTCTTTCTGCCGAGGCCCCTGTCTTTGTAAATATAATAGTGCCTTCTTTTCCCCCATCATTGAAAACCCGGGCATCGGGATTTGAGGAGAGGTTCCCGTCTACAATTATTCTTTTTGGATTTCTTCCTTCGGAATGCCTTACATTCAATTGTGGATTATCCACATTTATTGTATTTGCGCCAACGAGAACGGCATCGTAACGGGCTCTTAGTGAATGGACGTAGACAGCAGCTTCTTCTCCGGTAATCCAGGTCTGGGTTCCCTCTTTAGCCGAGATAAAGCCGTCCGCCGAGCGTGCAATTTTCATTGCCACGTATGGAAGCCCCGTTCTGATATACTTAAAGAAAAACCGGTTGAGATATTTTCCTTCCTCTTCCAGCACCCCCTCTTCAACTTCAATTCCAGCCTGTCTCAGCTGTTCAATTCCGCTGCCTGCCACCTCAGGATTCGGATCGGTATTGCTGATAACGACTTTTTTAATCTTATGTTTAATCAACTCGGGTACGCAGGGGGGAGTTTTTTTTCTCACATGGCAGCAGGGTTCAAGATTGCAATAGAGAGTGGCCCCTTCAACACTTTCAGAGGCGTTGTTAATTGCATTTATTTCCGCATGCGGAGCGCCGAATTTTTCGTGGCTTCCTTCGGAAATTACTTTTCCCTCTTTAACAATAACGCATCCTACAAGGGGATTAGGGCTTACATAACCGGCGCTTTTAAGAGCCAGCTGGAAACATCTGCGGATGTAGATCTTGTCCATAGTATTCATCTTTGAACCCCTTTTATATTTTATTTGTTATTACTTTCATAATAAGTAATTTTACAATAATATTTGAAAAGATGAAAGGAACAGGATGAAACAGTTATTGGGAGCACACACATCAACCAACGGGGGTGTTCAGGCCTCGGTTGATCTGGCAGAAAAACTACAATTTACCGCAATGCAGATTTTCACAAAGAACAACAACAGATGGGCTTCTAAACCTCTATCCGATAAAGAAATTTCACTTTACAAGGATAAACTTAGCAAATCAAACATTAAAATTGTAGTTTCTCACGACTCTTACCTTATAAATCTTTGCGCTACCGATCCGGAACTGCTTGAGAAATCGAGGGCTTCTTTCCTGGACGAGCTCGATAGATGCGAACTCCTAGGCATTCCTTATCTGAACTTCCATCCCGGTTCGCACGGGGGACAGGGAGAAAAAGAGGGAATAAAGAAAATTGCCGAATCTCTTAATATTGCCCACTCGAAGACAAAAGGTTATAATGTAAAAAGCATGCTCGAAGCTACTGCCGGCCAGGGTACCGCTATCGGCTACCGCTTTGAGCACCTTAGGGAAATTATTGACCTTGTTGAGGAAAAAGAAAGAATGTGCGTCTGCATTGATACTGCTCACATCTTTGCCGCCGGCTACGACCTGAAAACAAAGGCAGGATATAAAAAGACATTTAAAGAGTTTGACGAAATTATCGGGCTCGACCTTCTTAAATGCTTCCATTTTAATGACAGCAAGAAGGATCTTGGATCCAGAGTTGACCGGCATGAACATATCGGGCAGGGTTTTATTGGATTGGAAGGCTTTACAAACCTGATGAACGACAAGAGGCTTGAGCATATTCCAAAGATCCTCGAAACCCCGAAAGGGAAGGAACAGCTCGAAGATGTTGAGAATATAAAAGTCCTTGAAAGCCTGATTGGCAAATAAAATAAAGTATTTTGTGCGTTTTCAGTCCGAAATGAAGGGATAGAATAATATTATTAGGTTATAAAGATTAATTAGCCTATAATTGTGCCGTAGGACAGTTATTTAGTAGTATATGTAGAAGTAAAAGTAGTAGATGTAGATTCACGTACAACTCACAGCTTCCCCGTAGATTATAAACCCTGTCAATTTCAAAATTATATTTAAAGGAGCATCTGTCATGGCAGAGCGCAAAAGCGGAACCGTAAAATGGTTCAACAGTACAAAAGGTTTTGGTTTTATTACACAGAAAAGCGGAGAAGATGTATTCGTACATTTTAAATCTATTATCGGCGAAGGCTATAAGAGCCTCGAAGAAAATGATAAGGTTGAATTCTCTGTAACAATGGGAGCCAAAGGGCTTCAGGCAACCGACGTTAAGGTTATCTAGTAGTAAAAGAATAAACTTAAAACCCGCTTCGGCGGGTTTTTTTGTATATATAACTTCTTCTCAGCAAAAACTCTCCCCCATTCGTTCAAATGTCCTTTTATCCCGGTCCCTTAAACGATAATTTTTTTTTGATGCTTTATTAAATAATTTTTATTACTTTGGGGATAACTTTACTTAAAGCGTAGGTGTTAAGATGAAAAGATATTTGTTTTACATCTGCTTTTTGTTTCTCCCCCTTTTTATAACTACCTGCAATAAGGAAGACTCTCCAACTGAATCCACCGATGAACAGGAAATTTTATTAGCCGGAACCCAGCCTATTCCCGATTTCAGAAACCAGGCTAATTTTAACGGACTGATGGGGGCGGTGAGTTACGATTTTTCGCAAATGGGGGATATCCCGATAAATATACCGATGGCCTTTGCAGTATTCGGGCAGGGTGTTGATGCCGGGACAATAACTGTTAACGGCAACCAGCTTATAAAGGGAATGGAAGCTGGACAGGTTTACTACTCAGCCCCTTCCCCGGCAAACCCCACACAATTCCCTTCAAATCTAGATTTCAACAACTCAGTTCATAATTGGACAGTTTCGGGAGGAAGCGGCATCCCCTCTATTTCGGGTAACTTAACGAGCCCTTCGGCATTTTCCGTTACTTATCCAGAGCCTAATGCTTCGGTTTCCCGGTCGGCACAGCTTCAGGTAAGATGGAGCAATTCATCATCAGCAAGGGTCTTAATAATTCTTCAATCGCAGAGCGGCAGCAAATTCTATCTTGCACAGGATCAGCCCGATAGCGGCCAGCACATAAT
>JAEXUB010000185.1 GCA_023453125.1 Bacteroidota bacterium
TTGGTAGATACATAAAACTCAACCTTGTCTATTCCGCTTCCGTTTGCTTTTATTTTAGCTCCGTTCAGCGGCAGGAAGTTCTCTTCGGAAGAAGCATTCTCATTTTCAATCTTTATAACAAAACAGGGCTCTGCAATGCCGAGTTGTTTTAACTGGTTCTCAATTTCCTTTTTTACCGCTTTTGCGGTTTCGCTTCTTTTTTTGGAAATCTGAGCCGCTGTCTCTCCGCACTCACGGCGTATTTTTTCAATCTCTTTTTTAATCTGTTCCAGTTTCCCGGCAAAATTTTCAGCCAATTGGAATTCCCCGTATATCTGCTCCCGGTATTCCAATACGCGCGCAAGAGAACCGCCGAATTTTTTCTTAAGCATATTTAATGATGCAAGCCTCTCGCGCAATTCCTCAAGCCGCGCCGGCTCAAGGTCTATTCTGTCTGCATAACTCCTGATGCTTTTTGAGATTTCCTTAAGGGATGATAATATTACTTTCAATTCCGCAGACGATGCCTCGAGCGATGAATCTATTTCTGCCAGACCGGCTATCTTTGCGGCTCCTTCAGTCAGCTTATCGTATGCCGAACCGTCTTCATCATACAGGAGCGTATATGCCTCCTGCGAAAGCTGAATTAACTTCTCGGAATTCTCAAGAACGTTAAGTTCATTTTCAATTGATACATCTTCATTTTCAACAGGGGCAATTGAATCTATTTCCTTAAGCTGGAATTCTATAAAGTCCTTCTTCTCCTTAATCTGCTTTTCCCTTTCCATTAAGGATTTCATCTCGGCAATGAGTCTGAGAAGTTCTTTATACTTTACAGAATATTCCTCCAGCAATCCGGAATATTTTCCGAATTCATCAAGCATCTCTATATGTGTTTCGGTCCTAAGCAATGACTGGTGTTCGTGCTGCCCGTGGAGATCAACCAGAAGGTTCCCCGCTTCCTTTATAAGGTTAAGGGGTACGGGAGTATCATTTAGAAAGCAGCGGTTTGTTCCTTTCAATGATATTTCCCTTCTTATAATCAGCTCATCGTTGCAGTCAACCTCATTTTCCGAAAGAAGATTAAATACCTTTTTATTGCCGCGCACTTCAAAAATCCCCTCGACAATCGATTTTTCGGCCCCTTTGCGGATTATTTCTATATTTGCTCTCTCGCCAAGCAGGAGCCCCATCGCGTCAATCAATATCGATTTTCCGGCGCCCGTTTCCCCTGTAATTATATTGAGTCCGCGGCCGAATTCTACAGTTATTGACTCAATTAGAGCGTAATCTTTGATATAGAGGGATTTTATCATTTATTTCAGAAAATTTTATGACTATTTTATGAACGAAACCTTTTTTATGCAAGTTTTATTTTTAAAATCATTATAAAATTGACATTAGTTAAACGCTTAACTATATTTCTAACCTGATTTTTGACAAGATTATATCGCGGGGTAGAGCATTTGGTAGCTCGTCGGGCTCATAACCCGGAGGTTACAGGTTCAAGTCCTGTCCCCGCTACAAGCAAATAAAAAAAGCCTTTGTAAGATAATAACTTACAGAGGCTTTTGTTTTTTTACATACACATTTCATACACATTTTGAATTTTGCCCACTTTTTAGCAATTATCCCCAGCGTAGAATGTTCTTCCGATCTAATTATTTTCCCGAACTGATATTATCTACTCAACTCCCTTTTTTACCTTCAATATAGCGTAGGTTCGAAGCCAATTCTTTCGATTTAAGCCCACTAAAATGCTGTGGATGAGGCTTTACCCTCCCGAGCTATATAATATGCCCAATTAAGAATATTTTAATTACTTTTTGTTTTGGGGGATGTTTTTTAAGAATTAAAAAATTAATTTAATTCTATCAGTTTAAGAGGTCTGAATGAAAATATTTAAAAATATCATTGATAAAATCTTCAAAAAAGAAGTACCAAAAGAACCTACCACCGTAGAATTAGAAAAATTATCTGAATTTGGTTCCGCACCCTCTCAAAATAATTTGGGGATGAAATATTTATACGGAGAAGAAATTGAACAAGACATAAATAAAGGGCTTACTCTTTTGGAAGAATCAGCTAATAATGGATTTGCGGAGGCTCAATATAATTTAGGTTGCTATTTTTACAGAGAAGGTGTCGGATTAGAAGATATAATTAAAGCTAATAAATTATTCCGTAAAGCCGCTGCTCAAGGTCATGCTAAAGCTTTTTACAGTTTAGGAGAGCTATATCTTGAAGGCTTCTCCAAGCAAGAAGATATTAATCAAGCAATAATATTTTTTGAAAAAGCCTCACAACTTGGGATTTTAGAGGCTGACTATAGTTTAGGCAGCCTATTTTCGAATGGCAAATTGGTTCCAATCGATATGCCAAAAGCTATAATATATTTCACTAATGCGGCTAATAAAGGGCATATTATGGCACAATACAATCTGGGTAATAAGTATATTAGTGGTACAGGGGTTTTAAAAGATTTAGAAAAAGCTATCTTTTGGTTGGGAAAGGCTGCCACACAAGGATATGCACCAGCACAACATAACTTAGGACATATTTATTCTGATCATTACTCTGATTATGAAAAAGCCATTTATTGGTTTGAAAAGTCTGCAGCTCAGGATTATCTACCATCACTATTCGATCTTGGCTACTCGATTTTTAATAGAGACAGGCTGATTACAAA
>JAEXUB010000198.1 GCA_023453125.1 Bacteroidota bacterium
GAAGTCCAACCGGAGGCAACAAAACCAAGAATACTCCAACCGCCGCTTGGAATGCATCATATGATTATGACAGAAAGGGATTCCTGTTCTATACCGATTCCCTCAGATGCACTTATTCCACATCATCTGTTGCATACACCGGAGCAGATAAAGGATTCCCTGTAGGTGACTTAAACTGGTATCCCGCATTAAAGAATTTATTCGATTCCGGCGGAGCAGTAGGAATTTCCGATGATCCTAATATGGTTCCGGTAGAATATTCTCTCAGCCAGAACTATCCCAATCCGTTCAATCCGACTACCGTAATTTCCTATTCTCTCCCGAAGGCTTCTAATGTTACTATTGCGGTATATAACAGCATTGGACAGGAAATTGCACTTCTTGTAAATAATCAGATGCAGGGAGCGGGGCAGCATAAGATATCCTGGAATGGCAAGGATGCATTCGGAAGAGCCGCCGCAACGGGAGTTTATTTCTATCAGCTCAGAACTAATGAATTCATAAGTACAAAGAAGATGCTTCTTTTAAAATAATTTTTAATCTGCCAAGGGGGCTAATTGCCCCCTTCTTTAAAGATGAAGTTCTTTTAATCAAAATTATAAAGTTTCGTTTGACAATTAGTTGTATATATTTTGTATTTTAAACCGATGAAATTGTAAAATAGAGAAATCGACCGTAAAAAGGTTTTCTCTGATTGAACATATAAAGAATACATGGCGCAATTATGAAAGAAAAAGCGATTACCCTTTCCGATATAGCCTCCAGGCTGAATATATCCACTGTAACTGTATCAAAAGCATTACGCAACCATCCTGATATCTCGGCTAAGACTACCAAACTGATTAAAACAATGGCCGACGAGATGGGTTACACCCCGAATATTATGGCCCGTAATCTATCAGCAAGAAGATCGAATACAATCGGTGTTGTAGTCCCGAAAATTGCCCATCATTTCTTTGGTTCTATTATTGAAACCATTTACGATATTGCATTTGAGCACAATTATGAAATAATTCTTACTGTTTCTCAGGAAAATTCTGAGAGGGAGAAAAAACATCTTCAGACTCTTCTGGCAATGAAAGTAGACGGAATAATAATTTCTATCTCGCAGGAGACAAGCGATTATTCCGTTTTCGAGACAATTGAAAGGAGAGGGGTGCCGATAGTCTTTATCGACCGAATTCCGGAAATGAAAATCAGTCACAATTCGGTTGTGGTTGACGACCGCGGCGGTGCTTTCAAAGCGGTTGAACACGCCATAAATCTAGGCTATAGAAAAATCGCCCACTTCGGGGGTTCCTCCAAAATCAATATCGGCCGTGAACGACTTAAGGGATTTTATCAGGCGATGGAGAAGCATAATATTCCTGTCAATAAAGATTGGATTCTCGAAGGAGGATTCAGCGAAAATCACGGCTACGATAGCTTTATGAAACTTTATAACAGCAATAATCTACCGGATCTTATTCTTGCCGTTACGTATCCGGTTGCTCTCGGTATTTATATGGCAGCAAGCGAAGTAGGTCTTAAGATTCCCGAAGATATCGATGTAATCTGTTTCGGCAACGCAAAAGTACAGAAATTCCTTTCTCCTCCTTTAAGCTGCATTGACCAGCCTACGGACCTGATAAGCAAAGCGGCTATGGAGATGATTTTCAGCAATATTGAAAATAAGGAAGACTATGTCTGTCAGCAGAAAGTTATTGATACCGAACTTGTCCTGAGAGGCACCTGCATTAATGTTAAAGGGAAATGAGACTCTTTAAAATCCGTTTCTTTTTCCCCTCCTAATCGGATTTAAGCTCTTTTATTGAACTGGTTTAAGGCACTTTTGAATAAAGTTGCGTATTAAAAAAAATTTTATCATTTTTGTTTATCGGTAAAGTAACCGATTAAATAGCTTTTTTTCTTGGTTTATTTACTTTTTAATGGGAGTGAAGATGTCAGATACAAAAAAGGGAATTGGGAAGTACCGCTGGACAATATGCGGGTTGGTTTTCTTTGCAACGACAGTAAATTACCTAGACAGGCAGGTTATTTCCCTTTTAAAAGACGATTATCTTGAGAAAATCTTCAATTGGAGCGAATCGGATTACTCGAATATTGTAATTGCATTTCAGATTGCATATGCAATCGGTATGCTGGGGGCGGGATGGATTATTGACAAGGTTGGCACAAAGATCGGTTATGCTTTATCCCTTATTGTATGGAGCTTTGCTGCAATAGGGCATGCGCTGGCACGTAATACTTTAGGATTTGTAGCTGCACGCTCGGTTCTTGGCTTAAGCGAAGCAGGGAACTTTCCCGCGGCAATAAAAACAGTTGCAGAGTGGTTTCCCAAAAAGGAAAGGGCTCTTGCAACGGGAATTTTTAATTCAGGCACAAATGTTGGGGCAATTGTAGCGCCTCTTACCGTACCATTAATTGCCGCAACAATGGGATGGGAATGGGCTTTTATAATCACCGGAGCAGTAGGACTGATATGGCTTGTTTTCTGGTTTGCGCTTTATGAAGTGCCGAAGAAGCATAAAAAATTATCAAAAGAGGAATACGATTATATACACAGCGATTCTCAAGAAACTGACAGCGCCGGAAAAGATGAACCGAAAATTAAATGGAGCAAACTGCTTGGTTATAAGCAGACTTGGGCTTTTGTAATCGGTAAATTTCTAACAGATCCTATCTGGTGGTTTTATCTTTTCTGGCTCCCGTCGTTTCTTAATAAACAGTATGGCATGACAAAAACCGATGTAGCATTCCCGATTGCTGTAGTATATACCATGACAACCTTTGGTTCAATTTTCGGTGGATGGTTTTCAGGATTCTTTATAAAGAAGGGGTGGAACGAATATAAAGCGCGCAAAACTGCAATGCTAATTTTTGCAATTTGCGTCATTCCGGTTATTTCGGCACAGGCATTAGGGCAGATTAGCCCCTGGTTTGCTATTCTGCTTATCGGATTGGCTGCCGCGTGCCATCAGGCCTGGTCTGCTAATATTTTTACGACTGCTTCGGATATGTTTCCAAAGAGGGCTGTCGCATCAATAATTGGAATTGGAGGAATGGCCGGCGCAGTAGGGGGAATTTTAATTGCAAAGCTGGCTGGACTTCTGTTTGATTATTACAAGGCGATAAACAGCATTGAGACAGGGTATTACATAATGTTCCTCATTTGCGGATTTGCCTACATACTTGCATGGTTCATTTTCTATGTAGTCCTTATTCCTAAAATTAAACCCGTAGATTTAAAGTAGTTTAAGGGCCGCAGGTATATATATGAAAATAAAAATATTCACATCAGTTCTGATTTTGTTTTCTATCTCTTTTCTTTACGCACAGGATAAAGAGGTCAGAATTAAACTGGTGAATAAACTTGGTTTTGAAAGAACCGATTCCTATGTAATGCTGCCATTCTCTGTTATCAGGAAGAAAAATATTTCACTGAATCCGGAAAGATTAAAAATAGCGGACGGCAATAAGGAAATTCCTTATCAGCTGGAAGTAAATGAAAAAGGAGACCTTTATATTAGTCTTGCCGCGGATTTTAAACCAAATGAAATAAAGTCGGTTGTTATTTCTGACGCCGGCAGGACGCAAAGTTTCAAAAGCAGGACATATGCAGAACTGGCTATGAAATCCAATCCCCGTTTTGACGGCAAAAGGACACACGGCACTTCATTTGAAAATGTAAAAGAAATTAAAGTGCCCGATTGGCACATAGACCATGACGGCCTGTTTAAGTATGAAGGTCCCGGATGGGAATCGGAAAAAGTGGGCTACCGATTTTATCTCGACTGGCGGAACGCGACCGATATATTCGGCAAAAAATTAAATCAGCTAGTACTTAAGAATGTCGGGGCTAAAGATTCAATTGCCGATAATAATGAATCTTACCATTCAATGCAGGAGTGGGGGATGGATATTTTTAAGGTCGGCAATTCTCTCGGTATTGGGGCATTCGGGACTATGAATAGCGGCAAGCTTTTAATGGTATCTAAAACTGACAGCATAAAATTTACAATATTAATGAACGGTCCGGTTAAATCGGAAATAAGGACCTCCTATTACGGCTGGCCCGCAGACGGAAAAAAAATAAACCTTGAAGCGCGCTATTCAATTACGGCCGGAAGCAGGCTTACAAAAGCGACAATCGCCTTTAAAGGGAAGATAAATAATATTGCAACCGGACTTGTAAAGTATAATGGCACGAATTTTCACAAGGGAAAATCGGGTAAGGGATGGAGCTATATTGCCCTTTACGGCAAACAGTCCCTTGCAGGCGATAATCTGGGTATAGCTTTATTTTATAGGGTTGAAGACCTGTTAGAAGTTACCGAAGACAGCCTTAACCATCTTGTAGTTTTAAAACCTGCAGGAGGGAAGAGCGAATATTATTTCTGTGCCGCCTGGGAAAAAGAACAGGGGGGAATTACGAATGAAAACGATTTTATTAAATATCTCGATAAAACCGCTGATGAATTAAATCATCCCGTTGTTATCGGAAAATAAAGGTGTGTTATGGCCGAATACAAACTGCACGAAGACCGCTTTTTTGATTCAAACCCGGCAATAAGAAATATTGCGAGGGATTTATATCTGTCAGTTAAGGATATGCCGATTGTAAGTCCGCACGGACATGTAGATCCGCAGATTTTTGTCGACAACAAACCATTCCCTCACCCGACGCAGTTATTTATAATACCGGACCATTATGTATTCAGGATGCTCTACTCGCAGGGAATTCCCCTTGAGTCTATGGGTATTCCAAGCATCAGCGGCAAACCGGTAGAAGAGGATCCGGTTAAGATATGGAAATTATTCTGCGAGAATTATTATCTCTTTAACGGTACACCATCAGGAGTCTGGCTCGATTATGAATTCAATGTTGTATTCGGTATAAAAGAAAAGCCGGATGGAAATAATGCAATAAAAATCTATGAAGAGCTTAATGAAAAAATTAATTCTCCCGGATTTCTACCACGGGAACTCTTTGAAAAATTTAAAATAGAAGCGCTCTCAACAACGGATGCAGCTTCCGATTCCCTTGAATCGCACAAAAAAATAAAAGAATCGGGATGGAAAGGAAAAATTGTTCCTGCATTCCGCCCCGATGCCGTTACCGACTTAAGCAATAAATTCTGGAAAAAGAATATAGCTTCACTTGAATCGGCAGCCGGTTTTGAAATTAATTCCTATATGAGCTATATCCGGGCTCTTGAAGAGAGGAGGAAATTCTTTATCGGAATGGGGGCTACTTCAACAGACCACGGGGTTTATTCTCCTTTTACACACGAGCTTTCAGGATCAGAAGCGGAAAAAATATTTCAAAAGGGGCTTAAGGGAGAGGCAGGGCCTGAGGATGCAGCCTTATTTACGGCTCATATGCTGATGGAAATGGCCAGAATGAGCATTGAAGACGGCCTTGTTATGCAGATTCATCCGGGGGCATTTAGAAATCATAATGATTACATTTTTAACAACTTCGGTCCCGATAAAGGGGCCGATATTCCCGTAAGCACAGAATACACGAAAAATCTAAAAGAACTGCTTAATAAATATGGAACCAATCCAAAACTGAGTCTGATTGTGTTCACTCTGGATGAAACCAATTATGCCAGAGAACTGGCTCCGCTTGCAGGGCATTATCCCGCTATGAAGCTGGGACCTGCCTGGTGGTTCCACGACAGTATCGAAGGGATAACCCGATTCCGTCATTCAGTTACCGAAACTGCCGGATTTTATAATACTGTAGGTTTTAATGATGATACCAGGGCATTTGTGTCCATACCAGCCAGACACGACGTGGCAAGAAGAATCGATTCAAACTATCTTGCAGGCCTGGCAGCCAAACATATTATTACCAGGAACGAAGCGGAAATTATAATTAAAGATTTATCATACAACCTTGTCAAAAAAGCTTATAAATTATAGGTCATAAAATGAAACTCAATCAGCTTACAGAAGTTTTATCAGGTAAAAAATCCTCCTGGAATGAAATTATCACTGTAATACTCGGCGGAAAAGGGGTAAGTGTGTATCCGAATTCATTGTTTGAATCGAACGGAACATATTTTCTAATAGGAAGGGAAGTTTACGATAAATACCTTTATGTTTTTTCGGCGGATAAGGAATCAGCTTCATTGAAGGATTTTGAAGGCAAAATTGAATGCGAAGAGGATTTTTGTCTTAAAAGATGTTCATTTACAACAGCAAACAGGAAATCACTTCAGAAAATATTCCCTTTCACTGTTGCAAAGCCTCTTGGAGCCGTAAATTCGATGGGGATGGGGGACCGGCTTGGATTTGCAAATGCTGCTCATATAAGGGCAATTCGCGGCAGCGGATTTCTCCCGATACTGGCACAGCAGTCGATTAGAGAACTTACAAGAACACAGAGAACTCCCGATGATGTAATGGATGCGGCTGTATGGGGAGTGTTTCAGGAAGGATATACCGAGGCATTCGGCTCCGATGCAGACCATCTTAAAAATACCGAAGATATTGACCGTTTATATAAGGCCGGTTTCACCATGTTTACATTTGATCCGGGAGAGCATGTTAATAACAGCGCCGATACGTTGAATGAAGAGGAATTATACAAAGCAGTAGCAAATCTTCCCTGGGCAGATCTGAAAGATACTTTTCCTGCGGCCGAAAGGAGATATTCCGATAAAAAATTCGAAATCTCTCCGGATTGCATTATTGAAGTTTCTGCAAATGATTTTCTTAAAGCATACGCAAAATACGGAAAGGCAATTCTCCACATAAAAAAAATGTATGATCATCTCTTTTCAATTGCAGTGCCCGGCTCTTTCGAGGTCGAGGTCTCAGTCGACGAAACCGAGTCGGTCACCTCGCCTTTTGAACACTTCTTTTTCTCCAGCGAGCTTAAGAGGTTAAATGTAAAATATGTAAGCCTCGCTCCCCGTTTTGTAGGCTCATTTGAAAAAGGAGTTGATTATAAGGGAGATCTTGAACTGTTTAGAAAGGAATATATAAAGCATCTGGCAATTACAAAATATTTCGGTAATTATAAAATAAGCCTTCATTCAGGGAGCGATAAATTTTCGGTCTATAAGGTAATAGGATCGATGAAACAGGCATATACCCATGTTAAAACAGCCGGTACAAGCTACCTTGAAGCCCTTAAGGTTGTTGCAATAAACAATCCTTCACTATTCCGAAAAATATTTGATTTTGCCTCTTCTCTTTATGAAACAGAAAAAATGAGTTATCATGTATCCGCAGATCTGAAAAACCTTAAGCAGGGAAACGGATATGCCGATTCCGAACTGCCGGCATTATTCGATTCTCTGGATGCCCGCCAGGTTCTGCATGTCACATTCGGCCGTACTTTAACAGAAAAAAATGACAAAGGGGATTTCCTCTTTAAAAATGATATTATAAATTGCCTTAGGGAGAATGAAGAATCTCATTATGAACTGATAATAAATCATTTTAACAAACATATTGAGCCATTTAAATAAAATGAAAAGAGAAGAAATCCTTAATGAATTATTGACCCGCCGGGCTGTAGCGGTTATAAGGGTGCAGGAAGAGAATAAGCTTCTGAATGTGATTGAGGCGCTGAACAGGGGTGGCATCGCCTGTGCCGAAATTACAATGACCGTGCCTAACGCCATAAAATTGATTGAAAAAATCAGCGCTCAGGCCTCAGGCAATATTTTGATAGGAGTCGGTTCTGTTCTTAATGCCCGGGCTGCCGAAGATGCAGTTATGGCGGGGGCTAAATACGTTGTAAGCCCGATTCTTAAAAAAGAGATTATTGAAGCTGCACATAAAATGGATGTGCCGGTAATGCCCGGCTGTTTTACTCCGACCGAAATACAAACTGCCTTTGAGTGGGGCGCCGATATTATTAAAGTATTTCCTGCTGATGTTCTTGGTATGGAGTTCTTTAAGGGAATTCTTGCGCCGATGCCTCATCTGAAATTAATGCCTACCGGAGGTGTTTCTCTTACCAATGCAGGTGATTGGATTAAAGCCGGTGCTGCTGCAGTAGGGCTCGGGTCTGCACTCCTGGATAAAGAAGCTGTAAAGAATGAGGATTATGAAAAGCTTACCCGGAATGCGGCTCTTGTTATGGAAAGCATTAATAACTATCTGAATAAAAAGGGGAATTGAAATGAATCTTACGTTCGAAGATGTTAAAGGGAAAGTATGTGTTGTTACAGGAGGATGCGGTGTTTTTGGCACAATGTTTACCGATACCCTTATTGAAGCTGGGGCCAGAGTAGCGGTTCTGGATTATAAAAAGGGAAGATGCGATGAATGCCCGAATATAAAAAAGGCAAAGGAAAAAGGAATTCCGATTCTATGTGTGCAGGGAAACGTGCTCAATAAAGAAGAACTTGAGGGGGCGAAAAAAGAAATAAATGATAAATTAGGTGCAATAGATGTTCTCATTAACGGTGCAGGCGGAAATGCTCCTACGGCTACTACCGCAAATGAGTTTATGACCAAAGAAAATATGAATGACCTTTCAAAGTCATTCTTCGGACTTGATCTAGACGGATTCAGGAGCGTCTTCGACCTGAATTTTCTTGGTACAGTGCTTCCGAGCATGGTATTTGCGGTTGATATGCTGGAGAGGGGAGGTTCAATAATTAATATTTCTTCAATGAATTCATACCGGCCCCTAACAAAGATTCCTGCTTATTCGGCAGCCAAAGCCTCAATAAATAATTTTACCGCCTGGCTTGCGGTTCATTTTGCAAAGACAGGCATAAGAGTAAATGCAATAGCCCCCGGTTTCTTCCTTACAAGACAGAATGAGTTCTTATTAATAGATAAAGAGACCGGTCAGCTTTCCCCCCGCGGAAATAAGATAATACAGTCAACTCCTATGGGGCGGTTCGGGGTGCCGGAAGAATTGGCAGGCACTCTTCTATATTTAGCCTCCGATATATCAAAATTCGTAACAGGTGTTGTTATTCCGGTTGACGGAGGATTCAGCGCTTACAGCGGTGTATAGATAATTTTATAAGGATGACATAAATGGGTAAAGTATTAGAAATTAATGAAAAAGCCGCTTTGGATCTGGTTTCTTTGGGCGCGCTTGTGCACCGGCTGGACCCCGGTACAATTCCTTTTAGAAAAGCCAATGAATGCAAAATTCATGTCAGCGGAGGTGAGTTTAATGTTGCTGCTAATCTTGCTGACTGCTTCAGGATGAATACCGGAATTGTTTCTGCAATGGTTAATTATCCTATAGGGGATTTAATTGCAGAAAGAGTAAGGGCAATGGGAGTAAAACCTTTTTACAAACATTTCCAGCATAACGGTGTAAACGGTCCTAATATGGCAACCGTTTACAGCGACCGCGGATTCGGAATGCGGGCGCCTGCTGTTTTCTATAACAGATGCAATGAAGCTGCTTCCTTTCTTAAACCGGGGGATATTGATTGGGATTCAATTTTTGCGCAGGGAGTTAAATGGTTCCACAGCGGAGGCATTTTTGCATCCCTGTCCGATACAACGGGGCAGATTATAATTGAAGGAATGAAGAAAGCCAAAGAAGCAGGGGCAATTACAAGCTTCGATCTCAATTTCAGAGCTAAGCTTTGGAATATCTGGGGGGGAGAAGAAAAAGCTGTTGAGGTTATAAACGAAATTGTTAAATATGTTGATGTGCTTGTCGGTAACGAAGAAGATCTGCAGAAAGGACTCGGCATTCCGGGACCGGAAGTTGCCTCTAAATCCAAACTCGACCCGACTGCATTCTTTGGAATGATTGATAAAGTAACGGCAAAATATCCCGGGGTTAAAATTGTAGCTACAACTTTGCGCGAGGTGCATTCTACAAACAGACACAGCTGGAGCGCTGTTGCCTGGATTAAAGGGAAGACCTACCAGGCGCCTCAGTGCGAACTGGATGTTTTTGACAGAGTTGGGGGAGGAGACGGTTTCGCAGCCGGTTTTATATACGGGATTCTTACAGGCGAAACTCCTGAAGAGTCTGTTAAACTCGGATGGGCACACGGAGCGCTCCTTACAACTTATCCCGGAGATACTACTATGGCTACACTTG
Organism: Bacteroidota bacterium; assembly: GCA_023453125.1. Classification (GTDB taxonomy): domain Bacteria; phylum Bacteroidota; class Ignavibacteria; order Ignavibacteriales; family Melioribacteraceae; genus JAEXUB01. The sequence goes on from JAEXUB010000198.1 coordinate 10,052, forward strand.
AAGAAGTTAAAGCCTTTGCAAAAGGGGGCTCTGCAAGAATTCAGAGATAATAACTAAAGAATATTATGAACGATTTTACGCATAAAATACTTGAAGAACTTAAGCCGGAAAAGGAATTTTTCATTGGAATTGATTCCGACGGCTGCGTGTTTGATACAATGGAAATTAAACAGAAGGAAGCATTCTGTCCGATGTTTATTAAACATTTCCATCTCCAGAGGGCATCGAAATTCGCCAGGGAAACATGGGAGTTTGTAAATCTTTATTCCAAGACCAGAGGCACCAACAGGTTTAATGCACTGCTAAGATCGTTGGATCTTCTTGCTGTGCGCCCGGAAGTAATTGTACGGGGAGTTGTTTTTGCTGATATGTCCCCGTTGAGAGAATGGGTAAAATTTGAATCGAAACTCGGCAATCCTGCTTTAAAGAAATATGCCGGTGAAAATAAGAATGAAACACTCGAAAGGACATACGAATGGTCTATTGCTGTTAACAAGATGATTGAGGAGATAGTATTCGACATTCCCCCATTCCCTTATTTCAATGAATCACTCGAAAAAATGAATAAAAAAGCAGATCTTATTGTAGTATCGCAGACTCCCACTGAGGCTCTTACAAGAGAATGGAAAGAACACGGAATTGAAGGATTTGTGAAAGTAATTGCCGGACAGGAGCTCGGCACAAAGACAGAACACCTGAGGTATGCAGCCAAGGGAAAATATGCCGATGATAAAATATTGATGATTGGGGATGCCCCGGGGGATTTGAATGCCGCCAGAGCCAATGGAGTGCTGTTCTACCCAATCAACCCGGGACACGAAGAGGAATCGTGGAAGCGGCTCTGCAGCGAGGCTTTAAATCTTTTTTTTGAAGGATCCTACAAAGGAGACTATGAAGCTGATCTCATAAATGAATTTGAATCGTATCTTCCGGAACATCCTAAATGGAAAGTGAAGTGATAAAATGATTCTTTACGCAGAAGGAAGTGAAAATAAATTTTTTACTAAGGATGAAATAAGGGAAGCGCTGTACGGGGCATTGGATAAACTGGGACTAAAGAAAAATGTACTGGCTGTTCCTCCCGATTTTACCCGATTCCATTCAATGGCGGGGGATTTAACCTGTCTGTCTTATGAATATTTCGGTAAGTCTGTCTCTGCAATTCTACCGGCTCTCGGAACTCACTCTCCTATGACGGAACGGGAACTTGATAAAATGTATCCCGGAATTCCTAAAGAGCTTTTTAAAGAGCACAAATGGAAAGAAGACCTTTACACTCTTGGAACAGTGCCGGCGGAATATTTAAATGAAGTATCGGAAGGAAGGCTTAATTATTCCTGGCCTGCGCAGGTAAACAAACTTCTTGTAAACGGGGGTTACGATCTTATTCTGTCAATAGGACAGGTGGTGCCGCACGAAGTTATTGGAATGGCAAACTACAATAAGAATATCTTTGTTGGAACCGGGGGCAAAGAGGGAATTAATAAGAGCCATTTTCTGGGAGCTGTTTACGGAATGGAAAGAATTATGGGACGGGCCGATACACCGGTTAGAAAGGTACTTAATTATGCCTCGGATAATTTTGCCCGGAATCTTCCTCTTATTTATGTGCTTACCGTAATTGGTAAAAATAAAGAGGGGAAACTTGGTTTAATGGGGCTGTATATTGGTGACGACTATGAGTGCTTTAAACTTGCCGCCGATTTATCGCTGAAAGTAAATTTTAAAATGCTGGACAAACCGATTAAAAAAGCGGTTGTTTATCTTGATCCGGATGAATTTAAAAGCACCTGGCTTGGCAATAAGAGTATTTACCGGACAAGGATGGCAATTGAGGATGGGGGAGAAATTATTGTTATAGCGCCGGGATTAAAAGAATTCGGCGAAGACAAAGAAATTGACCGGCTTATAAGAAAGTACGGGTACAGAACAACTCCGGAAATTCTCCGCTTTACGGAAGAGAATGAGGAACTGAAAAACAATCTGAGCGCCGCCGCTCATCTGATACACGGCTCGTCGGAAAACAGATTCAAAATTACCTATTGTCCCGGATATCTATCGAAAGAGGAGATTGAAGGGGTAAATTTTAGTTATGCTCCGCTAGGCGATATAATAAAAAAATATGATCCTTCCCTCCTTAAAGACGGATATAATCTGCTGAAGGATGGAGAAGAAATTTTTTATATTTCCAATCCGGCCCTCGGTTTATGGGCTTATAAAGAACGATTTAATAACTGAATGCAGCGAAAATGAAAATTATTGCAGATAATAAAATACCGTTTCTTAAAGGAGTGCTCGATTCCTGCGCCGATGTGGAATATCTTTCCCCTTCGGCTATTACTAAAGATGCGGTAAAAGATGCAGATGCATTGATAATAAGGACCAGAACAAAATGCGGCGAATCCCTTCTTGACGGCAGTAAGGTAAAATTTATTGCAACTGCAACAATCGGATTCGATCATATTGATACGGAATACTGTAAAAGCAGAGGAATTGAATGGGTAAATGCCCCGGGATGTAATTCTTCATCGGTAAGACAGTATCTGCTTGCGGCGCTTTTGTCAATTGCCGGTAAGTATAACCTGAAATTATCCGACATGACAATTGGAATTGTAGGGGTGGGGAACGTCGGCTCAAAAATTGAATCGGCCGCCCGCCTGCTTGGCATGAAAGTTCTTCTTAATGACCCTCCTCGTGCGCGCGCGGAAGGGGAATTAAAATTTGCATCTATGGATGAAATATTTTCATCTGCGGACATAGTTACACTGCACGTTCCCCTAAACAAAACGGGGGAGGACAAAACTCTTCATTATGCCGATGAAAAATTCTTCGGCAAATTTAAAAAGCCGGTGATATTTATTAATTCTTCGCGCGGAGAGGTAACCAATTCCGGTGCACTAAAAAAAGCAATCTCCGGAGGAAGAGTCATATCTGCAGTAATCGATGTTTGGGAGAATGAACCGGGAATAGATCTTGAGCTCCTGCGCATGGCGGATATCGCGACACCTCATATCGCCGGGTATTCATCGGACGGTAAAGCAAATGGAACAAGCGTTTGCGTAAACGCGGTAAATAAATATTTCAATCTCGGACTTCCGATAGGATGGTATCCTCCAGATATTCCATTCCCTGTGAACAGCAATCTGATTGAAATAGACTGTGCAGGCCTGACAATACAGCAGATATGCTCAATTGCCGTTCTTCATACATATAATATTTTTGAAGATGATGATGCCCTCAAAAAGAATCCTGAAAATTTTGAAAAACTGAGGGACTATTACCGCGTGCGCAGGGAGTTCCAGGCATACAGCATAAAAATAAAAAACTCAAATCCAGAAATAAATAATTGTCTGACTGCTTTGGGTTTTAATATAGTAAGTTAAGAAAATTTAAGGGGTATAAATGAAGCAGAGTGCAGACATAGGCCTTGTAGGCCTTGCCGTTATGGGAGAAAATCTTGTGCTGAATATGGAAAGCCGCGGATATACTGTTGCGGTATTTAACCGCACAATCGATAAAGTGGATAATTTTGTGAACGGAAGGGGAAGCGGGAAAAAAATTGCCGGATGCAGAAGCATTGAGGAACTGATAGGCTCTTTAAAATCCCCCCGCAAAATTATGCTTATGGTAAAAGCCGGCAAGGCTGTTGATGATTTTATTGAACTATTAATACCGCATCTTTCAAAGGGGGATATTATTATTGACGGAGGGAATTCGCATTTCCCCGATACAATAAGAAGGACTAAATACCTTGAAGAAAAGGGATTCTTATATATCGGCACAGGAGTTTCAGGCGGGGAGGAAGGAGCACTAAAGGGCCCTTCAATTATGCCCGGCGGCTCTCCTGAAGCCTGGCCCCACGTTAAAGAAATTTTTCAGTCCATTTCAGCAAAGGTTGCAGACGGTACTCCGTGCTGCGACTGGGTAGGAGAAAACGGGGCAGGGCATTTTGTTAAAATGGTTCATAATGGGATTGAATACGGCGATATGCAGCTTATTTGCGAAGCATACCAGATTATGAAGGATCTGCTCGGAATGAGCTATGAAGAAATGCATATGGTATTCAAAGAGTGGAATGAAGGGGAACTTGACAGCTACCTGATTGAAATTACCCGCGATATCCTGGCTTACAGGGATGAAGACGGTTCTCCTCTTGTTGAAAAAATACTTGATACTGCAGGGCAGAAGGGAACGGGAAAATGGACTGTGCTTGCATCTCTTGATCACGGCGCCCCTCTTACATTAATCGGCGAGGCTGTTTACGGAAGGACTTTGTCATCAATGAAGGATGAAAGGTCTGAGGCTTCAAGGGTAATAAAAGGCCCTTCGCCTCTTTTTAAAGGAAATAAAAAGGAATTTATCGAAGATATCAGAAAAGCCCTGTATGCGTCCAAACTTGTGTCATATGCTCAGGGGTATGTGCTTATGAATGCTGCCGCAAAGGAATACGAATGGAATCTAAACAACGGAGGAATTGCTCTGATGTGGCGGGGCGGCTGCATTATACGCTCTGCATTCCTCGGAAAGATAAAAGATGCATTCGAGAGAAATCCGCATCTCACAAATCTTCTTCTCGATCCCTTCTTTAAGGAAAAGATCGAATCATCACAGGAGGCGTGGCGCCGTGTGATTTCGGAATCGGTGATGAACGGAATATGGATTCCCGCATTATCTACCGCTTTGAATTATTTTGACGGATTCAGGAACGGACGCCTTCCGGCAAATCTTTTGCAGGCTCAAAGAGATTATTTCGGCGCCCATACTTATGAAAGAACCGACCGGCCCCGCGGTGAATTTTTCCATACCAATTGGACCGGAAGAGGAGGGAATACCGCCTCTACAACTTATAATGTGTAAAATAAAAGAGAGATATAAATGGAAGTAAGATATTCACCGGATATGAATGGTTTCAAAAGGATGACAACGGAGGAGCTCCGTTCATCATTTCTGATTGATAATCTGTTCCGTGTAAATGAAGTGCCGATGGTCTATTCCGATATTGACCGATCTATTACAGGCTCTGCGGTTCCTTCCGGCAAAAGGCTTAGACTGACTGCATCCAAAAAAGAAATGGCGGCAGACTATTTTTGCGAAAGAAGAGAAGCGGGAATAATAAATATAGGGAGCAGGGGATCTGTTTTTGTTGACGGCAGGGAATATCTAATGGAAAACAAAGACGGCCTCTATATTGGAAGAGGAGCAAAGGAAGTTGAATTTTCGGGGGAAGATCCGGCTAGTCCCCCGAAATTTTATTTTGTCAGTTATCCTGCCCATAAAAAATATCCGGCAAAGAAAATTTCATTTGCAGAGGCCACCGAAAGGAAACTTGGTTCAGCTGCCGATGCAAACAAAAGAATTATTCACCAGTACATTCACCCGGGCACAATGGAAACCTGCCAGCTTGTTATGGGATTAACCGAACTTGAAGAGGGGAGCGTCTGGAATACTATGCCTGCGCATACACACCAGAGAAGATCCGAAGTGTATATGTATTTTAATATTGGTCCGGAATCTTTTGTTGTGCACCTTAACGGCACGCACGACGAAACGCGCCACATAATTATCAGGAATGAGCAGGCAGTACTATCGGCCAGCTGGTCGCTCCACTCCGGCTGCGGCACAAAGAATTATTCCTTTATATGGGCCATGGGGGGAGAAAATCAGGTCTTTGACGATATGGACCATATACCAATGACCGAATTGAAATAATTTTTTATTTACCGGGAGAAAAAGCTCTATGGTACTTGATTTATTTAAACTTGACGGAAAGACGGCACTTATAACCGGATGCAATAAGGGAATAGGGCAGTATTATGCAAAGGCGCTTGCAGAGGCGGGGGCGGATATTATTGGAGTCTCCTTTGAAAGCGATTTTAAGGAAACCGAAAGAATGATTACAGCCGCCGGAAGAAAATTCAAATCTTACATTGCTGACTTTTCAGACAGAGAATCACTATACAGATTTATTGCGGATGTAAAAAAGGATTTTGAAAGAGTTGATATACTTGTCAATAACGCAGGAACAATTCTCCGCAAACCCATAGCAGAGCATCCGGATGAATACTGGGATAAAGTGATTGAAATAAATCTTACAAGCCAGTTTATCCTTACCCGCGAATTCGGAAAAAATATGGTTGCGCGCGGCTATGGTAAAGTTGTATTTATTGCATCACTTCTCTCTTTTCAGGGGGGCATTCTTGTCCCCGGTTATGCAGCTTCAAAGGGGGGAATTAAACAGCTGGCAATGGCATTTGCAAATGAATGGGCCGGCAGCGGTGTTACCGTAAACGCAATTGCCCCCGGTTATATTGCAACAGACAATACAAAACCTCTGCGCGAAGATCCGGAACGGAATAAGGCAATTCTGGAAAGAATTCCGGCTAAAAGATGGGGAACTCCGGATGACCTGATGGGTACGGTTGTATTTCTTTCCTCTGATGCCTCCAATTATCTTAACGGCACTGTTATTACGGTTGACGGCGGCTGGATGGGAAGGTAAAAGAATAATATCGGGAATTTAAAGGCGGATATTTGAATTATCCGCCATTTTTATTTTAAAGGATTTATTTTTGGTATGCTGCCGCGTTCATATCTGCCAGAGTCTTTAATCTTTTGGGGGGATTAAGATATTTGGCAAGGAAATCATAGATCTTAATTCTAATTTCACGTGCCTTCTTTGTGTCAAGTCTGTCGAATGAATGTCCGCCGGGGAGGTCCTGGAAAATTTCATATTCGAATTTTTTCCCTTCGGCCTTAAGGGATTTTATCAGATGTTCAACTTCGAGGACGTTTACGTCTTCGTCGTTGGTGTTTGTATGAATAAGAAGGGGAGTTTTAAGTTTATGGGCATTCCAGGCCGGGGAGCGTTTCTTATATTCCGCCACATTCTGGTCCGCGCTTTTTCCTAAATGGTAATCTGCAGAAAAAATCTCCCGGTATTCGTTGTTTTTGTACCCCATTCTCGCAATCAGGTCGCTTACCGGAACACCTGCATAGCATACTTTGTATTTATCTGGATGGTCGAAAATATTGAACATTGAAATCTGTCCGCCGTGGCTCCACCCCATAATGCCTACTCTGTCTTCATCCACAAAAGGATAGTTATCAATCATATATTGCCTGCTGGCGTCAACGTCTTCATTTTCAAGGCCGCCGTAGTCAATTCTTTTGTAGAAACCTTCGCCGTATCCTGTGCTTCCCCTGTAGTCAACAGCCACAATTATATACTGCTGGGCAATAAGTTCCTTTATGATGTGGGTGTAGTAAGTCGTCATGCTGGCGTGCACACCTCCGTGCGGAAAAACAATAAGAGGATATTTTTTAGTCAGGTCAATCCCCTTGGGTACAAAAACATATGCCCAGAGTTTAACGGGATTTCCCGCTCCTTGTCCGGTTGGATTTTTTTCCTTTGCTGGAGGAGGCCCTGTAAGAAATACCTTGTCAACAAAGGCTGTTTCCTGCATTCTTGAAAACCAGGTTATGTCGTCAATTCCTTTTTCAAGAATATCGAGTCTGTGCTGCAGCGATTCGTTATCCTTTTTTAATGTCTCCAGATCTTTTTTCATTGCATCATAATTCTGGGCATAGATTCCTGAAATGGAAAAACTGAGGAGCAGAATTAAGGCGGTTTTAATTAATTTCATTATACCCTCAAATTAAATTTGTTAAAAATGATATTCTATCCCTTAATATAAGGAGGCAAAATCCCCTAATTGATTCAAAAATAGGGTTTATGTGCAATTATAACAAGAAAAATTGAATTACACCCTGCTAAAATCAAAAAATTCAAATTGATTGTGCCTGAATGCTTTCTTAAATTTACTGATGTTTTTATGAATTATTTGAAGAAGAAAAATGAAAATCTCAGAAATACTGACACAGGAATTTATTGTCCCAGATATGAAAAGCAGTTCAAAGGATGAAGCAATACTTGAATTGTTAAACCTTTTCAAAGAAGATGCAAGAGTAAAGGATATGGAACTGGTGCAGAATGCAGTTCTTGAAAGGGAAAGCATTATGTCTACCGGTGTAGGGAAAGGCTTTGCAATTCCTCATGCCAAAACCAACGCAATTAATGATATTATTGTAGCATTCGGAAAATTAAACGAGCCTATCGATTTCAAATCGCTGGATGAACAGCCGGTGAGCTTTATCTTCCTTCTCGTCGGCAAAGAAAGCCACGTCGGTCCTCATATAAAATTATTAAGCCGCATCTCACGTATGATGAATAAAGATGAATTCAGGGAATCTCTCCTTAAGTCGCAGACAGCTGAAGATATCTTTAACCTCTTTCAGGAAGAGGAAAAAAACTATTTGGAAATAAACTAGAATTATTCTTCTATGATCAAAGCTATTACCGGAACTAAGGATATCCTTCCAACCGATATGCCCAAATGGTATCATTTGGAATCGATTGTTAAGGAGATAATGGGAAAATTCAATTACAGGGAAATCAGGACTCCGGTATTCGAAGAGACTGCCCTTTTTTCACGCGGCATCGGCGAAGCAACCGATATTGTAAGCAAGGAAATGTATACTTTTATTGACCGGAGCGAAACGAGCATTACATTGAAGCCGGAAATGACCGCAGCGGTAGTTAGGGCTTTAATTGAACATTCACTCGATAAGAAGCAGAGCCTTAATAAGCTGTTTTATATTTCTCCTATGTTCCGTCAGGAGAGGCCTCAGGCAGGAAGGTTCCGCCAGTTTCACCAGTTCGGTGCCGAAGCTTTGGGGCACGACAGCCCGGCTCTTGATGCCGAAATGATTATTCTCCCGTATAAAATCATTGACCGGCTCGGGCTTAAAAATCTTAAGGTTGTTATTAATTCGCTCGGAGTTCCTTCTTCGCGCGAAAGCTATAAAAATGTTTTACGCGATTATCTTAATCCCCATTTTGCAAAACTTTCGGAAGAAAGCAAAAAAAGATTTGATATTAACATATTGCGGATATTCGACAGCAAGGATGAAGGGGACCAGGCTATTATGAAAGATGCCCCTCTTCTTATTGATTATCTGGATGAAGAAAGCCTTAAGCATTTTGAAATTGTAAAGCAGATTCTCGAAAAATCTTCCATACCGTACGAAGTTGATTCAAAACTGGTAAGGGGACTCGATTATTATACCAATACCACTTTTGAAATTATAAGCGGAAGCGTCGGTTCTCAGAGCGCTTTATGCGGCGGAGGCAGGTATAATCTTCTTGCCGAACAGATAGGGGGGAGCTCAATACCCGGTGTTGGTTTTGCTGCCGGAATTGAAAGAATTCTGCTCGCATGCCAGAATGAAAACACTCTTAATCTGCCCGATGAAAAAATTGACCTCTATATGGTTCTTCTGGATAAATCCCTTGCAGGGGATGCATACAGTCTTTCAGTTGAATTCAGGGATAGGGGAATTACAGTTGATTTAGATTACGCCCAGAGAAGCGTTAAGGCCCAGATGCGCGAAGCAAATAAATATAACGCGCGCTTCGTTCTCTTCCACGGCGGAGATGAGTATAAAAACGGAGAATTCGTCCTTAAGAATATGGGGGACGGCACCGAAACCAGAATTAATATTAACGACATAGATAAGATAATCTTAACAGTTAAAGGTGCCTGATTGTCACTGCGCAGCCTTAAAGGCATTCCCAAAATACCAAAGACGAGACAAAAGAAAGCTGTAAATGCGCTCGAGGCGGTTCCGCAGAAGAAACCGGATAAAATTGAATATGTCTGTAAAGTCTTCTTTAATTACGATCCAACCTCAAAGAAACAGCTCTATACATTCGCTATTGAAACAGTAGCGGAATTTACCAGCTTTGCTTATGAAGTTTCGGTTGAAGCGGTTAAAGAGAAGAATACAATTACTTTTTTTCTTATGGGATTGAGGGCTCTTACAAATATGGCTCCCAAAATTCAGCCTGCCCGCTCCGAAGTATCCTTTGAAGACCTGATAGGGGATTATACAATTAATCTGGTTAAGCAGGACGGCGCCATAAACCAGGCGAAATACAGCTTTAATATATTTCTTAAAGAGATAAAACTTCTTGAATCGGTAAAACCCCCCAAGAAGAACAACAGATGGTTTGCCCGGTTCGATATATCGGAAGAAGAATTTACCTTTAAAACAAAATAGGCCGCATTCGCGGCCTTTTTTGTTAAGGTTCTATTTGAATTTCTTCCGGTTCAGGTTTGTCCAGAATCCTTCTTTTTCTTTCTTTTCTCTTTTTTCTCTCTTATCAATACGGCTTTGTTTCTTCTCTTTTTTATCTGTTTTTCTGCCGCTTCTATCTTCTGCAAAGCGTTCCCACTCTTTCTTTCCTTCTCTGTTGCGGCCGCCGTCTCTTACATCGCTTCTTTTCCTGTCTCTTACTTTGCTTTCATCTTTAGAGCCGTTTCTCTTTTTCTCTCTTTTTCTTTCACCGTCTCTTGAATCATCCTTTTTGCCATATCTTTTTTCACCGTCTCTCGAATCTTCTTTTCTGCCGTATCTTTTTTCGCCGTCTCTTGAATCTTCTTTTTTGCCATATTTTTTATCGCCATCTCTTGAATCTTCTTTCCTGCCGTATCTTTTTTCTCCTTCAAAACGGGAATCGGAGCGGCGGGAATCTTTCTTTCTCCCTTTGCCTCTGTCGAAAGACCTTTCTTTATCTTCTCTTTTTCCCTTATTCTCTTTTGCGGTTGAGCTTGAGATTTCAAGGTTAAGCTCGCGTCCCCTGTATTCCTTTCCGTTAAATGAATTAAAAACGGTATCGGCATAATTGGAATCAATTTCGAAGAAGGAGAAATTCTTTAGTATTTCAATTTTTCCTATTTCAATATCCGGTGTGCCGGTGAATTCATTAATAATACCCATTAGTGTATTAGGGCGAAGGCCGTCCCTGAAACCGATATTGATAAAATAGCGGGTGAATGCGAAATTGCTCTCCCTGCTTTTGCCTTTGCTTTTTGAGGAACTCGGCGCAGTAAGGTCTAGATTCTTTTTATAATATTCCAGAAAGCGGTTGAATTCAACAGATACGAATTTCTTAATCAATTCTTCTCTGTCAAGCCATTCGAGTTTTCTGAAAATTTCAGGAAGGTAAGGTTCAATCTGGGAGGAATCAACTTCCACTTTTTCCATTCTGTCAATAAGGTGGAAAAGCTGTTTTTCGCAGATATCCTTTCCGAGAGGAATGTCGGCGAATTTAAACTGCTTGTTCATTTTCTTTTCAATATCGTGCAGTTTATTTTTTTCCTTAAGGTTAACAATTGCTATTGAAATACCTTTTCTGCCGGCGCGTCCTGTTCTTCCGCTGCGGTGTATATAAATCTCATTCTCTTCCGGGAGATTATAGTTTATAATGTGTGTAAGGTCGTCTACGTCAAGTCCGCGGGCCGCTACGTCGGTTGCTATAAGAAGCTGAACGTGCCTGATGCGGAATTTCTTCATAACGGCATCTCTCTGATTCTGCGAAAGGTCGCCGTGAAGCGAATCTGCATTATATCCGTCCTTAATAAGCTGGTCTGCAACTTCCTGAGTCTCTTTTCTTGTACGGCAGAAAACTATTCCGTAAATCTCCGGGTAATAGTCAACAATTCTCTTTAATGCCAGATATCTTTCTTTTGCGTGCACCAGATAGCATATATGCTCAACATTCTCTGCGCCTTCATTTCTTCTGCCTATAGTAATTTCGAGCGGGTCCTTCATATAACTGTTTGCGATAGCCACAATTTCCTTTGGCATAGTTGCCGAGAAGAGGAGAACATTTTTCTTTTTGGGGGTAGTGCGTAAAATTTCCTCAAGGTCTTCCCTGAATCCCATATTGAGCATCTCGTCAGCTTCATCCAGAACAACTGTATCTATGCGTGAAAGGTCTATGATATCCCTGTTGATTAGGTCCAGAAGTCTTCCCGGAGTAGCAGAGATTATCTGGACTCCTTTTTTGATTTTTTCAATCTGTCTTTCAATATTGGCGCCTCCGAAAACTGCCGCAATTCTGATGCCCGGTTTATATTTCGAAAAACCGGCAAGATCATCAGATATCTGAAGGCATAATTCCCTTGTAGGGCTTAATATAAGGAACTGTATATTTTTTGAATCCGAATCTGCTTTTTGTACAATTGGGAGCCCGAATGCTGCTGTTTTTCCTGTACCTGTCTGAGCCAGAGCTAAAATATCTTTTCCTTTTGGGTCGAGAAGGTGCGGAATTACTTCTTTCTGCACCGGCATTGGTGTTTCAAATTTTAAATCCTTAATAGCGGCTAGAATGTTCTCTTCCAGCCCTAATTCTGCAAATGATTTCATTTTAATCCTATTATATGACGTTACAAAGATACGATTATAATTGCTCAAATATCGATTTATTCCTCAAAAACAGGGGGTGGGGGGAACCGGAGGTGAAAAAGCGTTGATTTTATTCTGATTAAACTGTTTTTGACATAGGTATTAAGAAAGATTAATTTCTTCAATGCCCAAAGACGTTCGAAAAATTTGCACCGATCTCCGGTAGAAATGAGGCTTTTTGCTATAAAATTCAACAATTCACCAAAAACCGTTCCGGTGGTTCAATTAAAGTGATATGGATTTTGTGACTGTTACCTACGCCAAAACGGCTGTCCCTCAAAAAGGGGGAATAGATATAGGAGATAAAACTTAAGGGACAGCCAAATAATTTTATTTTCCAAACTAAATAAGCAGTTTCACCTCTATTTCTAAAAATTGGAGCCATAAAGAATCTTTACAATCTTAAAAAAGAGAAGATCTGCCGGTTCAGGAAGATCGGAGTTGAAATAAATTATTATTGTAGCATTCCTGCTTTTACTATGATACATAGAAGATGAAAAGCCGATAAGCATCCCATTGTGTCCGTAAAAACTGCCCCTTTTTAAAATACCCAAACCGTAGTAGGCATTTTCGGCAACAAACTTCAAATCATTTAATCTTTTTTGCTGCATCGATTCAGAAATTAATCCTCCGCCAACTAAAGCTTCAACATATTTCTGCAATTCCCGAGGAGTAGAATAGGCAGAACCGGCCGCCCAGGCCCAGGAAATATCATTGAATGCAGTTGCATCTGCCCCGGGTTCATATTCTCCGTAATAATATCCCCTCGGATGGGGCCCCGGGAAGTCTAATCCAGAAGTAAGTAAACCGGTCTTGCTGAGATTCAATGGGCGGATAATTCTTTTGTCTATTTCATTTGCCAGAGTGCTTCCGGTTACTTTTTCGATTATTCTGCCGATGATAATTGTATTAGTATTCGAATACTTCCAGCTTGTACCCGGTTCGAATACGAAGCCTAAACGAAATCCCCAATCAGCTAATTCTTCAGGAGTCCATACTTTTGCCGGATTACGCTCTATCGTTTCCCAGAAATTCTGGTCATCTGTATAGTTATATATTCCCGAAGTCATATCTGCCAGCATTGATACTGTTATCAAGTCCGATTTCGGATATTCCGGGAAGTATTTTGAAAGTTTATCATCCAGAGACAATTTTCCCTCGTCTGCCAGCTGTAATAAAACAGTTACCACAAAGGTTTTTGTGTTGCTTCCAATGCGGAAGGTATGCTCTCTGTTCATAGGCAGATTTGCAGGGATATCGCTTTTTCCCGCTTCGTATACAAAATCAATTCCCCTATTATGGTCAACTACTAAAGCTACTAATCCGGCAACATGAGTATTGGCAATTATCGAGTCCGCGGCATCTTTAATTTTTTCAACAAGGATCTGATTTTCTAAACTTACCGGTTCCAGAATCTGGTTGTCTTTGCAGGACACAAACATCAAAAGTGTAAAAATTATTAACGGGCTGACAAATAAATATTTCTTCAATTTAGCTCCTATTGTTTTAGTTGCAGCGCGTTGTCAGTTTAGCGGCAAGTTTAAGCAGTACCTGCAAAAATAAATCCGATTCGCCGCTTGAATTCACAACGATTGAAAAATATGCATCAAGATTTTTTTCGTACAGCATAACGGATGAATATCCTAATGCACCCCCTGTATGACCAATAAAATTGAAATTGTCCCTATTAAGCTGTAAAACACCAAGTGCATATTTATCATTTTCGAAATGCAGCATTTCTGTCAGTGTTGAGGGATTGGTAAATAATTTGCCTGCGAGTAAGGAAGTCAAAAACAGATTCATTTCTTCCATAGTGCTCATTATTCCGCCGCAGGCCCATTCCCAACTCATATTGTAATTTGAAACTTCAGTTGAATCTAAAAAGTAGCCTTTTGCTACATATCCATCCCCCTGTTCATATCCATTCATATAAGCTCCGTAAATGCGGGAAGGAATATAAATATGGGTCCTCAGCAAATCATGCAATTGCCCCCCGCCCGCTTTTTCGGCGATAAGTCCAAGCAGATTATAGTTTGTATTCGAATAATGAAAGGCAGTGCCGGGAATATTGGTCGCCGGCAAATTAGCGGCGGCATAGCGTATAGTTCTCAGCGGTGACCAGAATTCATACGGTGATTGAAGAAAATTCAAAACAAATTCGTCCGATTCAAAATCGGGAATCCCGCTGGTGTGATTAAGAAGCATTTTTATGGTTATTTCTTTTCCATAAGACTGATTATTATATACACACAGACTGTCAACAAGTGAAGCGTCAAAATACCTGGTGAGTTTGTCATCAAGCGAAAGTTTGTTCTGTTCTTTCAGGATCATTATAAGTGCAGCCACAAAAGTCTTTGTGTTGCTTGCAATACATACTTTGTGCTGTGCAGTGAGGGGAGTCCTGTTAATCTTGTCGGAAAAACCGGCTGCGTATTGAAAACTAAATCCATCAGCCGGAATTTTGACGTTTATAATTACGCCGGTTGATACTCCCGAATTGTTATAAAGCGAATCAATAATTCTTTGAAACTCAAGTTTTAACGCCTCTTGAGGCTCAACCGGATTATTTTCTTTACAACCGTTGAGCAGAAAGAACAGTACAATAAACAGAAAGCCCGCTTTTTTCATTAATTTCTCCGTAACCGAAAATTCAGATAACATACAAAAATTATCGGACGAAATTAAAGAATATTTAGCCTCAGGCTATGATGAAGAACAGATCAAATTTTATTTTGATTTACCAGCTGAGCGAATTTTTCAAAACTCCTGTCATATGTCTTTTCCACATTATCGGGAAAACAGCAGGCCGGGAGTTCACGCGCCGCCAGATGAAACCGCAGGCATTCGCAGCAGATTCCTTTACGCGAACAAGGTTCATAGCTGCAGTTGCACCCTGCCAGGTTCTTAACTTTTTTGCAATCCATATATTCCTCTTATTTTTTCTTCAAACCGGCAATGCATTCTTCAAGAAGAGAGTTGAACATAGGGGCATTCTCAATCTGAACAAAATGCCCGTATCCTTTCATCAGCTTCACCTCAAATGAAGGATAATATTTCCTGTTGATCTCAGTCTCGGTGGGGAAGAGATCAGAATTAATCGATTTAAATGGGCACTTTATTTTTCCTTCAAGCGCCCTGCCGTCCATATAGAGCATATCTTTCATTGCGCTTATCCCCATCGGAGCATAACCGTTAGACATCTGTTCCGCTATTTTGTCAACAAGTTTCTGGTCGGCTGTCTTGGGGAACATCGTTTTTACAAAGCCGACAGTAGTAGTTTTAAAATCTTCTTTAAAAGGTTTAAGGTATCCCTCGGCCTGTTCCGGGGTTAGAATGTCCGCCATATTCTGGAATGTATCTGCTCCTACAATCATAATTACTTTTTCGGGCAGAATAGCCGCCGTTTGGGCTATTACGTATCCTCCCATTGAATGCCCGACGAGGATAACCTTTTTTAACTTAAGTTTTTCAATAACCGCCTTAACGTCCTGCGCAAAGGAGGCAATTGTAAAATCTTTACGGTTTTTGCCCGATTCGCCGTGTCCCCCAAGATCTAATGCAGCAACCCTGTAGTTCTTTGCAAAATGAGAAATCTGCTCTTTCCAGTAGGATTTATCGCAGCACCAGCCGTGGACAAACAGTATAGCCGTTTCACCTTTGCCTTCATCAATATATGCAATTTTAACCTTATCAGCCGACAGCGCAAATTTTACGGCAGGTTGGGAATAAAGTAATCCGGCTGCAGTCAGAAACAGAATAATAAGAATCCCTTTTTTCATCTTTCCCTCAAATAATTGATGTATATGATTGCGGTTAATAATATATTTGCACTACGAACTTGGAATTGAAAAATTAATATTCCCCGTTCACAAATCAAAATAAATTAAACGGATTTTGTATGAGTCTAATAATAGGGAGGAAGCCGGTTCTTGAAGCGCTTCTTTCGGATGAAAATATTGAAGTGGTATATATCGCATTTGGAATACACGGAGATGTTATAAATCAGATTGGTAAGGCGGCCAAGGAGAGAAAGATAAAGGTTTCGCAGGTGTCTCCGAATAAACTTGATGAGATGGCGAAAGGAAAAGTTACCCAGGGGGTGGCCGCATTATTGAGCACTCAGCGCTATTATGAATTTGATGAGATTATCGAAGCAGCCAAAAAGAAACAGTTTCCCCTTATTCTGATACTCGATTCAATTCAGGATCCACACAACCTCGGAGCAATTCTAAGGAGCGCCGAATGCGCCAACGCTGACGGAGTGTTTATTACACAGCGTGACAGCGCTTCAATTACAGATACGGTCGTAAAGACTTCAGCGGGAGCCGTTGCTCATCTTAAGATATGCAAGATTTCAAATACCAACAATCTTATAAAAGAATTAAAGAAAGAGGGATTCTGGGTTTTCGGAACATCACTCCATAATGCCCGTAATTACACCGAAGTTGATTTCAAATGCCCTGTTGCTCTGGTTAT
This sequence comes from Bacteroidota bacterium, assembly GCA_023453125.1. Lineage (GTDB taxonomy): Bacteria > Bacteroidota > Ignavibacteria > Ignavibacteriales > Melioribacteraceae > JAEXUB01. The sequence goes on from JAEXUB010000198.1 coordinate 26,837, forward strand.
GGGGAATGAGGAAAGGGGTATTCATAAACTTGTTGCTGAAAACTGCGATCAGCTTATAAAAATTCCGATGCTCGGCAAAATAGATTCTCTTAATGTTTCGGTTTCGGCCGGAGTAGTGCTTTTCGAAATTGTCCGCCAGAGGGGCAATTAAAAAAAACTCCGCTTAATGCGGAGTTTTTTTATTAATCATTATGTCGTGGATTCTTTATCTGCCCAGATATCTCATACTGGAAGATTCAACTTTAAATCTGGTTATCATATCCTGAAGGCTGTTAGTAAGCCTGTTAAGGTCTTCTGCCGCTCTTGCAATCTGCTGTAAACCGCTTGAGCTTTCCTGCGAAACTGAATTAATGGCTTCGATGCTCTTGCTGATAAGCTCGGCGGCACTGCTCTGCTCTTCGCTTGCGGCGGCAACCTGGGTTGAAATATCAACAACTTCAACTGTGCCTTTGATTATTGCTTTAAGGGATTCGCCCGCCTTATCGGCAAGTCTTCTTCCGTTTTCAACCTCGGAGGTCCCTTCTTTCATTGAAATTACAGCGTCTTCGGTATCTCTCTGAATCTGCTTAATCATTTCGGCTATTTCCTTGGTAGCCTTGGTGGTCTTTTCGGCAAGCTTCCTAACTTCATCGGCAACTACTGCAAATCCGCGTCCCTGTTCACCCGCGCGTGCCGCTTCAATTGCCGCGTTAAGCGCTAATAGGTTTGTTTGGTCGGCTATGTCGTTAATTACCTGAACAATTTCGCCAATCTGATTACTGCTTACGCCTAATGTATGGACTGTCTCAGATGATTTGTTAACAACCTTTGCAATTCTGTTCATTCCTTCGATTGTTTCTGTAACAACCTTGTCCCCCTCTTTGGCAAAAATACCCGCTCTCTTTGCGGAGTCAGATGCGAGTGAAGCGTTATTGGTGGTTTCGAGTATTGTCTTGGTCATTTCTTCAACCGCGCTGGCGACTTCAGTAGTCTGGCTGCTTTGTTCTGAAGCACCGGAGGCCATCTCCTCAGTACTGCTTGAAATCTGAGCGCTTGCGCTTGCCGTAGCCTGAATAGCTTCGCTGACCTGCATAAGAGTTTCATTAAGGGATGATGCAACATTGTTAATGCTGTTTTTAATAAGCTGATGGTCCCCTTTATAATCACCGGTTACTCTTGCTGTTAGGTCGCCTGTTGCTATAACCTGCAGGACTTTTGCCCCTTCCTGAATCGGGTGCAGCATTTCATCGAGTGTGGAGTTGATACCTTTAATGATATCTTTATAATCTCCCTCGAATTTTTCTGTATTGCCTCTCTTTGACAGGTTCCCGTTAACGGCGGCTTCGGTAAGATTCTTTGTCTCCTGTTTGAGATTATTAAGAGTATCAATAATCTTATTCAGGCCGGGGGCAATCTCGTCCCCTGCATCTAATTCTTTAATTTTAGTATCGAACTTACCGTTTGCAATTTTATGCATTTCTTTAACAACTCCCTGCAGAGTATCTGCAAAGGAATTCATCGTTCCGGATAGAACACCAATTTCATCTGTTGAATGAACGGTGACCCTGTCGCCAAGATGTCCTTTGCTTAATTCTTTCATAAGGTCAGTAGCTTCAATAACGGGCCTGCTTATCATCTTAATCATTGAATATGCAACCCATGTGGCAAACAGGGCAACAAAGAGAAATACTAAAATGATAAAGAGAGTAGCAGAGCTGTAAGCGCTTTGGCTTTCATCTTTAACTTCAAGGGCCTGTTTTTCACCGATTTCTGTAAGAAGGTTTATTTCCTCCCTTGCGGCTTCGAATGTGGTGCTTCCTTCGCCGCTCATTAGTGATATAGCCTGGGTTTTACTTTCAGGCGTATTCTGTTCCAGGAGGGATACAATACGGTTTGATACCTGAATCCATTTCTCCCTTTCCTCTTCATGCTTTTTAATCAGGGCGGCATCTGCAAGTTCTCCCTGAACTGCCTTAAATTTTTCCCACCTTTCAATAGCCTGTTTGATGTTTTCGTCGTTGTCTTTCTTTAGCTGCGTGAATTTCTCAGTTCCCACTTCGGTAAATACCATTGTCCTTTGTGCTACAACCGCCTGATGAAGATCTCTGTCGAGCTGCAGGAGAAAGTTAGTGCTCGGCAGGTGCACTTCGCTGTATGAGACAATATTCCCATTCATAATCTGAAGGTTATAGACCCCTATTGCGGCCACAATAACCAGAAAAATGATCATTAGTGAGAAGGAATAAAATAGTTTCTTTTTAATTGATAAGTTGCCTAACCAGGTATTCATTTCTACCTTCCTGTTTATATTAATAAAACTTCAGACTCCAATTCCGGTAAACATTAAGAACTTTTAATCCTGTTATGTATAGAATCATCGGAAATAAATTTTAAAACTTTACCCGGTTTTGAGCCCTTAATTGGAACCTGAAAAGGGGAGAAAATGTTAGGGATTATGAATCTTGACTTTTTTTTCAAGATTGAATAGTTTTAAATATGAAAATTGAAAAGGGAACGCAAATGAGCGATGATATGAAAATTGTTGACGACCTGACCCAGGGGGAGTATAAATGGGGATTTGTTACCGAAATTGAGGCGGAATCGGCCCCCAAAGGTCTGAATGAGGATATAATCCGGCTGATTTCCTCCAAAAAGAATGAACCGGAGTGGATGACTGAATGGAGGCTTAAGGCTTTCAGATACTGGCTTCAAATGGAAGAACCTAAATGGCCCAATGTAAAATATCCCCCAATCGATTTTCAGGATATAGTATATTATTCCGCTCCAAAGAAGAAGGAAAAATTAAACAGCCTGGATGAAGTTGACCCGGAACTCCTAAAAACATTCGAAAAACTGGGTATACCCCTTGATGAGCAGAAACTCCTTTCGGGGGTAGCTGTGGATGCCGTATTCGATTCGGTATCTGTTGCTACAACTTTTAAAGAAACTCTAAAGGAAAAGGGAATTATTTTCTGCTCAATTTCGGAGGCTTTGCAGGAACATCCTGACCTGGTAAAGAAATACCTCGGCTCGGTTGTTCCATATACAGACAATTTTTATTCAGCTCTTAATGCTGCTGTTTTCAGCGACGGCTCATTTGTATACATTCCCAAGGGAGTCCGCTGTCCTATGGAGCTCTCTACTTATTTCAGGATAAATGCACAGGAAACAGGACAGTTTGAAAGGACCCTTATTGTAGCTGATGAAAGTTCATATGTCAGTTATCTGGAAGGATGCACTGCCCCGATTAGGGATAATAATCAGCTTCACGCAGCGGTTGTAGAACTTGTAGCAATGGACAATGCTGAGATTAAATACTCAACAGTGCAGAACTGGTACCCGGGCGATAAAGAAGGAAAAGGGGGCATCTATAACTTTGTTACAAAGAGAGGCGCCTGCCGCGGTGTTAATTCAAAGATAAGCTGGACTCAGGTAGAAACCGGTTCAGCAATTACCTGGAAATATCCGAGCTGCATTCTGCAGGGGGATAATTCGGTAGGCGAGTTTTATTCTGTTGCAGTTACAAATAATTACCAGCAGGCCGATACCGGCACCAAGATGATTCATATAGGTAAAAACACCAAAAGCACAATTGTTACAAAAGGAATCTCGGCCGGCAAAAGCAATAACTCATACAGAGGATTGGTTAAGGTTGCAAAGAGTGCCGTTGGAGCGAGAAACTTCTCGCAGTGCGATTCTATGCTTATAGGAGATAAGTGCGGCGCCCACACATTCCCCTACATTGAGGTTGATAACGATTCCGCAATGGTTGAGCACGAAGCTACAACTTCTAAAGTAGGCGAAGACCAGATATTCTACCTTAATCAGAGAGGTATTTCAACCGAAGACGCGGTTAATTTGATTGTTAACGGCTTCTGTAAAGAGGTCTT
>JAEXUB010000032.1 GCA_023453125.1 Bacteroidota bacterium
GCGTCAATTTCAGAATCAGGGTAATGGCGCCTCAGCTCTTTGAGCGCAGGCGTAAACATTAATGCATCTCCTATTCCCGAAAGGGCAATAACAAGAATTTTCAATTATCTCTTCCCGTGGTTTATAAAAACCCCGGCGTAGGCCGGGGTTAAAATTATTAAAGATTATTTTTTGCCGGGGTTAACCGGAATTGATTTCGGATCGGTTTCCTTTATTTCACCTGTCAATGTTTTAAATTTCTGGAGTTCCGATTTCAGCCATTCATCATTAGGGTATCTTTCCATTAGAAGCCCGATTAATTCCAGAGCTCTCTTATATTCTTTAAGGTTTTCATAGTGGAATAAAAGAACTTCATAAGGATTAACTCTTCTTGCGTCAAAGCGTAGAGTGCCTGATGATAATTGACGCTCAAGTTCAGAAACGGCTTCCATAGCAAATTCTTTATATTTCTCAAATGAGCCTGCTCTCAGGAAAAAACGTGCAATGTTATCCGTATAGTATGGATCCGGCATCGGAATTACATTATGAGGTATCTTTTCTTCCATTTTGTTCAATGTCTTTAAAGCCATCTCTTTATCATTCTTAATGTTGAGATAGTAAAGAGTAAGGCGGACAAACATATTTCTGTAGTTGCCTGTCATATTCTCATGGTTTTCATCATAGAATATGGTCTTGTCGTTAAGTCCTCTGAACTTAAAGCCGGGCTGATATGTAAGGGAGTATGATTCAGGCTCTTCCAGAAGCTGTTTTCTCAGAACAGGTTCATTAACAAATTCGAGCATCTCATTCGGATCTGCTTTAAATGGAACAAGCTTGAATGCCATACCCTCATTAATAAGATATTGTTCAAGTCCTATCTTTGTATCATCGGAGCAGGTGGCAGCAAAATAGATAGGGCGGTTCCACTTATTTGAACGGATAATGTCGAGTATCATAATGTCCTGCTGACGGAGCAATGGAACTTCGCCGTAATATGCCTGAGCGTTTAGCTGCCACTGCATTTTTCCGGTTCGGAGAAGGGTTGAATCTTTGATTTTGTATTTCTCAACAAGTTCTTTCGGAACATCAAGTCCAACAACTGAATTATCCCATCTCATTGGCCTTATTGAATCAATCTCTGTTCCCGAAAGACTCATCTCAATCTTTTGAGCACCGAACGGGGTGGTGTCTTTTAACTGCTTTATATACCAGGGAGTATTAATAAGGCTTAAATTGGCAATACGTACGTCTCTTCTTACTCCCGCAACACTCTGCAGATACCAGAGAGGGAAGGTATCGTTATCCCCGTTAGTAAATAAAATTGCATTCGGTTCGCAGCTTTGCAGCATATTGTAGGCATAATCCCAGGGCACATAATTTCTGCTTCTGTCATTCTGCCATCTGTTCAGGGCGAACATATTTAGGGGAATCAATAAGAAAAGAAGGATGAGAGTAAACACTTTCATCATCTTAGCAGTAACCGGGTTTTTTATAAATTCTGTAAAGTAATCCAGAATACCTCTTACGCCGTATGCAATCCACATCGAGAAGACGAAAAATGCCCCGACGTAGAAATAATCTCTTTCCCTCGGCTGCGGCTCCTGCTGGTTCTGGTAAAAGGCCGTCAGATACCCCAGAAAGATAAACGCAACCAGGAATACCCAACCCATTTTCCAGTCTTTGCGGAACTGATAATATGCCCCGAAAAGCCCAATTAAGAAAGGAATGCCGAAAAGTTTGGTCCAGTCAACACCGGCTCCTTCTGCTTTTGACTCTCTTCCTACATAATTCCAGAAAAAGTAGCGGTTGAACATCTTATCCATTTGATAGTTAAGGAAGAAATCGAGATCGCTTGAGTAATTTGTAAAAACCCCCTGCTGGTGAGGTTCGTTTGAATATCTTCTCTTGAATGTAGGGAAATCTCCGTACTGTTCCCTGTTTAGATAAGATAGTGCCTCGTGATAGGTTTTTGGGCTGTTCATATTTATGGGCACTTCCTGATTGGCACGGATCATAAGCTGAGCATATGTTGTATAGCCAATCATAATAAAGAGTGCGCATTTAAGGAGCAATTCGTAAGTCGGCTTGTTGATTTTCTTTGAATAATAAATTCCGTATCCAACTGCGGCAAAAACAAGAATGAACAGGACGGTATTAAGTATTGTACTATTCCCCCCGATTTTCACTAGCAGGTTTGGAAGAGTCTTAACAACGCCGGGATAGACGGCAAAAAGACAGATTCCCCCAACAACTATTGGTATATAAAAAGAATTTTTCTGGAATATTTTTTTCCAGAATATTGCCATATAAACTGCGGAAACACCTGCAAACATTAGAAGAAGTTTTCTGTCAATTGCTCCGAATTCATCGTAGCTTGGAGGCTCTGTGCCTGTAAAAGAGCTCCACATCAGGAATGCAGCAGCCAAAACTACAAGGGAGTGTCCAACAAAAATGTATGAGGTCTTAAGAAGCACCGACTCATCTTTTAAGTATTTCTTAAAGTAAACTATCATTACAATAGGAACAATCGCTAGGACCGCCATTAGGTGAACGCCTATTGAGAGGCCTATCAGATAGGCAATTAGAAGCAGGAACTTGGTTGCGTCGGTTTCATCCGCTTTTTCATTCCACAAAGCTATAAGCCAGAATACGAATGCGATAAAGAATGTTGAGTTGGCATATACTTCCGATTCAACTCCGTTAAACCAGACTGTCTCGGCAAAAATAAATGAAAAAGCTCCGATAGCGGCTGCAATATATGTATACAAAGCCTCGGATAATGATTCGTATGCTTTCCCTTTATAGTTTTCAATAAATTTTACTACAGCCAGGTATAAAAAGAGTCCCGCAAATGCAGTTGAAAATACCGAAATGAGGTTAATTCTGTATCCAATATCCTGAGCGAACGGAATCATAGAGAATAATTTCCCTAACAGGATAAAGAAAGGGGTTCCCGGCGGATGGGGAACCTGCAGCAAATAGGAACAGGCGGCAAATTCACCGCAGTCCCAGAACGAAACCGTACTCTGCATTGTTGACCAATATGCTATAAGCCCTATTAGGAAAACGAAAAATCCTACTATTCTGTTGAGCTTTTTACTATCCATTTTATACCTTAATTTTGATTATTGTCATCTTCAGGTTTTGAGAAGAAATTGTCATAATTTCTTCTTTCCCGGTTAACATAATATTTTTCATACAGGTTTTTGAGTTTTTCAAGAGATAGCTTGTCTAGGTCTTCATCATCTTTATCCCTTTTAAGGAACATTTTGAAATCATATTGCTCTTTCGGATCGAATTTCTTCTCGTAACGCTTGAGGGCCTCGAAATACTTTTTTTGCTCTCTGGAACCCATAATAATTTTACCTAAAAAATATTATTCTTTTTAGCACAGCAATATATAAAAAAATTATATTTGGATTAAAAAAAACTGAGAATATGCAGTTATACAAGGATTACACCCCGGTAGTTTCAATAATAATGCCCACTTTCAACAGGGGAAACCTGATTGTCAGGGCAATAAATTCTGTTCTAAAGCAGACCTATACCCAATGGGAGCTTATAATCGTAGATGACGGAAGCAGCGATAACACTTTTCAGAAAGTAGAACCTTTTTTGGCTGAATTCGAACAAATAAGGTATATGAGGCATTCAAATAGAAAGACTCCTCTGGCTACAAATACGGGAATTCTGGCCTCCTGCGGAAATTATATTACCTTTTTGGGGAGCGATGATGAGTATAAACCGGAGCATCTTCAATTAAGAATGAGTATCTTTGAAAAGGATGAAAACCTGGATTTTATACACGGGGGAGTTGAAATTATAGGGCACCCCTATGTAAAAGACAAATACGACCTTAAAAGGGAAATCCATATTTCGGAATGCGTTGTCGGAGGCACTTTCTTCGGGAAGCGCTCCTTATTTATTGAAATGGAGGGATTCAGGGATCTTGAATACAGTGATGATTCCGATTTTTACGAACGGGTAGAAAAAGGTTTTAATATTCTTAAGGTGGAATATCCCACTTATATATATTACAGGGATACGCCGGACAGTATTTGCACAAATATAGGATTGGACAACCAATAGATGAGAATTCTCTTTACATTATCGCAGCTTGAGGTAACGGGAGCAGAGGTTTTTGCGGTTACACTTGCAGATAATCTTGCCGGAAGAGGGCATTCTGTATTTATTGTGTCGGATACTCTTACTAAAAAAACAAAAGCTGAGTATTTTAAAATTCCGCTGGCAAACAGAAAAATTCCCTATAGAATAAAGAATACAATAGCCCTTAAAAATTATATAAAAAAAAATAAGATAGATATAGTAATAGCTAACTCTAGGGCATCTGCATGGGTATCCTCAATTGCATGCAAATTATGCGGCATCCCATTGCTGGTCGTAATTCACGGCAGACAGTCGGAATTTCTCTCAAGAAAGATATTTCACGGATTCGGTTATTACACTCTGGCAGTATGTGAAAAGCTTAAAGATCAGCTGACCGGATTTTTTGGCGTTCCTCAATACAAAATTGAAATTTTCAGAAATCCATTTAATCTTTCATCGCTCAAAAAATCAGGTGATGAAAGAAAAGAGAAAGTAATTGCCCTTATAGGCAGATTATCGGGCCCAAAAGGGGAACTTGCTCTTAGGCTGCTGGAGCGCTATAAGGAGTATAATGAAAAGGGGGGAGATGTAGAGCTGAAAGTAATTGGAGGGCAGAAGATACCTCCCGAATTTGAACCGTACAAGGGGATATTTGAATTTACCGGTTTCGTTGAGGATATAGGAAAACAAATTGAAGAAGCATCTTTGGTTATAGGTTCCGGCAGAACGGCTATGGAATCTGTACTGCGGGGAAAGCCTACTGTTGCAATTGGTGAAGCCTGCTCAATTGGATTAATTACTAAAGAAAATATTGATTTCGCATTAGCAACCAATTTCGGCGATATGAATGTGAAAGAAAGGGAATTTGATTTTCCGATGATTATGGATGATATAAGGAGGGGATTAAACGGTACTGAATGCGATGCCCAAGCCTCTGCAAAAGCGCGCTCAGAATTCGATTCAGAAAGGATTATTGGCAGGCTCGAATCTATAATACAGAGCGTTCAGGTAAGCTTTAGGAAATTTGAAATACCAAATATTTATTACCATAAAGTCATAAAAGATGAATCTGAAGCCGGAAAGCACGGCATCTATGTCACTTCAGAGCAATTTGAGAAACATTTAAGATATCTTAAAAATAACGGATTCAGGAGTGTTTCTACCGAAGAGGCTCTGTCTTTAAAAAAACAAAATACCATTACAGGCAAAGAAATTGTAATTACATTCGACGACGGCTACGAGGATAATTATACCAACGCTTTCCCGCTGCTGAAAAAATACGGGTTTAATGCGGAAATTTTTCTTGTTGCTGCCCTTGAGAATAATGAATGGGACCTGAAAGATAATGAGCCTTTATCCCCGATGCTGAAAAAGGAGCAAATTATAGAAATGAAGGAGTATGGAATCAGGTTTGGCTCCCATACCCTGAACCATCGCGATTTGACAAAATGCACACCGGAAGAAATGTATAATGAAATTGCCGGTTCAAAAAAACTTTTGGAAGACAAACTCGGTTTTAAAATAGAAAGCATCGCATATCCTTATGGAAATTATAACGGCGAAGTTATTGAAATAGCAAAATCCGCCGGATACAAATTCGGGTATGCTACCGATAGAGGCCCTTTAGGGATGCATGAAGATTTATTCAAAATACGAAGGATTACAATTTTCCCAAATACTGATCCATTCCATTTTGCCAGAAAGGTAAAAGGGAACTATATATTTAAAAAAATAAAGAATGAAGAAGATCTTTTTAGTTTTAATTCATAAAATGAGAGGTTTAGTTGAAGTTTAATGTTTTCGTATTTCTGTTCTGCGCTCTTTTATTGGTGTTTAACGGCAAAACAAGCGCCCAGCTTAAAGAAAATTTTTCCGGTCTTAAACAGGACTTTAAATATAATTTGTCACTTCGGGATTCGTTATCAAGAGATGATATATACAGCACACCTCCAAAGTGGCACGAATTTATAACAAATATTCCGGGAGATTATGTTAATTTCCTCAATATTACATTCCGTTCCAATAAAATTCCTCTCTACTTAGGTACCTCAATTGCTACCGGAATTCTTATTGCAACAGACGACTGGTCCTGGCGGGAATCTGACCGATGGTACAAAGGAAGCAATGCGGTTAAATCCGCAAGTGATTTCTTTGTAGAGATGGGGGACGGCAAGACTCAATTTGGACTTGCAGCGGGATTTGCCGCATATGGACTAATAGCAGGGGATAATAAAGCACTTCGCACCGGAAGCCAAATTGCGCAGGCAGTGCTTGCCTCTGGTTTTGTAGTTCAGATATTCAAACACATAACCGGGCGCGAAAGTCCCTTTGTAAGCACCGCTCCAGGGGGTAAATGGATCTTCTTCCCGAATCAGATTGACTATCATAAGAGAGTACCTCATTATGATGCATATCCTTCAGGGCATCTTACAACAAGTATTGCTACGGTTGTAGTAATAGCAGAAAATTATCCGGATAATGAATGGATTAAACCGGTAGGCTATCTTTTAAGCGCCGGGGTTGCAATCGGAATGGTAAATTCTGGTATCCACTGGTACAGCGATTACCCGCTTGCAATAATATTAGGATATACATTCGGAATGCTTGCTTCTCATCCGGAAGGTTTACAGGATGTATTGGGGGATGAAACTGTTCAAAAAGGATGGAATTTATCTCCTGCTCTTCAGGCAAACGGAATAAGCCTTAATCTTAGGTATAATTTTTAGGTCAAATACTTAACTTGGCAACTAAATCATCCGGAAAATGATCGGGCAGATCGTTCTTCGTGAATTTGAGCGAGTAGACAAAATAGCCGTCTGCTACAAGCCGTCTATTGTTTTTAGTGTGGACCCAGAAATTGACATTGAAAGTGCCTCCGCTGAAATTGTCAATCTGGGTTTTGATAATAATATCCTCTCCTTCTTCCGGTTCCCTTATAAAGTTGATATGGGCTGTTGAAATATAAAGCGTATAGCCTCTTTCTGTTATACTGTCAACAGATACTCCGTAATTCTTCTCAAGCTGATTGTGCCTTACATAAGCAATCAAATTGAAAAATTTTGCATAATTGGAACCGTGGTGATTTCCATAATCAGACTGCATATTTAATTCTGTTTCAAAAATAGAGAACATTATTCACCATAGGATTTTTTATTAATAAATATAGCTAAAAACGGGAGAAAAATGGGAGATTTACCCGTTTTATCCCTCTATTATCGGCTATTTCCCCAAAATCTTTACTAAATCTTCTTTACTTATTTTCAGCATTCCGTTATCAAGAAGCCTTGGAGTAAGGTCTTTCCAGTTCTTGTCCTTTCTGAAAATTTGCCTGAACATAGGAACAGCTTCTTTAATTTTGCCGATATTAACGAGGGCAACGGCATGCCAGAATTTCATTTCCAGATTGCCGGGGAACATTTGCTCGGCTGCTGAATATTCCTCCATAGCCTTCTTGTGGTCTCCTTTTTCAACGGCCAGGTCTCCGTTATTCATATGTTCGTATGCTCTATGCACTTTAAGAAGCCTTCTTAGCTCTCCCAGCGGATTTGCGTGGTCATCAACTCTCAAGTCTACAGTTTTATCTTCCCACACTTTGCCGCTCGGGTTGCCTCTGAACACGATAAGCGCGGCAGACTGCTTTCCTCTTACGTCTCCCCCTGCTTTTTCAGCTGCATCTAATGCGGCAAGCATTCTTTCGGCCAATGGACCTTCTGCCTTTTTGAAAGCTTCTGCCATTGCGGGCCAGATCTTATCATTCTTCATTAAATTAGCCTGGACGGAAAAGTTCTCTCCTTTAAGATGTCCGGCGGGCTGAATGCATTTATTCCCGGTGAATGTAGCCGATTCTCCCTTGCTGCTCAGAATTGCTAACTGCCTGAATTCTTTCCCTTCGTCCGAAGATAGCAATTCATTTAATGCCTGATCAGGAGTCTTTCCCTTTTTCAGAAGTTCAAGTCCGCGAAGACCGAATGAAGGATTAACAAAGGATTGAGTAGCAACAACTCCAACTCCAGCTTCTCCCCATATAACAACTGCCCCGACCGAAAACCAGTGCGATTGAACTGCCGCGCCGATTTCCCCGGTTTTAGGGTCCATTGCGACAATTGAATATGTATGGGCAAGAGGATTGGTTCCGAATGCAGACTGGCCGTATATATTTGCAGATACAATAAGCACAAGTAAAAGAGAGATTATAGCTTTCATATTTTTCCCCGGTTAAAATAATGCCTAAAGATATTAAAAAGAGTTAAAATAAATAAATCAATTTGAAAATGGCTTTTCCAACGGCTAACTTGTAATGCTAGATTTTAGTAAATATTAACATGAGGAAAAAATGAAGAAAATAATTTTATTAATTTTACTCGGAGTAGTTACAATGACAGCCCAGCAGAAAGAGATTAAGAAAGAAGATCTTAAAAACGATGTTGATAAAACCAATTATGCAATTGGATATAATTATGGTAATTTGCTTAAGGATGCGGGATTTACAGTAAATCCGGAAGTTTTCCTTAAAGGCTTTTTGGATGGAATGAACGGAAGCGCGAAACTTCTGGATGAAACCGAATTTAATCAGGTTATTGAAAAAGCTTTAAAAGAAATGTCAGCCCGTCAGATGGAAAACGCCGAAAAAGCAAAATTCGATAATAAAGATTACAAGGAAGGTACAGCTTTCCTTGAAGCCAATAAGAAAAAAGAAGGTGTAATCACAACCCCCAGCGGACTCCAGTACAAAATAATTAAGAAAGGGGGAAAGAACCAGAAACCGAAAGCCGATCAGACTGTTAAGGTTCATTATGAAGGGAAGCTTATTGACGGCAAGATTTTTGACAGTTCAATCCAGAGAGGGGAGCCGATTTCTTTTCCGCTTAACCGAGTAATTCCGGGATGGACTGAAGGAGTTCAGCTTATGAATGTCGGGGATAAGTTTGAGTTTTATATTCCCCAGAATTTAGCCTATGGTTCCAGAGGCGCAGGAAATGTAATTCCTCCTTATGCAACGCTTATTTTTGTAGTAGAATTGTTGGGCATTGAAAAATAAAGCATTCCGGTAGGGATAAAATCCCTGCCGGATCCTGTTTTTTTTATTAAAAATTATGCTTTTCCCGCCGATATGCCTTTTTTATTTTAAAGTTTTTTTTAAGCAGCCTAAAAAATATACCCCGCCGTTTTAGATAAATGGATATTTTTTTTTATTTTTGGCAAACACGTTTGTCTAACCAATAAAGAATTAATGATATGGGCTATAAGAAAAAGGTAAAGTATATCTTTGTTACCGGAGGGGTAGCTTCGTCCCTTGGTAAAGGTATTACGGCTTCTTCGCTGGGATTATTGCTAAAACAGAGGGGTTACAGCGTTACAATTCAAAAATTCGATCCTTATATAAATGTCGATCCAGGTACTATGAACCCGTTCCAGCACGGAGAGGTTTATGTTACCGATGACGGCGCAGAAACTGACCTGGACCTTGGCCATTATGAACGCTTTCTTGATGTGGATATGACCAGAAACAATAATACAACTACAGGAAAAGTTTATAATGAGGTGATTACTAAGGAAAGAAGGGGGGATTTCCTTGGCGCAACAGTCCAGGTTATTCCTCATATAACCGATGAAATTAAGGGGAGAATGAAAGCTCTTGCCGAAACAGGCAAGTACGATATTGTTATTACCGAAATAGGGGGTACCGTAGGAGATATTGAAAGCCTTCCCTTTATAGAATCTATGCGCCAGCTTATGCTGGAATACGGCAGAAAGAATGCAATCAGCATCCACGTTACACTTGTTCCTTATATCGGAGCAGCCGGAGAGGTTAAAACCAAACCGACGCAGCACAGCGTTAAAGCTCTGCTGGAACTTGGAATTCAGCCCAATCTTCTTGTCTGCAGATCGGAAAAGAAACTAAATAAGGAACTCAGGGAAAAAATAGCCTTATTCTGCAACGTTGAGAAAGAGTGCGTTATTTCAGCATATGATTGCTCAACAATTTATGAAGTGCCTCTTGTGCTTTATGAACAGAACCTTGACAGGATTGTACTTAAAAAACTTAAGCTGCCTGATATTAATATCAATCTTACTGCCTGGCAGGAGCTGGTTAAGAAGATAAAGGAGCCTGAAGGAGCGGTTGAAATTGCCCTTTGCGGTAAGTATGTGGAGAACAAGGATGCCTATAAGAGTATTTCTGAAGCATTTGTTCATGCAGGCGCCGAGAACAATGTAAAGGTGAATGTAAAATTCGTTAAGGCTGAGGAGATTGAGAAAAAAGGGGGAGAAGCATTATTCAAAGGCTTCCATGGCATTCTTATTCCGGGCGGTTTTGGCGAAAGAGGCATTGAAGGAAAAATTTCTGCAATCAAATATGCGCGCGAAAACAACATCCCTCTATTCGGCATCTGCCTTGGCATGCAATGCGCCGTAATTGAATTTGCACGGAACGTTTGCGGTCTAAAAGACGCCCACAGTGCGGAATTTGTTGAGAATAATTACAACGTAATTCACATCATGTCGGACCAGCTTAAGGTAAAGCAGAAAGGGGGCACAATGCGTTTGGGTGCTTATCCGTGCAACCTTAAAAAGAATACCAGGGCTTTTGCAGCTTACCGGAAAACGAAGATTTCTGAAAGGCACAGACACCGTTATGAAGTGAATAACAAGTTCAGGAAGGTACTTGAGGAAAAGGGAATGATCATTTCCGGGCTCTCTCCTGACGAAAGCCTTGTTGAAATGATTGAGCTTGAAAATCATCCCTGGTTTGTAGGATGCCAGTTCCATCCCGAATTGAAATCGAGGGCAACATTCGCCCATCCGCTGTTTAGGGATTTTGTGAAAGCGGCAAAGGAATATTCAGAGAAAGTTAAAATTGAAAAATAAACTGAAGTCAGTATTATTTTTTATAGTTCTAATAACATCCATTTCTAAAGGGCAGTCAAGTTACGATGCCCTCATTTCTCAAGGAGTAAATTTATCTTACAGCTTCCGCCTTGAAGAGGCGGAAGCTCTTTTCTCAAAGGCAATTGGAGTCGCACCCGAACGGCCGGAAGCATACCACTATACTGCACAGATTCACCTATGGGCATTTCTCGGTTCAAAAGATAACTCCGAATTGAGTATTTTTCAAAAATGGTCCGGAATTGCGGTTGAGAAAGCAGAATCTTTGTTAAACCGGAATAAAGATGATTTCAGGATTAATTATCTGCTGGGAAATATTTATATGCTGAGGGCAATGGCTTTTAGTACTGATAATTCAAATATTAAAGCATTCGGAGCAGGCAAGATATCATACAATTATTTTAAAAATACTCTTAAGCTGAATCCTTCCTTTAATGATGCCTATAGGGGGCTTGGACTTTTTCATTACGCATTAGATTTTATTCCAGGGATATTCAAATGGGCTGTTGCTCTTACCGGAATTGAGGCTGATAAGGAAAAGGGATTTCAATATGTAAGAAGAGCTTTCAAATGGGGCCGGGAGGATAGGGTGGAATCGGCATTCCATCTGGCC
Organism: Bacteroidota bacterium; assembly: GCA_023453125.1. Taxonomy (GTDB): domain Bacteria; phylum Bacteroidota; class Ignavibacteria; order Ignavibacteriales; family Melioribacteraceae; genus JAEXUB01. Next base: position 11,585 of record JAEXUB010000032.1, read on the forward strand.
AAATTCTATACGGATTATACCGGGGATTATGACAGTGCAATAGCGATTCTGAAACCGGTTCTTATCCGTTTTTCCGAAAATCCGGTTTTTAATTATCAGGCCGCAGTAATCTGTATTAAGGCTGGGGATAATCCTGAGGCTGAAAAATATCTGAATAAGGTAATATCCCTAAACCATAAGAGGGTTAAACAGATGAATGCGCTTGCATTATTCCTAAAAGGGGACACTTATTTCAAAAGGAATGACTTTCCCAATGCTCTCCTATTTTACAGCTCATTTCTCGAAAATGCGCTCGATGTCGATTATACAGGCATAGCTTCTCTACGTTTGGCCGTATCTATGCAAATTTCGGGTAAAAAAGGGGATTACAGGAAAGTTCTTGCATCCGCAGCAGAAGGGAACAGCGATATTTTTGAGGATAATTTTGCAAAGCGGATAAGCAAAATGATGGGGGGAAGGGCGTTTTCAGAAGAAGAAATTATGGTGATAAAAGGGAACAATTTCCTTGAAAACAGACAGTACAGTAATGCCCTGCAGGTTTTGGCAAATGCTCCTTTAATCAGCAGCAGGGATTTGAGGATGCATGCTTACATAATTATTGCCGAGGCCAATATTAATGAGGGTAAAATATCTGAGGCTCTTAAATATTTATCTCTCACTGATGAAATAACCCCTGACGAGAATAAATGGTTGATTCCAAAATCATATTATCTTAAAGCCCTTATCGAGTACAAAAAAGGAAATTTCTCCCTTGCAAGGGAATATTACAGGAAAGGAATATCTGAGAATGACTCCGATTTTAAGGATCAGATTGATACTATGTTAAATAATTTAAAATATAAAATATTCAAAAATAAATAAATAGATTACGATTTTGACGATTTTTGGGACGTTTTAATTGATATTTTTTAAGTATTTAGATAATTTGCAACGTTAAAAAGTAATGTTAAGCAAATGAAAATTGCGGTTTTTGTATCCGGCAGAGGTTCTAATTTAAAGGCTATTCTTGAAAAAGTGCCGGCTGCGAAAATTTCTGTTTATGCCGTTATAAGCGATAAATCAGATTGCCCTGCATTTTCAGTTGCGAAAGAAAAAGGTATTAATGTAATTTCGGTAAGCATTACCGGTAAAGAAAATTACATTTCGTATAATACGCTCGTTGAGAAACTATTAGAAGAAAGAGTAGAACTTATTGTATTGGCAGGTTTTCTAAAAAAGATTCCCGATTTCTTAATTGATGCATTTGAAAACCGGATAATCAATATCCATCCCGCTCTGCTTCCTTCTTTCGGCGGTAAAGGCATGTACGGAATTAATGTACACAATGCTGTTTTTAACTGCAATGCAAAAGTTTCAGGAGCTACTATACATTTTGTAGATAAGATTTATGACAACGGAAAGATAATTGCTCAAAGGGCCGTGGATATTAGCGATGCTCAGTCTCCTGAAGAAATTGCACGGCTTGTTTTATCTGTTGAACATACAATTCTTCCGTTCATTGTTGAAAAGTTTGCAGACGGTAAAGTGATAATTGAAAATTACAGGACCAGGGTCCTCAATTAGCTTTCAGGAGAATAATTGAAAAAATTTGCTTTGATCAGCGTTTCAGATAAAACTGGCATTGTTGAGTTTTCAAAAAGCATAGTTGCGCACGGATATGAAATTTTAGCTACCGGCAATACGGCAAAACTTTTAAAAGAGAATGGAATAGAATCTACAGAGATTGCTGATTTTACAGGATTCCCGGAGATTTTTTCGGGGAGGGTTAAGACTCTTCAGCCGAAAATTTTCGGCGGTATTCTGATGCGCCGCGAAAATGAACAGGATAAAATTGAAGCGGCCGATAACGGCGTTGTTCCTATCGATATTGTCTGCGTTAATCTTTATCCTTTCCCGAAAGTTGTAAACCGTACTGATGTAGACCTTGAGACAAAAATTGAGAATATAGACATTGGCGGCCCAAGCCTCATAAGGGCATCGGCAAAGAATTACGAATATGTTTCGGTGCTTACCAACCCGGCTCAGTATGATAATTTCCTGGCTGAATTATCGAAAGGGGAAATTTCAAAAGAGACAAGGGAAAAGCTGGCCGCAGCCGCATTTGCATACACTTCTTTCTACGATACACTGATCGCTGATTTCCTGGAAGATGAATTTCTTGGCGCTAAAACCGCATTGAGAATTAATTCAAAGCTTTCCGATACTTTGAGATACGGTGAGAATCCCCACCAGAAAGCATATCTTTACGGAAATTTCTACGAGTATTTCGAAGTCCTGGCAGGCAAAGAATTATCATTCAACAATCTTGTTGATTTTACCGCGGCGCTCGACCTGGTTGCCGACCTTGAAGACTGCGCCTGCGCAATAATAAAACATACAAATCCCTGCGGGGCAGCATCTGCCGATTCTATATTGGAATCTTATGAAAAAGCCCTCTCCTGCGATCCGGTTTCGGCATACGGCGGAATTGTGGCGTTTAATAAAACCGTTGATGAAGCAACTGCAGTAAAATTGAACGAGATTTTTCTCGAAATCGTAGTAGCCCCCGATTATACCGAAAAAGCAATTGAATATCTGAAAACAAAAAAGAACAGAAGAGTAATAAAAGTTTTAAACTTTCCAGGTAAAGCAGAATTCCAGGTTAAAAATGTTCCGGGGGGATTTCTTGCACAGGAATATGACAATTCCGCATTTGCCTTTGAAAATGTTAAGACCGTTACCAACCGCGCTTGCACAGAAGAGGAAATGAAAGAACTCCGTTTTGCATGGGCAGTCTGCAAGCACACAAAATCTAATGCAATTGTATATACAAAAAACAGAAAGGCAATTGCAGTAGGTGCCGGACAGATGTCGCGGGTTGATTCGGCAAAAATAGCCGCAATGAAAGCAACTGAATTCGGACACGACTTAAAAGGAGCAGTAGCCGCCTCGGATGCATTTTTTCCTTTTGCGGACGCACTTGAAGTAATTGCCTCCTACGGAATAACAGCCGTTGTTCAGCCCGGCGGCTCTGTGAGAGATGAAGAAGTAATTGAAGCAGCAAATAAACATAAAATTGCGATGCTTTTTACAGGAATAAGAAATTTTAAACACTAAGAGGAATTATGGGAATTTTTGACATTTTTGCGAGTGATGTCGCCATTGATTTGGGTACTGCGAATACCCTGATATATATAAAAGGAAAGGGAATTGTGTTGAATGAACCCTCAATAGTCGCTTACGATAGAAACACGAAAAAGATTCTTGCATTAGGAAATAAAGCAAAAGAAATGCAGGGAAGAGAACACCGGGAAATCCGTGTTACAAGACCGATGAGGGATGGTGTTATTGCAGATTTTGAAATTGCCGAAGGCATGATAAAAGCTTTTATAAAGCAGGTTACTGTAGGGGGAATGGCAAGCAAAAGAATTGTTATAGCCGTGCCAAGCGGTGTAACCGAAGTTGAAAAGCGCGCAGTTAGAGATGCGGCTGAACATGCCGGCGCAAAGGAAGTGCACCTGATTGCAGAACCGATGTCTGCTGCAATTGGCATAGGTGTGGATGTTGAAGCCCCGGTCGGCAATATGATTATCGATATCGGCGGCGGTACAACTGAAATTGCGGTTATTGCTCTTGCCGGTATTGTAAACGAAGAATCTATAAGAATTGCCGGCGACGAAATGAATAACGCCATAATGCAGTTCTTCAAGAAAAATTACAACCTTCTTATAGGCGAAAGAACGGCTGAATCTATTAAATGCGAAGTCGGTTCCGCAGTGCCTCTTAAAGAAGAGGTGACTATTCAGGTTAAGGGAAGAGACCTTGTAGGAGGTATTCCCAAGACTGCCGAAGTTAGTTCTGTTGAAATTAGAGAAGCCTTGAATGAGAATATTTCGCAGATGGTTGAAGCTATTAAACAGACATTGGAAAGAACTCCCCCTGAACTTTCTGCCGACATACTGGACAGAGGAGTAATGCTTACCGGTGGTGGCGCCCTGTTAAAGGGCCTGGATGAAAGAATCAGAATGGAGACTAATCTGCCGGTTCATGTTGCAGACGATCCTTTAACTGCAGTTGTAAGAGGAGCAGGCAGGGCAATAGATAATATCAATAAGTATTCCAAGGTGTTTATCCGTAAAAGAACTTATTAATGCTTAAAATCATTAAAAGAATCGCAGCAGAATTCAAGGAGTACATCCTCCTTATTCTCCTTTTAGTTATTAGTCTGTTATTCCTTTCCAACAGTAATAAACCGCAGGTTAAAAGGCTGCAGGCAATAGCATTCGGAAATTTTGCCTTTGTTAATTCTATTGTCTCCGGTATAGGCGACATGTTTGCCCTCTCAAGCGATCTTAAGGAGATGAAACGGCAGAATGCCGAGCTAATGCTTAGGGTTGACGAACTGAGAGGATTCGAAAGCGAAAATAAAGAGCTTAGAAAAATGCTTGGCCTGAGGGATACTGTAAAGTATGAACTTCAGCCTGCAACTATTGTTTCAAAGCTTACTGCCAGAATGCAGGGTAATTTTATAATTAATACGGGTGCCGACAGCAATATCGGAGTCGGAATGCCTGTAATAACCTCCTATGGCCTAATAGGTCTGATTTCGGATGTCGATTCTAATTTTGCCATAGTTAAAACAATTAAGAATTCATCACTTAATGTTGCGGTTACCGATCAGAGAAGCAGGGTAAACGGAATACTTGCATGGGACGGAAGAAGCCTTGTAATAAGAAATATCCCCGCTACTTACGATATTCAGCCAGGGGATGTTTTTTCAACATCCGAATTCAGTACAATTCTCCCTCCTTCAATTCCTGTTGGGAAGGCTTCCAAAGTGCAGACGAATATGGAAGGGCTTATGAAAGATGTTTTTCTTGAGCCGTTTACCGACTTCCACTTTGTTAAAAATGTTTTCGTAATGAAATTGAAATTCAGCAAACAGATTGATAACCTTGAATTGAACCTCTTTAAGAAATAATGATAACACAATTAAAATATATTAAACCCTTATTGTTTTTTATTCCCGCGTTAATACTTCAGTTAACCGTTATACCCCTTATCTCAATTGAGAATGTAGTCCCTGACCTTATTACAATTGTCCTTGTATATGCTGTATTGTTAAACGGCCAGTTTTACGGTACTGCGGCTGGATTTGTATTTGGATTTTTATTCGACCTTATTAGCGGAGGGGTTCTCGGAAGTGCAATGTTCTCGAAGACTCTGGCGGGATTTATTACGGGATATTTTTTCAATGAAAATAAGATTGAGTATTATACAAAAACATATTGGTTCACAATAATTGTTTTTATAATAGCGGTTGTAGAGTCTATAGTATACACCGCTCTTTCATCATCGACTCAAAAATCCTTTTTTATGATGCTTTTCTGGGGAGGAATACTTCCCGGGCTCTACACTGCAGTAATTAGGTTCCCCTTTGTAATCATTAAAAGAAAGAATCAAATAGAATGATGGAGACGGTAGTAGGATCGGTTTTACGCAAAAGAATAATATTCGTAATCATTACTCTGTTTTTTGCGGTCTCGGTATTCAATCTGTTTTATATGCAGATTATAAAGAGCAGCCAGTTCTCCGAAC
>JAEXUB010000081.1 GCA_023453125.1 Bacteroidota bacterium
GCGAATCTTTTTATGAAATTATTTTGAATATTTTCACCTAAATTTAATTTGATATAAGTTTACTCAAAACTTATATTGTAATGCAAAAAACAAAAAGAGGGAAAGATGAAAAAAGTATTACTATCTGTTGTATTATTTCTTGCTGTATATTCAACATCAATTGCTCAGCAGACCTTTCTATCGGAAGAGTTTAATTATACTGCAGGAGCTGCACTTCTAAGTTCAGGTTGGACAATAAGCGGCTCATCAACAACTAATCCGTTTACAATTACATCACCTGGTTTAACTTTTACTGGTGTTCAATCAATAGGTAATGCATTGACTTTTGCCGATAATGGACAGGATGCTTTTAAGACATTTACGTCTCAGACTACAGGAAGTGTTTATTTAACATTTTTGATGAAAGTTATGACAACTGGTACAGGTGATTATTTTATAGCAATGTCGCCAGCAACCACTCAGACTAATTATTATGCCAGAGTTCATGTTAAAACTAATGGAACCGGTTATTCAATTGGTATTAGTAAAAGCAATGAAGTTTCGGGCGGTGCCTCTTACGGTACAACTGTTTTAGCTTTTAATACAACTTATTTGTTTGTAGTCAAATATGTATTCAATACAGGGACTACTGATGATGATTTAATTTCTGTTTATGTATTCCCAAGTACAGTTCCATCAACTGAGCCTTCAACTGCTGAAATTCTTAACTATGCAAATGCTTCAAAAACAGATGCAACAGACCTTGGAAGTGTTACTGTCAGACAGGGAACTGCAGGCGCAGCCCCTACCTTAGTTATTGACGCTATTAGAGTTACAAATAGCTGGAGCCGTTTAACAGTTGGTATTGAAAAAGAAGCCAATTTAATTCCAAATACCTATTCACTCGACCAGAATTATCCTAATCCTTTCAACCCTTCTACACAGATATCTTTCTCTGTGCCTGAAACCGGATTCTATAATCTTAAAGTATATGATATTCTCGGAAAGGAAGTTGCCACACTTGTAAATGAAGAATTGAGTGCAGGCAAATATAGAGTTGATTTCAACGCATCAAATCTTGCAAGCGGAACCTACATATATTCCCTCAAAGGAAATAATGTAAACCTATCCCACAAGATGTTATTGGTAAAATAAGGTTTTTATAAGGGGCGGTTTATACCGCCCCTTAACTTTAATATTCTGATTTCATACCATATAAAAATCCAATTTAAATCCGATAATAAGTGACGGGCTTTCTGCCCTTTGTGATATTATTTTTGTAAAGGAAGACTATGAAAAAATTATTGATGTTCATTCTAATTCCGTTTATTGTGAGTTATGCCCAGATAAATATATCTGTCGGCTCAAATGTAAGTGAAAATTTTAACAGCCTTGGCACAACTGCCACAGCCGCAATGCCCTCGAATTGGAAAGTGGATAAAAATGGAGGGTCTGTAAGGACACTTGGTACTTATTCAGCCGCTTTATCAAATACGGAAAAGCTCGGCGGGGAAAATTTGAGCTCTTCGGCAAGCAACGGTATTTATAATTTTGGTTTAGGGGTAGATAATTCCGCAACAGACCGTGCAGTTGGTGGACATTCTTCTTCATCGGCTTCAAAGAGTGTTAACATCTATGCCTATTTCAACAATAGCGGTGCTCAGAGCATTAAGAGAGTTGACGTTTCTTATGATGTCTTTAGGTTCCGTAATGGGAACAATGCAGCTGGTTTTTCAATTCAGCTCTATTATTCAACAGACGGAATAACCTGGACAGCTGCAGGGGCAAATTTCATCACCAGTTTCACTCCAAATGGAGACAATTTAGGAGGAGCGCCGGTACCGCTTGAAACGAAAAATGTTCTTAATCAGAGAATTGCAGGATTAAATATTCCCGCCGGCGGAAATTTCTATCTTGCCTGGAATTATTCTGTTACATCGGGTACAACAACTTCAAATGCACAGGCTCTTGGAATTGACAATTTTGTAATGAACAATATAAGTGACCAGGAAGGAGAAACCGCTCCCGATGCCCCTGTAGCGGCCGCAGCTACAAATATTACTCCGGTCTCTTTTACCGCAAACTGGAGTTCGGCTGTAGGAGCCTCAAGCTATATTCTGGACGTAAGCACAGCCTCATCATTTGCCGAGGGTACATTCGTAACCGGTTTTAACGCCAAGAACACAGGCAATGCAACAAGCTATTCAGTTACGGGGCTAACCCAGAAGACTAATTACTATTATAGAGTTAGAGCCTCAAATACAGGGGGAGAGAGCCCTAATTCCTCTACAATTACGGTACGTACAGATTCTCTGGTAACACGAATACAGTTCACCAAAAAAGCAGATGCTGTTTCGAGAAGTGCGGGTTCTTATCAGGCGGTGCTTTCAATAACTAATCCCGATAACAGCAATCCTACAACGTGCGTTGTAAGCCTTGTAAGCGATTCGAGCTATGCAAATATCGGAACCCTTACAGGATTCAATTCTGCAGTTGTTACTTTCCCTGCGGGCAGTAGTGCAAATCAGACTATAAACATACCTCTTCTCGGCCCAGCGGTTTCGGAGCGCTCAAGAAAGGCATATATTAAAATTCACTCGGTTCAGGGGGGTATGAATGCGGCTTCGGCTCCCGGTTCTCAATCCTATTTTTACCTTACAATTATGAGTCCCCGCAGCGACAGTTATTACAGCACAATAAGCGCTTCTCTGGAAGGTTCTGCATTAAAAAATGCTCTTTATAACCTGATAAAAGGGCATACAAAATATCCTTATACAGATAATTCTACTGATTTATGGGATATCCTTTCGGATGCAGATGAAGATCCGAATAATCCGGATAATGTAATTGGAGTTTATTCAGGATTTTCAATTTATAAATATCCTTCAATCACACAGTCGGGCACTTCATATAATTGGAACAGGGAACACGTATGGGCAAAGTCGCACGGGAATTTCGGTACCGATATTGGAGCAGGAACAGATGCTCATCATTTGAGAGCCGAGAATGCCAATGTTAATTCGATAAAGAATAATCTCGATTTTGATATGGGGGGGAATCTTCTCCCCGGCACAACAAACTGCTATTATGATAACGATTCTTTTGAGCCCCGCAATGAAGTTAAAGGGGATGTGGCGAGAATGATTTTTTATATGGCTACCAGGTATCAGGGAGAAAACGGGGAGCCATTCCTAGCGGTTCTTGATGCTGTTAATACATCTCCGGCAGGCGAGCCGTACCACGGCAAGTTATCTACTCTTCTGCAGTGGAATGCACAGGACCTTCCCGATGCTTACGAGATAAACAGGAATAATATCATTTATTCCTACCAGAATAACAGGAATCCTTATATAGACCATCCCGAATATGTTTATAAAATCTGGGGCGGCCCCGTTGTAGGAATTGAGGATAAGGAATTACGCAATATCGATACCGAGTATAAATTAAACCAGAACTATCCTAATCCATTTAATCCGACAACATCAATAAGCTACGTTCTGCCGGCAGAATCGTATGTAACTTTAAGCATTTATAATGCAATCGGGCAGAAAATTGAGACTTTATACAATGGGCGCTCCGGTGCGGGAATGCATACTCTTAACTGGAACGCTCGCAATTATTCATCGGGCATTTATTATTATTCCATCAATGCAGTATCGGGCAATTCCTCAGTATCCCATTCAGCCAAAAAGATGGTGCTTGTAAAGTAAATTTAGTAAGGCTTCCCCGCATCGGGCGGGGAAGCCCTTTTTCCTTATAAAAACCGCTTTTCATTTATTAATTCCTTTTCATAAGTTTAGCCATAACAAAATACCGGAAAGAACATGATTAATGTAATGATACTTTATCCCCGCACTGAGGGAAAGAATTTTGATTTTGAGTATTACCGTGAAAAGCATATCCCTTTTATTAAAGAGACCTTAAAACCGTTAAAGGTTGTAATTGAAAAGGGTTCAAAAGGGATGGGAATGGAATCTCCCTATTTAGCCGTTACACATCTTACATTTGAATCGATACAGCATCTTGCGGGTAAATATTTTTTTGCGGCTCACGATTTAACAGAAGACCAGGATAAGTTCACAAATATAAAACCTGTCTATCAGGTAGGGGAAATTGAGGAAGCCTAGGGCTTCCCCATTTATAATTATCTCTTTTTAACTTCTTCCTTAGGAAGGGGAACCAGCTGGGCTTCAATAGCATCCGGAAGAAGAGTATTCATTGAACCGGTAAGATAATCGATTGCCATTCCGGGTATAAGGCCGTTAAGAATATTTCCCCAGAACCAGAATGAAATTTTTGTGGTAATTTGTGTCTCATAAGCCTGATATCCCTCAAGCTCGAATTTAACCGAATGGTCCTTCTTTCTTTCCAGATTAACTGTCTGCGGTGTATTTCCGAATTTTTTATTATCAATTGTAATTTTAGCACCGGGGGGAACCGATTTTATTTCAACATCCTGTGTTGTTGTGTTAAGAATGGTGGCGCATCCGCCGAATATGCCCGAAATCCCCATTAAAATCAGAAAAATAACAGCTTTTTTCATTTTCTTATTTCCTTTTCCATTTCATACATATAGAATCGAAAATTTTTGTCCGGATTTTAGATTAATTAGGCTGATTTTCTAAAAATTCAACATTGTCCCTTTTTTTACGATAATTAAGTACAAGGAAGGAATTTTAGACATGGAAGTCGCGCCTCTTACATCAAAGCCTCTTTTTGCCCCCTCTTCAGTCAGGAAGAAAGAGGAAGGCGAATTAAAAAAAGGGGATTCCTTTTCTTCTGCCTCAATATCTTTATCAAGAGAACTAAACAATTACGGAATTGATTTACCCAACGCCCGAATTGAATTCAATAATGCGAATAACAGTTATAATTTTTCCTTTACCGGAAAAACAGAACTCACATATTCTCTTAATGGCTTCACCTCGTCAGATTTCAGCGAAGGGAATGTGAATCTTACTTTTACCTTCAATGCCAGGACCGGAAGCGGGGCAAATGAAGTGCTAAAGAAGTACAGTGCCGATTTACAGATATCCTTTAAGTCGCTTCACTCCTATTCAGAGACAAAAAAAGAAAAGAAAGAAGAAGTATTGGATTTTCTGATGCGCATTGTAAGAGAGGTAATGACCAAGATAAACCGGGAGGGGAAAGATATTTCTGCCGTTGTCTTAGCCCCGGAGGATTTGAAGGAACTGTCGCAGATTGGAGACGGCAAGGTAAGAAAACTTCTCTTAAATCTGATTGAAATGATTAGAATGGTTATTGAGGCCAAAAAATTCTCTGCCAAAAACCCAAAAGCCGAACCGGAAATATATAC
>JAEXUB010000220.1 GCA_023453125.1 Bacteroidota bacterium
ATCAGAGTTAGAAAATCGAGATACTCTTTCTCTGCGAATTTAATTTTCTCAAGATCGTTGAGCATCTTATTGAAAGATTCCCCGAGTTTTCCTATTTCGTCTTTGGTAATAACCGGAACGCGGTGCCCAAGATCCCCCTTGGCGGTAATCTCGGCACTCTCTGTAAGGAGGAATATCTGCTTCCTTATTCTTGTAGTGAAGAGGAGAATGAGCACAAGGGCAAGGGCAATGCCCGAACTGATAATGATTATAATAACCATTTTAATTGTTGAGCGGAACTGCCAGCTTTCAATATTATTGTTGAATACCAGAAAGCCGATCCTGTCCTCGGACATACTCAGGAGTTTGGGCTCATATTTGGAAGAAATAAAATCGGAATCCTCAAGGTGTTCACCGTAGAGATCATAATTATTTTTAAAGCGGAGCATTTCGAACGACTTCATCAGGATATCATAATAGCGGGCATTCTTAATCTGATGCGAAAGCTCAATAATATTATCGTTCACGACAAAGGCAACTTCCCCCCTAATTTCCTCGGCAATCCTGTTTAAAAGTCTTTCAGTAACGGCCTTTCCGTAAAAATGAATTGTATTCCCAGGCCCCTGCCCTGCGCGGTAAATAATATTCCGGTTCTGTCTTACAAAGCTTTTGATGGAACGGGAGCTCTTATTGAGGAATACGCTGTCGCTTGAGAGAAAAGAGGAAAAATCGATTAAGGAATCATTTGCAAGCCTGAAGAAGAAATCGGTTTCAAACCCTTTCAGGTTTTTATCGGCAGCGGTCCTGTTTATCGAAATGCGGGTTCCCTCTTCATCCATTTTTTCCAGGAGTCTCTGTAAAGAGCCTGCCAGATCCGTAGTAGCATTAATAACAGATTTTGAGTTCTGAGATTCGAGAATGGAGTTTGAAAGGGAGTAGTAAATTAGTGATGACGCGCCGGAAATGAGAACAACCACAGCAAATGTTATTAAAAGAAGCTTTACACTTATTTTCATTTCATTCTTGCTGTAATACTCTTTGAACAGTAATAATCAGCTCGTCTAAGTCGTAAGGTTTGCTTATAAAATCGGATGCGCCCAGTTTAGCCGATTCCATTGCGCTCTTTAAATCGCTGTATGCGGTAAGCACAATTACTTTTCTTTTAATTTTTTCCTTCTGGAAACGGGCAAGCACGTAAAAGCCGTCTTTAACGGGCATTTTGAGGTCAAGAAGAATCAGGTCCGCGGGTTTCCCTTCGGCAAGATAGAGAAAAAGGGAATCGGCATCGTTAACATACGAGGTCAGGTACCCGACCTCGGTCAATTCATCCGACAGAACCCTGCAGAGGCTGACGTCGTCGTCCACTATTAAAATAGAGCCGAGATGCATAGTCTGTGCTTTATTTTTCCATTTCTTTTTTCAACATCGAATCAACTTTTAACTTATCGAGCAGTTCCTGATTCTTTAATGTCTGCTGCCTGATAAGGTTTTCTTCTTTCTTCTTTGAAATTCTTTCTTTAAGTGAAGGAAGAAGATGCGCTTTGATTGTAATGATAATCTCTTTTTTGGAATTGACGGTCTGGTCATATCCGGTTAAATATCTAATTCCGAAGAACCACCAGGGGAGGTCTTTAAGTATAGGGATGCCTCTTCTAACAATTGATTCCTCGTTTACAAAGAGCCCGCCGATTGTAGTCTCTTCGCCGTCAAGAAGAAGAACGCTTGTCTCGGCCGTTGTCTTATCGATTTTTGTACTTACAACATCGGGGGTGCCTGAGCTTTTCTCCGCATTAATCTTAAGATAAATGTAATCAATGCCGTCTTCGTTGAATACGCGCGGCGTAACGGTAATAATTGTACCGGTAGAAACAAATTTATCAATCAGGTTGCCCGAGAAATCCCTCTGCTTAATGGAATAATCGGTACCCACCTGCATTCTTGCCTGAATTCCGTTTCTGACGGAAACTGACGGAACGGAAATTAATTCACCGAGGTTTTCATTTTCAAAGAAACGGAATAATCCGGTTGCCGTTCCGTCGAAACCACCCATAGAGAAATTGGAACTTGCGTTAAGGTTGAATTCCGGCGGCTTTGCAGTTGTTGCCGATGTGGTTGTTGTCTGCTCTGTAGCTGTTCTCAACTCCGGACCGATAGAAAGGCCGCTCTGCGTAAGGAGAAGCTGCCAGTTGATGCCTCTTTCGCGCATAGCATAAACGTTTGCTTCAAAGAAAACCGCGCTTATAGCAACTTCCCTGTCGTTAATTGAAGCGTGGGTGCTTGATGTATCGGCTTTAATTTCAGTCTTCTTCTTAACGACAATAACCGATTCCCCTTCTTCGAATATGAGATTCTGATACTGGACAATTATGACGAGGGCTTTCTTGTATGCCATTTTATCTATCATAACTCCGATAGGGGCATCAAGCTGAACGGTAGAAATAATTTTCTTGCCTGTCATCTTCTCGCTGACCTTGCTCAGGATTGCAATAGCCTGAGAGAAAGGAACGGTTTCGGAAATTGTAACCAGCTCCTGCGGGTTAACATAACCGCTTAACTGCTGCTGCAGGTCAACCTGCGCGGTTAAACTTGCCGAAAAAACCAGTAATAATATTAAAATTAATCTTTTCATTTTATTTGCTCTGTTTTATTTCTTTTTGGAGGTCAAGTGTTAATTTCTCAATTATACCGCCTTTATTGAGAATGAACTGCACCTGATTTTTTTCATAATCTATTTTGGTAATGTAGCCGAGATAAACCTTATCCCCTTCCCAAAGGAGATAAGTATTTCCGGAAGCATCGGAAAGGAAGGCGCCGTCGGGAATAAGGGCAAGAAGCTTCGCATTCTGAACGTCGAGAAGTTTATCCTTATTAGGAGGAATCTCGCTTCTGATTAATGGGTAGAATGAATTATAAACCGGATTCGGCACAAGGGAGTTTTCCCTGTACTCGGTAGTTGCAATTTTCGGGTCGGCGCTGAATAAAACGCCGACTTTGATTTTGTAGTTAACCAGATAATGGGGATCGGAGTCTTCATCCAGTTTAACATTATTGCTCAGATCCACGAGAGTAACTTTTTTAATTGCCTTGCTCTGCTCAATGGCATAGAGAAGCCTGTTGAAGTCGCTGTACTCTGCAGTTCCGCTCAGAGTATAACCATATTCATTATAGTTTTTCTGCGCCTTCACATCGTTATATTCCACATTTACATATGAAAAGGATGAGAAGGAGTAGCTGACTTCATTAACAAAATCAAAAAAACCGGATTGAGTTACATTGCCGGCCAGAATATATTTGCGCGTGGCCAGAATTGAGTCGAGCTGAGCGACTTTCCTCTTTGCCTTAAGAAGATTATCCTGAAGCGTTTCGGTATCGAGCTGGTAAACTGCCAGGTCCTTTATCTTCTTTTCTCTGTCTTTAATTTTCCCTCTCTGAATCACATAGGTGAATACTATGCCGGCTGCGGCAATAAAGATCAGAATGGCAAGGATAATTAAAGTATTTTTTAATTTAGTGTTCATTGATTTTTCGGCGTCTCGGTTTCTATCTTAAATTTCAATTTAAATGAAAATGCGCTTTCTTTCCTTATCGGATCGAATGTAACGCTCTGAAGCGTTGAATTCTTAAACTGCTCTGCAAATTCGGTTAATACGCTGCGGGACAATGAGTATCCGTCAATAGATACTTCCTTTCCGTTTGTAACGAATTTAGTAATCCAGAAATTACGCCTGGTCTCCATAAAATCGCCGATTTTAATAATCAGCTTGTTCCAGACATCTGTGCCGCGCGCGGCTGAATCGAGAATTACCTGGGTGTTGTCGAAACTGTTAATCCTCTGGTCCAGAGGGGCAATTTCATCCAGAAGTTTCTGGTTATTCATCTTAACCATTTCCATCCGGGCAATCTTAACGTCAAGCTCTTTCATTTCGTTAATATTGGATGCCGCCTTGAATGTAAAGAAGAAGGTTGCCCCGAAAAGGAACGGAAGAAGGGCATAACCGTGCCATCCGAACTGGAACGGCTTCTGATTCTCAATTATGAATTTCGGAAGGAACGATACCCCCTGAGTCGTTTTATCGAGAGTATCAAAGTATTCCACCGCAACGGCAATTGGAATTGAATAGAGGGAGATATTGGCTACAACTTCCTCGCTGAGAAGAGTAGTATCGAAATTTTCGAATTTTAATTCCGTTACATTGGCTTCGGGGAATGTGTCGTAGAAAGATAGAATAAGATTTTCTGAACGGTCTTCGCCGCAGAGAATAATATTATCAAGCTTGGGTATTCCCCCGTTCTCCATTTCAAGGAGAATCTTGGAGAAATAAACATCGTAAGTATGAAGGTTTCTGGTTCCAATATCGAGTGTAGCGCCTACGTGCTTAAGCTGCTGCCCTTCGAGGAATAGAAGCTTGCTGTATTCCTTGCCTATGTAAATAATAAGGGAAAAATCCTCGGGGAAAAATTTTGTGGTTTTTGAAACATAGTATGCAAGAGATAATTCCGCCGGTTTAATGCCTGCTATTTTAAGGAATCTCTTTCCGTAGCTTGAGGCAAGCATATTAATCATCTGAACGCCGGCGAGGTCCCCTTCCAGGAATACGCCGAGGAGGGATTTATCCTGAAGTTCAATATAATCTACCATATCGGCATTGACTGCAATACCTTTAGTGCTCTGCACATCTTTGCGGAGGAGCTCAATTATTTTATCCTTTTTCAGATCGGGCTGAGCATCAAAAGGATGGAAATTAACTGTCGGCTCCGTTACGACAGGCAGGAATTCTGTCTTCTTCAGATTAATTCCTGACAGGTTCTGGGCAATATTCTGGATATCGGAGGAATCGTACCTGCTGAAGCTTTCGGCTTCGTCCCTGTCGAAATTTATTTCTGTCGTAAGCTCTTCTCCGGCGCTGAAAACTGCAGACTTATCTAGTGAGGCTGCCGAGTGGAGAGCCTGCGAAAGGGGGACAGAAGCGACACGCTCAATCTTTAAAGCGCCACCGTTCTTTTCGAACAGTACTAATTTAACCTCTGAACCTTCCGGATATAAACATACAATTTGTTTCATCTATCACATGGCTTTTAATAATTGCAACATTCTTGTTTTATTGTTGGAATACGCGAGCGCATTGTCCTTTGAAATCTTTCTTTCGTTTAGAAGCCTCAGAAGGTCCTGCTCCATTGTAATCATCCCCTGAGGGCCCCCCTGATTAATCATCATATAAATTTCGCTTGTATTATTATTTTTAATTGCCGCTTTAACACTCGGTGTTACAATAAGCACTTCCTTTGCCAGTGCGCGCTTTCCGTCGAGGCTTGGAACCAGTTTCTGCGAAACGACCGATATGAGCACGTCTGCAAGCCTGTTGCGAACGCGCTCCTGCTCAACAGGGTTAACTTCGGCAATAATTCTGTCTATCGATTCAACCGCCGAGGAGGTATGGAGTGTTGAGAACACTTTATGCCCCGTATCCGTTACTTCCAGAGCGGCCATTATTGTATCCGGATCCCTCATTTCTCCTATTACTATTATGTCCGGATCCTGACGAAGACACTGTATAACTCCTTCCTTGAAAGAAAGAACATCTTTTCCCACTTCTCTGTGCTTAATAATAGCGACATTGGAAGTATGCACATATTCTATGGGAGATGCAATAATAACAATGTGCGCGGGATCAAACTTGTTGTGATGGTCTATAACGGCATCCAGTGTTGTGGATTTACCCGAACCGGTAATTCCCGTTACAAGAGAGAGGCCGAATTTTATGTAACCGTGACTCATATTCTGAATTGCGAGGGGGTGGAATCCGAGCGATTCAACAGGACGGGGTACCGCCGATATAGCGCGCATATTGAGCGCGAGGGTATCAAGGTCAAAATAAGTATCAGCTCTGAAACGGACATCCTTCTGCGAACCTTCGTAGAAAAATGTATAGCTGAAATCGAGGTTCCTGTTCTCAATTATGTACTTGAGCTGATTCTGATTGAGAAGGCTTAAAATAACCAGTGCCGCCTCATCGTGTGTAAATTCGGGCAAGTCGCGCACTCTCACTTTATCCCCGTAGACTCGGAACCATACAAAACCGCCGGTGGCGTGCCCGCCGAGTTCAACGTCGGAAGCATTCCTTTCCAGCATAGTACTGAGGATGTGATTCATTAACTTAATTATCTGGAGTTTGTCATTAACCGAAATTGTGTTGATTCTTGAGATTATGAACTCTACCCGTTCGGCTCCGAATATAGTAGGAGGAATCTCTTTGCAAAAATTAGAAAGAACCGCTTTTGCGCCTTCAACCATTTTCTACCCAAATTAAGTTAAATACTATATATAATAATCGGATTATCTCCGATTTAGTTTACTCTTCCATTGTGGCGGCAATCACTTCGGGAATTGAGGTAAGCCCCAATTTGGCTTTATCGAAACCGGAATCCCTAAGGCTCAAAGTGCCGTCTTTGCGTGCCTGCTGCCTTATTGCCTCTTCGTTTACGTCTTCACCGGAACCTACAATAATTTCCCTGATTTCCTTGGTGAAATAAAGGGCCTCGTGAATAGCCATTCTTCCCTTAAAGCCTGAATTATTGCATTTTTCGCATCCGACCGGCTCATAGAGGTCATATTTCATATATTCTTCCAAACTTAGCCCTGCAGCCGTAATTACATGTTCCTTGTTCTGCACAATCTTCCTTTTGCAGTTTTCACACAATTTCCTAATCAATCTCTGTGCCACAATTATATTAATGGCGTAAGCTATAAGGAAAGGCTCAACTCCCATCTTATAGAGACGGGCAACGGCACTCGAGGCGTCGTTGGTATGGAGAGTTGAAAAGGTTAAATGCCCGGTATTTGCCAGTTTAATGGCTGTTTCGGCGGTTTCCTTATCGCGCATCTCACCTACAAGCACAATATCGGGGTCGTG
>JAEXUB010000256.1 GCA_023453125.1 Bacteroidota bacterium
TCGCTATCTGCGCCGGATTCAATTTCTTTAATAGATTTGTCAGTGGCTCCTTAAATCCCGACACGAATCCTGTTACTTCATTATATGCGCCGGTATCTTCAATTGTCCTTTTATCATACTGTCCTACGATTGAGTAGGCCTCTCCAGACTTTGTGATTATAAATGAGGAATGCCATGTAAGCGCTCCCGGAGAGAGGAATGAAAGGGCAGGGTCTCCGTTTATTGAACTTTCCCTAACAAATGTAATCCAGCAGTCGATATCCAGTTCTTTTAATATTGATTTAGCCTGATTGATTTTTTCTTTAATTAACATTTAACCACCGTATTTTTTTAATTTTTTCATTGATATAAATACTAAAAAAGCCGCAAAAAACGAAATGCCTGCCAGAATGAGGTAGAATGAATGGTGAGGTACTTCATTATATATTTTCCCGAACAGACCCGAACTTATTACTCCAATTGCAGTAGCCGAGAACCACCCTCCGATCATAAATCCCTGTATTGAAGGGGGAGCCACCTTGGTTACATAACTTTGACCAAGGGGAGAAATAAGTATTTCTCCTACTGTAATGATGAAATAAGCTGCAATCAGCCAGAGAGGGGACATAATGTTCTTATCCTCATTCCCTCCGAGAAGAGAGGCAACAACCATAATTACCATAGCGAGCCCCATCATATTCATTCCGAAGAAGATTTTGGTAGGAGTTGAAGGTTCTCTCCCCTTATCGCGGAATTTGGAAAAAATCCAGAGTATTACGGGGGTTAGGAGAATAATAAACACAGCTCCAAATGCCTGAAAGACTTCGGGGCGCAGCCAGGAAACCTGAATGGTTGACATATCGGCGAATTTAGTAAGCGCGAATCCATTCTGGTAAAAGGGGAGCCAGAACATTGCTGCAATTGGAAAGAGAACCATTAAGGTTAATATTCTCTCTCTGTATTCCGATTTATTCATATCGGTTCCCGGCATATTTTGAAGTGCTATCTTCTGAGGATTAACGGCAACAAGCTTGCTTTTTCCCATTTCGAAGATTACAATCGCAAGTACCATACCTGCCGCTGCTGCCCAGAAACAAAGGTTATAATCGTTATAGATTATTCCAATGATGTTTGTTGTAAGAGGCCCGATAGTGGCGCCGACGTTTACCCCCATATAATAAATATTAAATCCGGAATCTTTTAACTGGGTTCTGTCGTGGTATAAATTACTTACCAGGGTTGACATATTTACCTTAAATATGCCGGTGCCGATGCCTACAAGAAAAAGCCCTGAATAGAAGAATGCGAGGTTGTTAATAGAAGAGAGTGCAAGTGAAACATAACCGAAAGCCATCATAATTGCGCCGGTGCGTACTGTTAAAATTGTACCCAGCACTTTATCGCCAAGGTAACCGCCAACCAGGGGAAAAAGGTAGCAGGAACCGATAAAAAGCGCATAAAGGTTTCCCTGAGTCGCAATGTCAAAATGAAGTTCCTTATCCATATAAAGAACGTAAATAGCAGACATGATGTAGAAGCCGAAGCGTTCCCACATTTCGGTCATGAAGAGAATCTTCAGGCCTTTAGGATGTTTTGTTTCCATTTAATCTCCGGAATGGATTTATATTTTTACAATAGTTCCTAAGTTATTTTCCCGGCAAAGGTCAATTACAATTGAAGCCGCAGCCAGGTCCTGGATTGCGAGCCCAACCGATTTAAAGAGAGTTATTTCGCTATCGGATGCCCTCCCGATTATATTTCCAGCTGTAATTTCCCCCAGTTCGGCATAGATTGAGTTTTCCGAAATAGAACCGTTTTGAATTGCATTTATTATATCGCCTGCCTCCGTAAGAGCGGCTTCGCGCGAATCCACAACAATTTTGCTCCTTGCCACTGTTTTATTTGGGATTTCAATCATATCGAGCCTGTAAGCTCCAATTGCATTGATATGAGTACCGGGGGCAATATTGGAATCATCAAATAAAATTCCCGACGCGTTAGAGGTAGTACAGATTATATCGCAGCCGTAAAGAGTCTGTTTATCTCTTCCTAATTCAAATTGAATAGGGTATTTCTTTTGAAGGTTTTCAATAAATTTTTCAGCTTTAAACGGGTCGGTATCAAACACCAGACATTTTGTAATTGGGCGTACAGCATAAACAGCCTCGAACTGCGTATATGCCTGTGTGCCGGCTCCAATAATTGCCAGAGAGGCGGCGTCTTTTCTTGCCAGGTGTTTCGAAGCAGCTCCCGATGCAGCCCCTGTTCGATATGCAGTTAAAGATTCTCCGTTTATTAGTGCTTCCGGTTTTCCGGTCTCAGCACTGAATACAAGAACCATAGCGTGAATAAAGGGGAGACTAATTTTATAGTTCTCCTTCATAAGTGAAATGGCTTTAATTCCTATTCTCTTACTTCCGGCAAGATAAGCGGGCATAAAGAGGGCATCCCCATTAAATTCCGGCATCTGAATATTGGTCCTAAGTGGATTGGCAGCCTTACCCGTTGAATATTGAGCGAAAGCTTCTTCCATCGCCGCAATAACCGCATCCATTGTTAGTACTGATTTTATATCTTCTGCAGTAATAATTCTTATTTCTTCCAAATTTACCTCAGAATAAAGCCGTTTTTAAATTCATCTTCGGGATTTATCAGAAACCGGTTAAATCCGGTTATAAAGGCTGTTCCTTCAACCTCGGGAATAACCGCGTTATAAGGGCCGAATTGAGTAGTTTCAATTGCCTTGCCTGTAAACTTTGAGCCTACAATGCTTTCAATTACATAAGGTTGGTTCAGTGCAAGCTCTCCTTTGGCATAGTGAAGTGCCATTCTGGCGCTTACACCGGTGCCGGTTGGGCTTCTGTCAACTTCCCCTTCGGCGAATACGCATACATTTCTGCTATGGGCATTGTTTGTAAGAGGAGGGCCGTAAAAAATGGTACCATAAAGGAATCCGAGATCTGAATCGAATGGATGTTTAATCTCAAAATTTTTCATAACTGCACGTTTAATCATCATCCCTTTCTCAATTAGTTCGCCGAATTCGCTTTCGGCCATTGTGAGTCCAAGAGGTTCTGCTTTTACATAGGCATAAAAAGCTCCGCCGAATGCAATATCGAAATTCACTTTCCCCAGGCCGGGTACATCAACCGATTTGTCGAGCATATAGACGAATGAAGGGACATTATGAAAATAAACCGATTCCACTTTATTATCTTTTATTTTTGCATAGGAGGTAACAAGTCCAGCAGGAGAATCAATTTTAATAGTTGTAACCGGTTCTTTCATTTCGAACATTCCGGTTTCGAGCACTACTTTAGTAACTGCAATTATTCCGTGTCCGCACATTGTACTGTAGCCTTCGTTATGGAGGAAGATAACACCGAAATCGGCTGTTTCGGTAACCGGCGGAGTAATGATGCAGCCGTACATATCGGCGTGTCCTCTCGGTTCCCACATAAGAGCTTTCCTGTAGTCATCCAGGTTCTCTTTCATATATCTTCTTTTATCCAGGATTGTGTTCCCTTTAATTTCAGGGAGTCCGGTAAGAATAATTCTGAGAGGTTCGCCTCCTGTATGGGCATCAACGGTTTCAATCTCAATCCAGTTCTCGGGGTAAATCCAGTCGGCAATTTTTTTAAAGTGGGATGTAAAGGACATTGCAGCTCCTGAAAGTTTAAAAAAAGGCGGATAATCCTAAAAAAGAATTATCCGCTTGAAAAATACTATTTATATTTTGTCTGAAGCAATTTCTTCAACTTCATCAACAGTCTTAGGAATAGGAACGCCGAGAACTCTGCTTCCGGTTTTGGTAACCAGAACATCGTCTTCAATTCTTACTCCGCCGAAATCTCTATATTTATTAACCTTATCATAATTAATGAATTCAGAGAATTTCTTTTCTGCTTTCCACATATCAATAAGCTGAGGAATAAAATAGAGCCCCGGTTCAATAGTCATTACATTTCCGGGAACAAGTGTCTTGCCATAGCGGAGCGATTTAAGTCCGAACTGTGTGCTTCTGATATTCTTTTCGTCATAACCGGTATAATGTTCGCCGAAGTTTTCCATATCGTGAACATCCATACCCATTAAATGTCCTAATCCGTGAGGGAAGAAGAGAGCGTGAGCCCCGTTCTTAACGGCTTCATTAATATTTCCTTTCATAAGTCCGAGGTCTTTTAATCCCTGTGCAATAACGGTAGCTGCTTTAAGGTGAACGGCTTTGTTTGTAATGCCCGGTTTGGTCATTTTAATTGCCTCAAGGTTTGCTTTGAGGACGATTTCATATATTTCCTTCTGCTTAGAGGTGAACTTGCCGCTAACAGGGAATGTACGTGTAATATCGCTTGCATAGAGTTCTTCTGTTTCTGCGCCTGAATCGTGAATTACAAGGTCGCCGTCGCCGAGTATATTGCCGTGGAAATGGTTATGCAGAGTCTGTCCGTTCTTTGTAAAGATAATAGGGAAAGAGGTTCCGCTTCCCATTGAAAGGGCAATTCCTTCAACAAAGCCCGAAATTTCCTGTTCAACCATTCCGGCTTTTGTAAAGCGCATTGCGGCAGTATGCATCTCATAAGAAATTGAAATAGCTTTTTCAATTTCGTCAATTTCCTCTTTCGATTTAACCGAACGGAGCGCGATAATAGCTTTCATTAAATTAACCGAAACATATTCATCTATTCTGAAAGGGTCTATACCAAGAAGTTTGCTTACGGTTAAAACATTATCGTGGCGGTACTGTGGGAGGAAATGGATTTTTCTTCCGCACCTTACCATATCTTTGAGATATGCCGCAAGATCATCGTATGGCTTTGTGTTTGTTATGCCGCATTTGGCCGCAAGTTCTTTTACGGTAGGCTGAGGTCCCATCCAAACAATATCATTAATGGTGAAATCGTTACCGAAAATAATTTCTTTACCTTCGTCAAAATCGATAACAGCAGCAAAACCGGGATTATTCAATCCGAAGAAATAGGAGAATGTGCTGTCCTGTCTGAAGTGATAAGTGTTGTCTGCATAATTTATTGGAGCCTCATTATTAGCCAGGAATAAAGCAATTCCCCCTTTAATCTGTTTCTTTAATAATGCTCTGCGCTGAATGTAGGTTTTCTTATTAAACATGTGATGTGCCCTCTAATTAAATGTTTTAGCTGGTCAAAACATAAGAAATCTTGATTAGATAAAAAATGTAAAAAGGAATAAATGATAAAATTTATATTAAGGTGTGAAAGAAATAGATAAGGCTAAATCAGACGATTTTAAGGTTGCTTGCGCCCCTTTTTCAACGGCTAACGGCAATTGATAATTAAATAGGCAATTTGTATATTTTAGGCGTATGAAAAAGAATAAAACTGAAATATTAGAATTTATCCCTTCTCTGTTAAAATCCTACAGAAGGCTTTACACCTGCCTTATCTTTTATAATTAATTCAAATATTCTTCCCATTTTTCCCAAAAGACCTCCAAAAGGGGGACTGTGTTATTTTAAATTCATTTAATTTTATAAATCTATCGGGAATAAGAAAATGTTTGAGAAAATAAAATACAAACAGGAAATGCCGGAAAGGAGCGCAAAGGCCGAAGGCAATTTTTATGAGGCATCGCATAATGCAATAGGGCCCGGAATGAATGAGAGAATTCAGAGGCTTAGAAAACTAAGCGTCGAAACGGAACCTTCAATTTCAATTGAAAGGGCATTGCATCAGACTGAGTTTTACAAGGAAAACAATGGCAGGTTTTCGGTTCCTGTAATGAGAGCGCTTACATTTTTAGACCATTGTAAAAGAAAAACAATTTACATCGGGGAAGATGAACTGATTGTCGGGGAAAGAGGCCCAAAGCCTAAAGCCGTTCCTACTTTTCCTGAGCTTACCTGCCATAGCGTTGAAGATTTGAATGTGCTCAATACAAGGGAAATGCAGAGATACGTTGTAGCTCCGGAAGATATTAAGACCTACGAGAAAGAAGTAATCCCTTATTGGGAGGGAAGAACCCAGAGAGAAAGAATATTTAATCACGTACCTGAAGAATGGAAAGCTGCATACGAAGCGGGAGTATTTACTGAATTTATGGAGCAGCGTGCTCCCGGTCATACAGCCCTTGACGGGAAAATTTATAATAAGGGAATGCTCGATTTCAAGAAAGAAATTGAGGAGCATTTGAATTCTCTCGATTATTTGACTGATCCCGATGCTACGGATAAGGCCGAAGAATTGAAGGCTATGGCCAAAAGCTGCGATGCGGCAATTGTGTTTGCCGAGAGACACGCCGAAATGGCTGAAAAGATGGCAGAAAGTGAGAAAAATGAAAAAAGAAAGGGAGAGCTTAAGAAAATTGCCGATGTATGCCGTTGGGTCCCGGCAAATGCTCCGCGCGATTTTCACGAAGCAATTCAAATGTACTGGTTTGTCCATCTCGGAACAATAACCGAACTTAACGGGTGGGATGCAATGAATCCGGGACATTTTGACCAGCATCTTGCTCCGTTCTATGATAAAGGGCTTGCCGATGGAACATTAACCAGGGAAGAGGCAAAGGAACTCCTATCCTGTTTTTGGATTAAAGTTAATAATCATCCGGCTCCTCCAAAGGTGGGCATTACTGCCAAAGAAAGCGGCACATATAACGATTTTACTAATATAAATATCGGCGGTGTAAAACCGGACGGTACAGACGGGGTAAACGAAGTCTCCTTTATTATGCTGGAGATAATTGAAGAACTGCATATACTACAGCCGGGCAACTCGGTGCACATAAGTTCAAAGACCCCCGATAATTTTCTGCACGCTGCCGTAAAAGTAATACGTCAGGGGCACGGGTATCCTTCCGTATTCAATCCGGATGTTTACATTCAGGAACTTCTTGTTCAGGGAAAAAGCCTTAGGGATGCAAGGGAAGGGGGATGCAGCGGATGTATTGAAGTAGGGGCTTTCGGCAAAGAAGCATACCTTCTGACCGGTTATCTTAATGTGCCGAAAATACTTGAGATTACTCTCAATAACGGAATTGACCCGGTAACAGGAAAGAAAGTTGGCATAGAAACCGGCGACCCGAAGACATTCATAAATTTCGAAACTCTTTATTCGGCCTTTTTAAAGCAGCTTAATTATATTGTCGACCTTAAAGTGAGAGTAAGCAATTACATCGACCGGATGTTTGCAAAATATGCCCCGGCTCCTTTTCTTTCTGTGGTAATTGAAGACTGCATTAAGAAGGGAAGAGATTATTACGATGCAGGACCACGCTACAATACCAATTATATTCAGTGCACCGGACTGGCAACTGTGACAGACAGCCTGGCTGTAATAAAGAAGCACGTTTTTGAAGAAAAGACTTTTTCAATGGAAAAACTTCTGAGCGCCGTAGCAAAGAATTTTGAAGGGGAAGAATATTTGAGGCAGACAATTGTAAATAAAACCCCCTTCTTCGGTAACGATGATGAGTATGCCGACTCAATTGCGGTAAGGGTATATAACGACCTACATAAGGCAATAGACGGAAAACCTAACATTAAAGGAGAGACTTTCCATCTGAATATGCTTTCAACAACCTGCCATATTTACTTCGGCAAGGTATTGGGGGCTATGCCAAACGGAAGGCTTGCCGGCAAATCTATTTCGGACGGTACTTCACCATCGCACGGCGCAGATACACACGGACCTTCAGCCGTTATTAAGTCCCTTGCCAAGTTAGACCAGACCAAATCGGGGGGTACTCTGCTTAACCAGCGCTTCCTTCCGGCTTTGTTAAAGAAAGAAGAGGATGTAAGAAAGTTAGGAAAACTTATAAGAAGTTATTTCTATCTTGGAGGGCATCACGTTCAGTTTAATATAGTAGATACGGCTACACTTCTTGCAGCCCAGCAGACGCCTGAGGATTACAAAGACCTTCTTGTTAGAATGGCAGGATACAGCGATTATTTTAACGATATGAACGCCGATCTTCAGCAGGAAATAATTGAAAGAACCGAAAACGATGCCATTTGAATTGGCTTTATGATTCAGGATTATGGAAACAGGATTAATTTTTGATATAAAGAGATATTCCATTAACGACGGTCCCGGTATAAGGGTGACCGTCTTCTTTAAAGGGTGTAATTTAAACTGTGCCTGGTGCCATAATCCTGAAAGCATTTCTCATAATGTTGAAAAACTCTATTCCGTAAACCGGTGTATAAGGTGCAGTGCCTGCGTTGACAATTGCACTGTCCAAGCCTGTACATTGACTGAAGAGGGAATAGTAACCGATTATGAAATCTGCCGTACCTGCGGCAAATGCGCAGATGTATGCCCAACCACAGCTTCAGAAATCTCGGGGAGAATTGAAACCACTGCCAACATTCTTAAGATTATAGAGAAAGAGACTGTATTCTTCGATAAATCGGAGGGGGGAGCTACATTCTCGGGGGGAGAGCCTCTTCTACAGCCGAAATTCCTATTTGAACTGCTGGACGGATGCGGCAGAAAGGATATTCACCGGGCTGTTGATACTGCAGGACTAATAAATACCGAGGTCCTACTTGAGGCAGCAAGGAGAACAGATTTATTCCTTTATGATTTTAAGCTTTTTGATGCTGAAAGGCATAAAAAATGGACCGGAGTAAGGAATGATAAGATAAAGGAAAATCTTTCAATTCTTGCCGCTGCCGGAACCGAAATAAACATTAGAATTCCCCTCATAGCGGATGTAAATGATGATGAAGAAAATCTTTCTCAAAGCGCCCGTTTTATTGCGTCTCTGGCAGGGGAGAAAAAACAGGTAAACCTTCTTCCATACCACAATATTGCTCAGCAGAAATATAGAAAACTGGGAAGGGAGTTTAATACTTTCGATCTTGAAGAGCCGTCAAAAGAGAGTATTGCCTCTGCATCGGAAATATTCAGAGCGTTTAATCTCCCGGTTAAGGTCGGGGGATAACCCTTCACCAGGTTAAAAAGAGAGCAAATCCTATTTTACCTTCCATTTATTTTAAACTTTTTTTAAAAAAATTTAAAAAAGGGGCTAAACTGTTGGCTAAACCTGCCGATAATTAGTTGGGTAATAAGACCCACATGTAAATGATAAGGAGGTCATTTATGGGAATTCAGCAAATAATAAGCGGTTTAGGGAAAGCTGCTGATCCCCAGAAAGTTCTTTCGGTTAACCGTAAAAAAACTTCTGATGAAGAAGTTAAAAAGGCCGATGAGACCACCTCGAAAGATAAAATCGATTTATCTGAAGAGGGAATCAAAATTGACCAGATGGTTAAAGAATTAGAAAGAACCAGGGCGGGAATCAAGGATGATCCGCAAAACGCAGCCAAAGCTCAGGCTAATATTTCTGGTTTTAGTGCACTGGAAGTATTGGATGATTCTTTCGGCTCTGTTTATGCGCAGCTCGATCTGGTAAAGGATTCAATTACCAGCGACACAAAATTAGCATTTGATGCACACAGCAACTTTGTGAGGAAATCAGTCTTAGATACTATTACAAGCTAAGTTATCTAAGAAGCTAATGTTGTGAATTTTGGCCTTTGGCCGGGAGTTTTAAAATGGGGATAATAGATCCCCTGGCTGTGTTTTAAATTGTGGGGAATTAGTCTTATTAATACTCCTTGTCTTTAATTAGTTTATCCTAAACAATAAAAATTTAATATAATCGGAGCGGAATATTTTATTTTCTCTCTCAGTTGCTTAAATTATACTATAAAATATGGAGATATAATGAATTACGGCAAAATCTATGACCATTTCGTCGAAATTTTCAAAGAGAAACCTTTCATTTTCCGTTCCCCCGGAAGAGTAAACCTTATTGGAGAACATACAGATTACAATGAGGGATTTGTCCTTCCGGCAGCTATTGATAAAGAAATTATTTTCGCCATAGCTCCATCCGGCGATAAAAACTGCAGGCTTGTATCCATAGATATGGAAGACTCCTATGAATTCAATATCAGTTCTTTTGTTAAAAGCGGAAAGGCGTGGGCAAATTATCTTTTAGGAATGATTGAGCAGCTGAAGAATGCAGGTTATAAGCTTAATGGTTTTAATTGCGTTTTCGGAGGGGATATACCAATAGGGGCTGGGCTCTCTTCTTCGGCAGCTCTTGAGGCAGGTCTCGGTTTTGCGTTAAAAACAATGTTTGGACTTTCAGTTGAGCCGATGGAAATAGTTAAACTTGCTCAGAAGGCCGAAAACGAGTTCGTTGGGGTCAAATGCGGAATTATGGACCAGTATATAAATATCTTCGGTAAGAAAGGGAAAGCGCTTAAAATTGACTGCCGCTCTCTGGAATATGAATACTTTCCATTCGAAGCGGAAGATCTGCGGATTGTTCTTTGCGATTCAAGAGTTTCACATTCTCTTGCTTCTTCGGAATATAATATCAGAAGAAAACAGTGCGAAACAGGGGTAAAATTAATCCAAAAAACTAATCCTTCCGTATTAAGCCTTCGCGATGTTTCACTCGACCTGCTAAAATCATTTAAAGAAGATATCGACCCTGTTGTCTATAAAAGATGCGAATATGTAATAGAAGAAAACGCACGTTTATTGGCCGCTACCGGTGCATTATTAAAGAATAATATCGCCGAGTTCGGAAATCTTATGAATGAATCGCATGAGGGATTGAGAAGCAAATACGAAGTAAGCTGTTCTGAACTGGATTCACTGGTTGAATATGCCCGTCAGGACGAAAATACCATAGGTTGCAGAATGATGGGAGGCGGATTCGGAGGATGTACAATTAACCTTGTTAAAAGCGATGCAGTAGAATCATTCTCTCAGACAATGACAGAAAAATATAAATGGAAAACCAGCCGCGATTTAAGGATTTATGTGGCTAAGATTGTTGACGGTACTTCTCAGATTAATCTGTAGGATTAGATGAGCAAAGACTATAATCCTCTTATTGAAGAACCGCATAGAAGGTATAATGCCCTTACGGGAGAGTGGATATTGGTTTCCCCGCACAGGGCAAAAAGGCCCTGGCAGGGGAAAGTGGAAAAAATTGCGGAAATCCCCAGAGCAAAATATGATGAGACCTGTTACCTATGCCCAGGAAATGAGAGAGCCGGGGGAGTAAAAAACCCGGAATATAAAGAAACATTTGTTTTCCAAAATGATTTCTCCGCTTTAATCCCGGAGTCTTCCGGCTTCCAATTCAACGAAAATAATCTGCTTATTGCAAAGGGGGAAGCCGGCCTCTGCAGGGTAATCTGTTTTTCTCCAAGGCACGACCTTACTCTTGCAGATATGGAGAAGGAAGAGATAAAAAAAGTAGTTGATGTATGGCAGAATCAGTATGATGAGCTTGGCAGACTCCCATACATTAACTATGTACAGATTTTTGAGAACAAAGGGGAACTGATGGGGTGCAGCAATCCTCATCCGCACGGGCAGATTTGGGCTCAAAAATCGATACCTGTTGAACCGAATAAAGAAGAAACCCAGATGAAGAAATTCTTTAAGAAAGAGGGAAAATCGCTTCTTAAGGAATATTTAAAACTTGAGCTCAGAAAAAAAGAAAGAATAGTTTACCAGAATGATGATTTTGCCGTACTTGTGCCCTTCTGGGCTGTCTGGCCGTTTGAAACAATGATAGTAAGCAAAAGACACTTTGCAAATCTTCTTCAGATTAAGGAAAAAGAAAAATATTCTCTTGCCGAAGCTATTAAAGAAATTACAGCACGCTATAATAAATTATTCGGCATATCATTTCCTTATTCCGCCGGAATACATCAGAGTCCTACAGACAATAAGCCTCACCCTGAATGGCATTTTCATATGCATTTTTATCCGCCTTTATTAAGATCTGCTACAGTAAGAAAATTTATGGTAGGGTACGAAATGCTTGCTAACCCGCAAAGGGATATCACACCGGAAGTCAGTGCTCAAAGATTAAGGGAAATAGGCACGGAATAATTTTCAGAGATAGAAATCAATTTTCCTGTAATCCTTCTTCGGTTCAGTGTTTTTC
>JAEXUB010000277.1 GCA_023453125.1 Bacteroidota bacterium
CGGCTGTTTTCCCCTCTGAGCATCATTACAATACCCCCTACAGCCTCTTCTTTTCCATTAATGAGAGCGGCTCCCTGGCGTACTGCTTCTCCTATTTTCACTTCTGCAATATCTTTAATGAATACGGGGGTTCCTCCAACCGATTTTAAGACGATATTCCCGATATCGGAAATATTATTTATCAGTCCAACTCCTCTTACAATCGATTGTTCTGA
Organism: Bacteroidota bacterium; assembly: GCA_023453125.1. Lineage (GTDB taxonomy): Bacteria > Bacteroidota > Ignavibacteria > Ignavibacteriales > Melioribacteraceae > JAEXUB01. Next base: position 216 of record JAEXUB010000277.1, read on the forward strand.
ATATCTCTCAATAATATTGCCCCCTACATTCCTGTTGTTCTTATCAATTGCTGCAAAAACATCGCTGAATGTAAGATCGTATTTAAGAAGTTTCTCCGGGGAGACTTCAACCTGGTACTGCTTAAAATATCCGCCGAATGAATTTACCTCGTTTACCCCCGGAATGCTCTTAAGCAGGGGATTAACAACCCATTCCTGCAGGGTTCTCAACTCGGTAAAGTATTCAATTTTCTTTTGAGAATCTTCAGGCACGGGGCCGTCAAGAGTAAACTGGTATATTTCCCCCATAACGGTTGCAACGGGCCCCATTTCAACTTCAACACCGTCGGGTACCGATTCCTTTGCCTCGGCAAGCCTTTCGAATACCTGCTGACGTGCAAAATAGATATCAACATTATCCTGAAAAACAACAGTAACAATTGAAAGTCCGAATTTGGTAACGCTGCGCAGCTGCTCTACTCCCGGCAGGCCGCGCATAGACATCTCTATGGGATATGTAACCGATCTTTCAATCTCAATAGCCGACAGTCCGTCTGCGTGGCTTATAACCTCAACCTGGTTATTGGTAACGTCGGGAAAGGCATCAATCGGGAGTTTGATATAAGAATAAACTCCCAGAACTATAACGAGAAATGAGAAAAACAGAATCATTCCCCGTTGTTTAAGTGTCGATGATATTATTTTTTCAAGCATTAGTGTTCGTGCCCTCCTATGTCCCCCTTCATCATAACGGATTTAAGGTAGAAAGCCCCTTTAACAACAATCTTTTCATTAGGCTTCAATCCTTCCTTAATTTCCACTTTATCGCCAAGATGTGCGCCTGTAATTACAGGGGATTTAACGAATGTAGTATCGTCAGTACGGACAAAAACGCAGTCGTCACCATTAATTTTAATAAGAGCTTCGGCAGGAATAAGGATGGCGGTAGAATTCTTACCTGCCGGTATCCTCAATTCGCCGAACATCTGCGGCTTTAATTTCCCCTGAATGTTGGCAATGGAAGCGCGTACAGGTATTGTTCTTGTTTTTTCATCAACAACCTGTGAAATAAAGAATACCCGTGCGTTAAACTGCATTCCGGTTAGAGACGATGCTGAAAATAGCCCGGCGGAGGAACTGCTTATTTGATTAATATCCTTTTCATTTACCTGGGCCTCTGCCCATAATGCCGATGTATTGATTATCCTGAATGCAGTAAGCCCTTCATCAACCAATTGGCCGATAATTACATTTCTTTCTGCAATTATCCCCGATATAGGAGCCTTCACGGTTAATACTCCGGAACTGTGATTTGAATTATTGTCCAGCGCTTCGGTATCCGAGAGCCCGATTGAGTGAATCTTTTCATCTTCGGCTTTGAAGTCGGCAAGTGCTTTGTCATATTCAGCCTTCGCTTCTATAAGAGTTTTTTCGGATGATACTTTCTGTTCATTGAGGGATTTCTGTCTTTTATATGAGGCTTCGGCAAAATCCAGCTGCGCTTTTGCCTTTCTGTATGCCGATTTAATTTCTCCTATCTCTAATCCTTCAAGCTCCATTAAAGGCTGTCCCTGCTTAACAGACTGCCCCGGATTAGCAAGAACCCTTTTTACTCTTCCCTTAACAAGGGAGCCTACAATGGCTTCTTCATCTGGATTGGTAATAATTCTGGCCGGTGCGCTTATGAATCCGCTGAAAGGGGATAAAACGACCTCTTCGGACTTAATGCCTGCTTCATCAATTGAATGCCCGTGAAGGGTAACCGCAGTCTTAGCTTCCTCCTCGTGTTCTTCGTGTGCCTTTTCTTCATTGGTACTGCAGTTGTATAATAGCACTGCAGAGAAGAGAATTAAAAAAAGATATTTTTTCATTTAAAACTCCTGTTTATAATAAATTTTTTCCTACTGTTATTTCGAGTTCCGACAGAGAGGCATAATACCCGGCAAGAGAATTAAGGTAATTGTTTCTTATGGAAATTAAATTCTGTTTCGCCTGAAGGAATTCGATGTAGTTGATTTCACCCGAGTTATAGCTTAGCCGTGCAAGGTCAAACACTTCGGCAGCCTGCGGAAGAAGATCGTTCATATATGTTTTAATCTGCTCCTGTTCAAAACGGAATGATGAAAAGGAGGATTTAAGGTTTAACTCAACCGAGTTTCTTACTGTTTTAACTTCTTCCCCTGCAATTGAGTAATTTGCGGCAGCCTCCTGTATATTTCCTCTCTGTTCAAAAAGAAACCAAACAGGTAAAGAAATTCCGAAAGAGACACCGTAGAAATCGTCGTTATCCGGGGTTGCCTGCCTGTAATAAGAAAAGGAAAGATTCGGCAGTAGTGATGACCAGGCAAGTGTCTTGTTAATTGAAGCGATTCCAAGGCTGCTTTCCGATTTTTTAATAAGTTTATTATTGGCCATTGCTTCGTTTAAGAGCTCGTCAAATTTCAGATATACCGGGTGGAAGGTGAGTGAGTCTGTAAGAGTCAATCCTTCTTCCTTAAGGTCTGTTCTGTTCATAGTTTCAAGAAGCCTGTTTACAGCGCTTCTGTATTCATTCCTGGCAGATTCAAGGGAAACCCGCGCTTCGTTAAGCTGCATTTTGGCGGTAATCGATTCCAGTTTTGTTCCTTCCCCGGCTTTTAATCTCGCTTCGGCTTTGTCGTAGAAATCAATTGCAATGGCATAATTATCTTCGGCAAGGGAGGTTTTTTTTCCTTTAATTACAGCATCCCTGTAGAGCAGTTTTACTTTGGATGTAACTTCAATTGCTGCTCTTTCTTTTTCATAATCAAGAAGCTCAATCTCGTAATTTGAGCGGGAGCCTTTCAGAAAAATATTTGTGGGGAATTCAATCTCCTGAGAGATTTCGAGACTCTTCTCATTAAAAAATGAAAGCCCTTTGCCTTTGGGGACAAATTCGTGAGATAACGAGACAACCGGCTTAGGAAGAGAAATTGAACTCCAGAATCTTCCGCGGGCGGCGTCAGCTTCTCTTTCAGACTTTATAAGAGAAAAATTCCCCTTTAATGCACTTTTAACGGCATCATCAAGAGAAAGCTTCTGCTGAGCTTCTGACGGTTTGCATAATAAACATAATAGTATAATGAATAGATACTTCATCATAATCTCCATTAATGAAATAAAATAGATAAGAATCAAAAAAAGATGGGAGTTGCTAGATTAGGAGAGATCTGTATTTGGTTATGAAAAGCTTGTCGTAAAAAATTAAGGGAATATTGTAATTCCGGTCGTTTTGCGGTGAGTCATTATTAACATAAATCTGCACTGATGCTAAGGGAAGAATTGCGGGCACTTCATTTCCGGATGAGAATTCATTGCCGCTTTTCCTGATAGCAGTACTTGCCATTACCTTTTCAAAATCGTGGGTTTCGTGCTGCCGGCAATGAGCGCCAATCTGCTCAAGAATGGTATGGGAATAGGAGATAGAGAACGACGCAAATAACAATACGACCGTTAGTGTAATTATATTTCTGCTTCTCAATTTCATAAAGTAAATTTAATAAAATAATTATAAAATTATCTCTAAAATGGAAGTAAATTATTAAAGGTTTAAAGAATTTCACCTTTGCGGTGAAATTTACGCCTTATACAGAAAATAATATAGTGGAGAGATTATGGATCGTAAAGAATTCTTTGAAAAGACAATGAAAATAGGAATCTGTTCCTGCGGATTGATGCTTATGAACCAGACAGGGATTATGGCTGTAGCAGAAGGAGGAGAGGATGAACTGGAAAAAGTAAAAAAGGAAAGGGATTTCATTCTTAACTGGCTTACCGATTTAAGAGAATCAATGGACAAACACCTTGATGAAAATACAAAGGCGCTTTTGTTGGGGGATTGCGGAGCCGGATGCTTTAAAAGGCATAAATTCAAAAGCGATATGCCCGTTAAGGCGCAGGGGGATTTGAATAAACTACTTGAGGCATATAAGGAGAATTTTGAAGCCTGGATTGACGGAGATCTGTTCCACATAAGGTTCGGAGAGGTTAACAAATTCTGCTATTGCCCGGTAGGAAGGAATCTCCCTAATATGAAAAATGATATCCACTGCGAGTGCACGCGCGGAACTCATCAGGCAATTTTTGAAACTGCATTCAACAGGCCTTTTAAGGTTGAAATGATTGAAAGCGTTAAAAGGGGCGGAAAAACCTGCCACCTCCTGGTTCACCTTAAGAGCTGATAATAGAAATAACACTCAATTGAAAAGCCGCTCTTTCAAGCGGCTTTTTTGTTTGAATTATTTTCCCTCCAAATTTTTATTTAACCCCTTTTACTGATAAATTTCAAGATTAAAATAATGGAATTATGGAACTATTCAGTAGCAATATATTCAATTCATATCCTGAGATAATTTTCGGCATTAATCCCAAATATGGATTTGATAGAGAGGCTCCCTTTTATTTCAATATGTCCTTAACAGTTGGAGACGATGAAAAGAGAGTTTGGGAAAACAGGGGCTATTTTTGTTCTCTTTTGGGTATAAAGCCGGATCAGGTTGCTTATCAGAGGCAGATTCACAGCGATATTATAAGAGTGGCAGAGCAGGGGGGCATTCTTGGAGAAAGCGATGCGCTTATTACAAATAAAAGTATGTTGGGATTGGCAATTTCCACTGCTGACTGTACTCCCATTTTTATTTACGATAGAAAGAAGAAGGTAATTGCCGGGGTTCACTCCGGCTGGCGAGGCAGCGAAAAAAGGATTGTAGAGAAGACTGTAAGAAAATTAAAGAATGATTTCGGCTGCTCCCCCGACGAAATGATCTGCTTTATCGGCCCTTCCATTTCTAAAGAAAATTATGAAGTGGGGGAAGAAGTGGCATCCCTATTCGACTATCAATATTCAGTTGAAAAACAAAGCGGAAAGTTTCTTCTTGATGTAAAGAAAATAAATTATGATATGCTCATTAATGAAGGGATTCCGGCGGAAAATATTGAGGTAAGCAAGGAGTGCTCGTTTGCCAATCCAAATCTTCATTCATACCGTAGGGATAAGGAAATTTCGGGAAGGGCATTGGGCATTATTGCATTAAAGGAGACAAATGAACTCAGATAAATTTAAAGTAACATTCGGATATATACTCATCTGCCTTATTTGGGGCTCTACCTGGCTGGCAATAAAAGTCGGGCTGGATTATTTTACCCCATTGGCAGGGGCGGGATTCCGGTTTACATCGGCAGCTGTAATATTCTTTATTATTATCAAAATTAGAAATATTGAAGTAAGTCTTGAACCGTTAGCGCTAAAAATTTACGGGATGCTGGCTCTTTTCTCATACATTCTTCCTTTTTCTCTTGTTTATTGGGCTGAAAAATATGTCCCTACCGGATTAACATCAATCCTGTTCGGCGTTCTCCCCTTTTTTGTGGTTATTTTCTCTAAAATATTTATGCCTGAAAGCAGGGTAGGAGCCTCACAATGGACCGGCGTAGCACTGGGATTTACCGGACTATTCATAATCTTTTCCAAAAACCTTAAAGTTGATATTCAAAATGATTTTTGGGGAATGCTGGCGGTATTCGGCTCGGCTATTATGCAGGCCTTTGTGGCTGTTATGATGAAAAAGCATTCAAAAGGATTGAATCCTCTTTCGGTCAGTTTTCTCCCCACATTAATTGCCGGACCGGTACTTATTCTGGCCGGATTTATCTTTGAGGGAAGTTCAACCTGGGTATTCAATGCTCCCGGCATAATTTCTTTCCTCTATCTCGCATTATTCGGTACTGTAATAGCATTCAGCACGCATTACTGGCTTATGAAAAAGATTAATATCGTAATTCTTTCACTTAACACATTTATCACTCCAATTGTAGCCGTCCTTTTAGGGGTCTTTATTTTGAATGAGACTTTTACAATGCGGGACATAGTAGGGAGCTCGTTCGTGCTTATTGGTATTTTATTTGCTAATTTTACAGGAATAATAAATTATTTGAAGAACAGTAAATCGGCTTTTAAGGCATGACAAACATTATAAGAATAAAAAAAGCGGTTTTTTACGCTTACCACGGGGCATTAGAGGAAGAACAGAGCATGGGGGGGAAATTTGAAGCCGATGTTGATATCTATACCAGTTTTAAAGAAGCCGCTAAAGATGACGACCTCCACGAAACTATCAATTATGTCTCCGTTTATAAATTCATCAACCAGCTTGTGCACGAAAAAAAATATGCTCTAATAGAAACACTGGCTACGGTGATTGCAGACAAGCTTCTTGAAAAATATCCGGCTATTGAAAAGATTGCCGTAAGGGTCAGAAAAAATACCGTCCCTATAGGGGGAGTTATAGAT
>JAEXUB010000088.1 GCA_023453125.1 Bacteroidota bacterium
AACGAAATTACCAGCAGGGCTCTCCTTAAAATATCAGAAGCGGTCTTTACGGCGACCGATATGCAGTCTATGTTCGTCACAATCCACGAAGTGCTTGGAACGGTAATGAAGGTTAAGAATATCTTTATTGCTCTTTATGATGAGAAGAATAACCTGATTACATTTCCCTATTATATTGACGAATATGACCCGCCGCGGGAATCCACAAAACCCAAAAAGGGATTAACCGAATATGTTATGAGGACCGGCAGGGCTCAACTGATTGATGAGAATATGGACTATGAATTAAGGGACAAGGGGGAGGTTGAAATAATAGGCACCCCTGCGAAAATATGGCTTGGTGTTCCCTTAAAGATACATGATAAAACGATAGGCGCAATTGTAGTACAGGATTATGAAGACGAAACCACTTACCAGCAGCCTGAAATGGAGCTTTTCTCTTTCATTGCAGACCAGATTGCTCTGGTTATTGAAAGAAAGAGGAATGCTGTTGAAATAATGCGCTATACTGAAGAGCTTAAACAGCTAAATGCCACAAAGGATAAGTTCTTTTCCATTATCGCACACGATTTGAAAAACCCGTTCATAACTATTCTCGGTTTTTCCGAAATTCTGCTGTCGGAATTCAATGAGCTTACTGACGAGGAAAAGCATTTTTATATAAGAGAAATGAAAAAATCCTCCGAAACTTCACATTCTCTGCTTCAAAATCTGCTTCAATGGTCCCGCTCGCAAACCGGCTACATTGAATTTCATCCTCAGCCTTTGCCTTTAAATCCGGTGGTTCAGGAAAGCATCGATCTTCTCCGTTCTACCGCATCAAAGAAAATGATTCTCATAAGCTCATCAATAAATGAAGAGATTCAGGTTTTTGCCGACAGGGATATGCTTAATACGGTATTGAGGAATATCATCAGCAATGCAATAAAATTCACGCCGCGTAACGGGAAAATCACCATTACCTCGGAATTAAATGGAAGTTCGGCAATTGTATCTATACAGGATACAGGGCAGGGAATGACAAAAGATGTAATAGATAATCTTTTCAGAATAGATGTAAGCCAGTCAACTAAAGGGACCGAAAATGAGGCGGGGAGCGGATTAGGACTTATTCTATGCAAAGAATTTGTAACCAAAAACGGCGGAAATATCTGGGTTGAAAGCGTTGTGGGGCTTGGAAGCCGGTTTTATTTTTCCATTCCAATGTACCGCAATAACTGACCTGATTAGAAAAACAGGTCAAGTGAAATGGAGTAATTTCTTATTGGAGCTATATTCCCGATAAACTCTGTGTAATTATAATTTAATAAATTTTTACAGTTTAAGTAGATTCTAACAGGCCTCATACCGATAGAAAAGTTGTAACCGGCAGATAAATCTACGGTATAAACATCCACCCTTAGATCTCCGTCAGGCACAAGCGTTAAAGGAGGCCTGGTTAATTCTTCATCAATCTTATCCGCTTTTTTAGCATACCTGAAATCAACTCCGAATTCAAATGCTCCCGGAGTTACCGAAAGGGAAGCAGTTGCTGAATGTTCCGGCCTGTATTTCATAGGAGTATCCTTCTCAACATCCCTGCTCCACAGGTAGGTGTAGCCAACACCGGTTTTAATTAATCCGGGAATTATATTCCCCTCGTAAACTGCCTCAAAACCTGCTGTTTTTGCCTTCGGAAGATTTATAAACTGAATATACCCGCTGTTTAAAAGCACCGGTTCTATAAAATTATCATACGTATTGAAGAAAAAAGAGAAATCAAGAGAGTGATTCTCTGACAATAGAAACAATGCCCCGGCATCAAGCGAAAAGCTGCTTTCATAGGTCAGGTCCGGATTTTCCTTAATGGGAATTCCCCCTACACCGGTTGATGTAAAGACTTCTGCGGGGGTTGGAGCCCTGAATCCTGTACCGGCTGAGCCTCTTATAATAAGATTTTTACTGATTTTATAATTCAGCCCGAATTTTGGATTTATTGCATTTACCGCCGGTATTGAGTCAAGTTTTATATTATCCCATCGTACGCCTAATGTTGCTATCAGTTTTTCAATGCCCCGGTATTCGATCTGGCTATATGCTGAAACTGTTTCAAAATTCTTGCTTTTGAATATATCAGAAGTAATGGAAGAATAAGAAAATTCGGTTCCGGCCGTAATTGAAATGTTCTTTATAAAGCTCATAAATGCCAGTAATTCCCCCCTGTATAGGGTGCTCTTAGAACTGGTAACCTCAATGCCTATTCCGTCGAATTTAGTGCTGTATATGCTCCCTTTAAATTCTGTCTCAATGGCGGGGGAAATTTTAAGTTTATAAATCAAACTTCCGAACCACCTGTCCGATTCCACAGTATTCCCGTTGTCTTCATCTTTTGGAGTTAATGCATTGGCGCCGTCTTTCCAGTAGAGAAAGTTCCCCCTGCGCATATTAAGAAAATTTCCGAAAAGAGATAGGGAGTTGTTTTCGTTTATTAAGAAGTTTAATTTGGCATAACCCAGCAGGCGGTATGAAAAATCATTTTCCCTGTAGCCGTCGCTCCCAATCTTCTTTAACGAAGCTGAATATCCGACATTGCCGATTCTGTTTGAATGATTAACTCCAAAACCATAGAATGTTCTTGCCTTTTCGCTCCATTTCCATTCAGAATGAAATGGGGAATCGTAGAGTCCCGCAAAAGACGAAATCTGAGTAACCGGTTTTTCTATAATTTCCCTTGAGATAACATTTATTACTCCGCCAATAGCAGTTGAGCCGTATAGAGAACTTGCCGGGCCTTTAATAATTTCAACTCTTTCAATATTCGAGACAGGTATCATTTCCCATATTATTTCCCCCGTATCTCCGGTATAAAAGGGAACTCCGTCTATTGCCGTAAGAACTCTGGTTCCGGCCCCTTTTGAATATCCGCTTGAACCGCGGATGCTTATCTGGTCGAGAGAAAGGCTTACACCGGGCACAAAACGTAGGGCTTCATCAAGAGTAATCCGGTTTCTGGTTTCAATTGATAGGGGATTAATTACTACTGCAGTTAGGGGAAGTTCGGTTATTTTTTCTTCCCTTTTGGAGGCAGTTACAACAACTTGTCCGGTTGAGATTGGAGATTCGACTAAGTGAAAAGTTATATGCCTTCTTTCTGAAGTAAGCCTTATTTTCTTTTCAACTCTGGAATACCCGACATAACTGACAATCACATTATACTCTCCGTCCGGAATATTATTTATGGCATAGTAGCCTTTTCCGTCAGAATAAGTTCCTTTTTTAAGTTCACTTATCATAACTGAAGCTCCGGCAAGAGGCATCCCATCGGCAGTTATGACATAACCATGGAATATTTGGGCTTTTAACTCGGCGGCTAACAGAATTATCAAAATAAAAAATAATTTTTTCACTGATTACCTCCCGGCGGCTGGGGAGGGGGATTGTTAAAGTCGCATATAATATTTATTCCCTGAGTAATTTTATTTTTTTCAATTCTCAATACCCCGGGTGTAGAGTTGTTTCCCTCCTGATAATAGACACCGATTACATTCCAGTCTCTTCTTTCAAGAGAAAGATACTCAGTGCGTGACTGAGCCACGGCAACATAAAGATAATCTCCCGGTTCAATTTCGCTATTTGCAAAAAGATTGTCTGCCGTAGAATTAAAAACGAATTCAGTCGAACCGTAATCTACGGACCTTAGAATGGCGGATAAATTCGGATAGGAAAAGTCTGCATCGCTGACAATCGGATTTTTATAGACTACAAGATGTGTTCTCGTTATGCCGGCAGGCCAGTTCCCGATGAATGTTATTTTCCCCGTAAATCCGGTTGGACCGGTAACCGGTTCCGGAGGCTCAATACCGCCGCTGCACCCTGCTATAGATACCAGTCCTATTGTGAAAAAAACGATATTTAAAATTCTTCTTATCAAAGAATTATCTTATTATTGATTAGTAATTATAATCAATTTATGTTTCAATTGTCAACTTGGCAAATTGTATTTTTCTATAATCAGCGGAGACGGAATGAAAAGAATTTTACCGGCTTTATTGGCTCTGATATTTTTATATGCCTGTTCATCCCAAAAAGAGGTAATTAAACCGAAAGAAGAAATTAAAAAGGATACTGCAGTTGTTGTTGTAAAGAAAAAAACACTGCTTATAAATTTTGAAAAACTTTCTGCCAAAACCTCCTCATCACTGAGAGGATTAAGCGTTATTGATTCTATGACAGCCTGGGCAAGCGGTTCTAACGGAACTGTAATAAGGACTGTAGACGGGGGAAAGACCTGGATTGATTGCAGAGTTAAAGGTTCCGAAACAAGGGATTTCAGGGATATTGAAGCATTTGATAAGAATACCGCTGTTATTATGTGTATAGATGCGCCCGCATTCTTCTTTAAAACAACAGACGGGGGAAAGACCTGGAAAAGGAAATATATGAACCGGGACCCTAAAATATTCTTTGACGGTTTTGCCTTCTGGGATAATAAAAACGGAATTGCCATCAGCGATCCGATTGAAAATAAGCTCTTTCTGGTACAGACTTCCGACGGGGGCGATTCCTGGAAAGAAATTCCTGCTATGAATATTCCTACGGTAATAAAAGGGGAATCGGCTTTTGCCGCAAGCGGCACTTCTATTGCTCTCTATGGAAAGGACCTGGTATGGATTGGAACTGGGGGCTCGGACAGGGCACGGGTCTACAAATCGGAAGACGCTGCCGGAAACTGGAGAATTGCGGATTCTAAGTTAAAAGCAGGCAACGCATCATCCGGGGTGTTTTCTGTTTGCTTCAGGGATGAACTTACCGGTATTGTTGTCGGCGGCGATTATAAAAAAGATAAAGAGAGAAACGGCAACTGCGCTATAACTGATGACGGCGGATTAAGCTGGCAGCTTGTAGAAAAAAATCAGCCCTCCGGATTTAGAAGCTGTGTTGCCTGGAATGATTATTATAAATACTGGATTACTGTCGGTACTTCCGGTGCCGATTTCTCGGTTGATGACGGAATAACCTGGAATTACCTGAACTCAAACAGCTATAATACAATTGCATTTTCAAAAAAGGACGGCGCCGGTTTTGCAGTTGGCGACAAAGGGAATATTGCAAAAATAAATGTTGAATATATTTACAAATAAAACGGAAACGAAGCATGAAAACCAAAATCACTTTAGTTCTGTTCATTTTATTTGGAATCATTATGGATATTTCTGCGCAGAAAAACAGCGTTAAACCTTTCCCGATGGAAAAGAGCCCCTGGCCTAAAATCAGAAAAGAAAGAATAGAAAAACTTCTCCCGTTGGCAATGAAGATTGCAGGTGTTGACTGCTGGCTTTTAATCTGCAGGGAAAACAGCAACGATCCCCTCGCACTTCACGTCGGCGGCGAAAACGCAGGGGGAGCAGCGGCCTTTTTCTTCTTCCTGAATGGAGACAAAGTTAAATCTGTTGCAATTTCTCCGGAAGGAGAGGCTACAGCTTTAAAGGATGTTAAACTTCACGATGAAGTAATTGTAATTGAAAGGGGTTCGAATTTATGGGAGAGTGCCGCATCTCTAATTAAAAAGGAAAATCCGTCAAAAGTAGCAATTAATTCAGGGGGCGGACCGATAACTGACGGACTCTCGCATACGCAATACGTACAGCTTGAAAAGGCTCTTGGGCCCGATTATACTTCACGGCTTACATCATCGGCAGAGCTTGTTAATGAATGGCTCTCGGTTAAATTGCCCGAGGAAATAAAGCTTATGAGCGAGGCGGCCGAAATTACCGATAAAATGGAAAGAGAAGCTTTTAAGATAGTTGTACCGGGCAAAACAAAAGACTCTGATGTAGCCCTATTCCTTAAGAAAAAAATGGAGGAGATGGGAGTTACTGACGCATGGGCACCCGATCAGAATCCTAATGTAAATTCGGGTCCTGACAGAGGGCACTCAAATGCAACTGATAAAGTGATTATGCCGGGGGATGTAATTCAGCTCGATTTCGGAATTAAATTCTACGGTGTCTGGTGCACTGATATTCAGCGCTTTGCCTACGTCCTTAAACCGGGGGAGAAAGATGCCCCTGAATCAATTAAAAATTATTTTGAATATGCCAAAGAAGGGCATAAGAGAGTTCTCGCGGCAATTAAACCGGGGGCATTCGGGTATGACGCGGATAAAGCGCAAAGGGAATGGATGAAGGAAAAAGGGTCATTGCCGGTAATATGGGGCACAGGGCATCCTGTCGGATACTGGGCTCACGATTCGGGCCCTTCAATCAGCGGCGGTACAAGACCGGAAAGACCTGCCGGAGCAAAGCCATTTAAAACAGGGCAGACTTTTGCATACGATGGTTTCTATTCCTGGAAACTGGATGATAAGAATACTAAGACCATTTCCGTTGAAGAAATGGTTTGCGTTACCGAAACAGGCGCTAAATATATGAATAAAACACAGGATGAGCTTATTCTTATTAAATAAATCCGGAATTTTATGGAAAATATGAAAAAACAATTTGCTGAAATTGATGTAAGGTCCATACAGGAAAATGTCTTCAGGAAAATTGAGGAAGAATGGTTCCTTGTAACGGCCGGCAGCGGAGATAAGATTAATACTATGACTGCCAACTGGGGAGGCTTCGGTTATCTCTGGCACAGGAATGTCTGCTTTATATTTGTACGTCCTACCCGTTATACTTATGAGTTTACGGAAAATAACGACTTATTTACACTTTCATTTTTCGGTAATCAATATCGGTCAATGCTAGATTTCTGCGGTACAAAATCGGGGAAGGATGTTGATAAAATAAAAGAATGCGGTCTGAATCCGGTTGAATTATATCCGGGGGCTCCTGCTTTTAACGAAGCTGATCTTGTAATCTGCTGCAAAAAAATCTATTTCCAGGATATTAATCCGAATGATTTCGTCGATAAGAAAATTGAAAAGAATTATCCTAAAAAGGATTATCACAGAATGTATATTGGCGAGATTCTTAAAGTCTTCAGTAAATAAAAAAAGTCCGGCTTATGCCGGACTTTCTTTTTCTAATCAGAACTTTATATATTTTTCTTTTTTAACCTTGCATATCGGACAGTCGTCGTGTACTTCACCTATTACTGTATGTCCGCATACAGGGCATACGTAAACGTTAGCCTGCGGGATATCTTTTTTATCTTCGGCTGCTTTTTTAGCGTCTTCGTACATAACCTCATGAATTTTTTCCGCTTCGATAGCATAGAAAATGCTTTTCTCGGCTTCCTTTTCTCCCTGAAGTTTAGCTACTGCATCGTATGCCGGATACATTTCATCAACCTCAAAGTCTTCGCCGCCGCGGGCAGCTTCAAGGTTTTTAACAGTATCATTTATTCCGCCTAAAGCGCGCAGGTGATTTGTAGCATGGACTTTTTCTGCGTATGCAATTGCTCTGAAGAGGCGGGCAATTTCGGGGTATCCTTCCCGCTCTGCCTTATCTGCGAAAATAGAATACTTCATATGCGCCTGGCTCTCGCCTGCAAATGCTGCGTAGAGGTTCTGCTTGGTCATTTCTTTCATAATTTCTCCTTTATGCTAGATTAGAATTTACAAATTCCCAATTAATTAATTTTTCAACAAATGTAGAGATATAGTCAGGACGTCTGTTCTGGTAATCGATATAATATGCATGTTCCCAAACGTCAATAGTCAAAACAGCTTTTGCTCCGTGAGCCATCGGGGTATCGGCATTGGCGGTTTTCATTATCTGAAGTTTATTATCCTTAAGAACCAGCCACGCCCATCCGCTTCCGAACTGGGTGGCTGCGGCATTTTTAAATTCTTCGGCAAACTTCTCATAGCTGCCGAACGCCTCATTAATCATTTTCTCAGCTTTTCCGGAAGGTTTTCCCCCTCCGTTCGGTTTTATGCAGTTCCAGTAAAAAGTATGATTCCATACCTGAGCCGCATTGTTGAAGATTCCTGCTTTTGTGGAATCTCCGGCAGTTTTAAGAATTATATTCTCAATAGTTTCATTTTGAAGGTCGGTTCCTTCAATAAGCTTATTGCCGTTTACAACATAGGCATTATGATGCTTGCCGTGATGAAATTCGAGCGTCTTTTCGCTGATAAATGGTTCGAGTGAATTTTTTGGGATGGGAAGTTCGGGTAATTGTAGTGCCATATTTCCTCCAATGTATTAAAAGATATTATTATCTTAATTAGGAGTGTAAAAAAAGCCGCAAACTGCGGCTTAAACAAAGAACTTGTACACCCGTAGGGAGTCGAACCCCAAACCTTCTGATCCGTAGTCAGATGCTCTATCCAATTGAGCTACGGGTGCATATCAAAAAAAGTAAAAACTGCTTCGCACCCAAACCTCCCTGTTATGTCGGAAACCTCCATAATCGGGATGCTCTATCCAATTGAGCTACGGGTGCATATCAATATTAAAACAACAAAACTTAGGCTGTAAATATATTTTAATATGTAATTATATCCAAATTTAAGCTCAAATAAAACAATAATTTATGCAATTCATCCCTCTGTATAATTCAAGAATTTGTGGAAATATTTATATTTACCTGTAAGTAATTATCTCATGTGAATTATCTTCATCTTATTTTAAATTTATCGGGAGGGGCTTTATGATCCATAAACAAAGACCATCAATTTTTATCCTTATTGCCGCAGTTTCTCTCATTTCTTCATTTTCACTATTTGCACAGGGGAAACTATCGGATTACCAGAGGGCTGATACTATTGACAGACTGAGAGACCTTGTCTACGGCACTGTTGTAAGGCCTCTCTTTACAAGCGATAACAAAATTTGGTATATGTCCCAGACAAAGAGAGGAAAGGAATATTTTATCGCCGATCCGGCATCAAAATCTAAATCTCCCTTGTTTGACCAGGTTAAGCTTGCAGAAAAACTCTCTGCTGCAGCGGGAAAGAAGTTTACCCCTTTTAACCTTCCGATTCAAAACCTACGCTACTCTCAGGCCGATAATTCAATTGATTTTTCATTGGATAATGAGCAGTGGAGCTGTAAGCTTGATGACTATTCTCCGGTCAAAAGAGAAGCAAGAACCCAGAGGCCGGGAGCAGGTAGGTATTGGGGAGAAGCAGATGACCAGCTGGTAGGGCCTCCCGTTGTTAGTCCCGATGGTGAATGGGAAGCATTCATAAAGAACAGCAATGTATTTATCCGTTCCAGGAAGAGCAGGGAGGAATTCCAGTTAAGCTGCGACGGCTCCCCCGGAGATTATTATTCTGTATATCTGAAATGGTCCCCCGATTCAAAGAAGATAGCGGTAAACAAATACCGCCCCAATGTTAAAAGATATTTTTATATGGTAGAATCTTCTCCGGCAGACCAGCTGCAGCCAAAGCTTCATAAGAGAGAGTACCTTAAACCGGGGGATGAACTGCCGTTTGAACGCCCGGCGCTCTTTGATGCCGTAAATAAAAAACAGATTCCCGTAGACCAGAAAATGTATGAAGAGCAATACTCCGTTTCTGATCCCCAGTGGCGTAAGGATAGCCGCGGATTTACAGTTGAATTTAACCGGAGAGGGCATCAGCAGTACAGAGTTGATGAAATAAACGGAATCACCGGGGAAATTAAAACCCTTATAAACGAAACTCACAATACATTTGTCTGCTATACTTACAATTTCAGGCGGGACTTGAATGACGGAAAGGAAATTATCTGGAAGTCGGAAAGGGACGGCTGGCAGCATTTGTATCTATATGACGGTCTTACAGGACAAGTAAAGAATCAGATTACAAAAGGGGAATGGGTTGTAAGGGAAGTATCATACATTGATGAGGCTAAAAGAGAAATCATTTTTAAAGGTGCGGGAATGAATAAGGATGAAGATCCTTATTTGGTTCATCTTTATAAAATTAATTTTGACGGTACCGGTCTTAAGGAATTAACACCCGAAAAAGCCAACCACGAAATTACTTTCTCGGCAGATTATAAATATTTTGTTGATACTTATTCAAGAGTAGATATGCCTCCGGTATCGGTTGTGCGTAATACAGCAGACGGCTCCGTTGCTATGGAACTCGAAAAGGGGGATATATCCGCACTCCTGAAAACAGGGTGGAAAATGCCGGAAGTTTTCAAATCCAAGGGAAGAGACGGCAAAACTGATATCTGGGGCATTATTGTACGTCCCTCCAATTTTAATCCTAAAAAGAATTACCACGTTATTGAGTACATATATGCCGGTCCCGGCGGATTCTATACCCCAAAATCATTCAGTGCCTCATTCAGGATGATTTCAACTCTTGCCGAAGTCGGTTTTATTGTTGTCCAGTGCGACGGAATGGGAACAGGAATGAGATCCCGGGCCTTTCAGGATATTATCTGGAAAAACCTTAAGGACGGGGGCTTTGAGGATAGAAAGATTTGGATCAAGGAAGCGGCTAAAAAATATCCTTATATGGATCTCTCAAAAGTTGGTATCTACGGAGGTTCGGCCGGCGGGCAGATTTCAACCGCGGCACTCCTGTTCCACCCCGAATTTTATAAAGTTGCCGTTTCTACCTGCGGTTGCCACGATAACAGAATGGACAAAATCTGGTGGAATGAATTGTGGATGGGATACCCGGTCGGACCGCAGTATTCGGAGTCTTCCAATGTGGATAATGCCTACAGGCTTAAGGGACAGCTTATGCTGGAAGTAGGGGAACTTGACGATAATGTTGACCCTGCTTCTACGATGCAGGTGGTTAATTCCCTTATTAAAGCCAAAAAGGATTTTGAGCTTGTAGTTGTCCCCGGTGCAGGACACGCGCACGACCTGCCCCATATAGACAGGAAAAGAAAGGATTTCTTTGTAAGGAATATTCTCGGCATAGCGCC
>JAEXUB010000279.1 GCA_023453125.1 Bacteroidota bacterium
TTATTCCATAAGCCTTTCCGCCCCGGAGAATGCGGATAAACAGCTCATAATCCTGATAACAGGGCAGGTTCTCATCGAATCCCCCTGACTTTTCCAATACATCTCTCCTAATCAGGACAGATGAAGATGGGCCTACGAAATTATCAGTCATAATGGATTTGAAATGGTCCTTCGATTCAGGTAAGTGAAATGAATACTTTTTTGAGAGTCCGAAGAATCTTTTTCCCTCTTTTTTGACGTTCCTGCCGGTATAGCAAATTGCAATGGAATTGTCTTTTGAAAACTGATTAATCTGTTTTTCCAGCTTTACGGGGAGCCATTCATCATCATCATCAAGAAAGGCAATATAATCCCCTTTTGCATCTTTGATTCCTAAATTTCGTGCTGCTGCACCCCCTGCTCGTTCGTTCAAACGGATATATTTTATTTTGCCCTTCAGGAGCCCGGATACTGCTTTTTCCGTATCATCGGTTGATGCGTCGTCAACAATAATTATTTCCCAATTATTATAGGTCTGCATTGCAACACTTTTAACGGCACGTACAAGAAGGGCGCTCCGGTTCCGTGTGGGGATAATTACGCTTACAAGAGGCATCGGGTTTAATCCGCTTTTTTAATAATTAATGCAAATACTTATTATTAAAATATAGTTATAAAAGGAAAGAAAATGCAACCGGGAATTGAAGCAACAAATGAGGAGTTATAAAATCATCCCTGTCTCTTAATCCCCTTATCAGCGATATCGGTACGATAATAGATATTTCCGAAACTTATCTTCGTAAGGGCATTATAAGCCAGTTCTTTGCAGGCTTTAAGATTATTTTCCTTAATTACGGCAGTTACGCCCAGTACACGCCCTCCCGAAGTAACAATTTTTCCCTTATCCAGTTTTGTCCCTGCATGAAATATCTTAACAGTTTCCTTATCAACGGAATCGAGCCCCGAAATTTCAAATCCTTTTTCGAAAGCATCGGGATATCCTTTTGAAGCCGCAACTACGCAGACTGCCGAGCCCCCTGAATACTTTACTGAGTCTTTGTTTATTTTACCTGATGCGGCTGAATAGAACAATTCAAGCAGGTCTCCTTCAATAAGAGGAAGAACAGCCTGAGTTTCAGGATCTCCGAAACGGCAGTTGAATTCCACTACTTTAGCCCCTTCGGGCGTAATCATCAGACCGCAGTAGAGGCATCCGTTATAAGTCCTTCCTTCATTCTTCATTGCCGCAAGCGTAGGGGCTATTATTTTTTCTTCTGCTTCTTTCAGCAGAGAGTCATTTACCAAAGGAGCCGGTGAATAAGCCCCCATTCCTCCGGTATTTTTTCCCTCATCTCCGTCATAAATTCTCTTATGATCCTGTGCGGATGGAAGAATGACATAATTTTCTCCGTCTGTAACGGCAAATATTGAGGCCTCTTCTCCAGTCATAAATTCTTCTATAACAACTTTGCTTCCGGCATTGCCAAAAACATTCCTGCCGAAACAATCTTCGAGTCCTTCAAGAGCACTTTTCAGATCGGGACAAATCAAAACCCCCTTTCCGGCAGCAAGTCCGTCCGCCTTTATAACAAGAGGAAATGAGGATTTCTTTACATACTCTACTGCCTTAGGATACTCTTCCTTTAGAAATACTTCAAAAGCAGCCGTAGGAATTGAATATTTCTTCATCAGATTTTTGGAAAACGATTTTTCACCTTCAATCACAGCTGCATTTTTATTCGGGCCAAACACTTTTATGCCGGCTTCCCTCAGCAAATCGGCTATTCCGTCTGCAAGAGGCTGTTCGGGGCCGACAACAACAAGTTCAATCTTATTTTCCCTGCAGAATTCAAGAATCCCCGCACTATCGGACAATGAGAGATTTACATTTCTCCCAAGTAATGCGGTGCCGGGATTTCCAGGTGCTATAAATAATTCTGTCAATGACGGGCTTTCGGCAATTTTAAATGCGATGGCGTGTTCCCTGCCTCCGCTCCCAAGCAATAAAACTTTCATTATACGTCTCTCAAAAAGAATTGAAATTGTTTAACAAGCTGTTCCGTTAACATTTCACTGTCGTGTCTGTTTACAAAATCCATATTCGGTTTGGGGAGATTGCCATTCTTAAATTGGTCATGGATTTTTATTAGAGCGGATTTGATTTCATCAACATTATCAGGCTTAACAATAAAGGAGGCACCGTATTCTTTTAATGCAGCCATAGCAGCGCCTTCGGGTACGCATCCAAGAACCGGTTTACCTGCGGCAATGTATTCAAATAATTTCCCGGTAGAAATTGTATCGTCATTTAAGGATTTACCGACCATAAGCCACAATATATCGCTCGAGATTACTTTCCTGAGCGTTTCTTTGTGGTCAATATAGCCGTATTCCCTAACAAAGTCATTCAGGCCTAATTTAGTTACAAGCTTTCGGCAGCTCTTTCCGATATTTGAAACAAAGTGAAGCTCAATATTCTGTGTTATATCAGGACGTTCAATTGAAAGCTGTTTAAAAGCCAGAATCAAATAACGGGGGGTAACATTTTCAAAGAACCTTCCGGCATAGGTAATCCATAATTTTTTATCGGTTCTGGGGAGCGGTTCAATTTTTGAGAATTCCTCCCGGTCAAATCCATTGGAAATAATCAGTACATCATCAAAATTTAGAAAGCCGTATCTAAGTAAAAGATGCTCTTTAATTTTCCTGTTTACAGTATTAACCTTTTCAGCTGCGCGCAAAGATTCATATTCAAGTTTCTTATGTTTAATCCTGTGCATTGGAGTTGGATAGAATGAAAATGGATTTTTAAACCACAGATCCCTGTAATCGACAAATAGAGGAATATCATACTCTTTTTTCAGTTTTGCCGCCATTACAAAGGAGGAATATGGGGGAATTGAGACATATATAGCATCGAATTTTTCATTCTCAATTAACTCCTTTGCCTTTACATATGCTTTTTCGGCCCAGGCTTTCTTGTTATCGGGGACAAATATAGTCTTGCTGATTTTAGCTGCAAGGTTTCTGAAAAATTCTGTAGGAATTGTAGCCGTGCCATATCCCGAAAGGAGTGATTTACTGTTTTTGCTTTCTGTCCTAATTACCCTAATGCCGAGCTCTTCAACTTCCTTAAGGGAAGAATTATCCACGGCAAAAAAACCTTCATCCCCGGCGGTTAGGACAGTCGGCTCCCAATTATATTTGGGCATATATTTAACAAATTTCAGCGTACGATGCGAAGCGCTGAGCCCCATCGGCGGAAAATGATATGCAATAACGAGTACTTTGAACATAGCCTTAATTATGATTTCTGATAATTGGGTGCTTCTTTCGTAATTGTTATGTCGTGCGGATGGCTTTCACGCAGTCCGCTTGCCGAAATCTTGACAAAATGTGTCTTTGTCTTGAGTTCTTCAATTGTTCTTACACCGCAGTAGCCCATAGCGGCTCTTAATCCCCCTACATACTGATAGATTGTATCAGAAAGTGGGCCTTTATAAGGAACTCTTCCTTCAACTCCTTCCGGAACCAGTTTCTTTACGTCATCTTCGGGGTCCTGGAAGTAGCGGTCTGTACTTCCTTTTCTCATTGCTTCAATTGAACCCATTCCGCGGTAAACTTTAAAGCTTCTTCCTTCGTAAAGTACGGTTTCCCCGGGAGTCTCGTCAACTCCTGCAAACATACCACCCATCATAACAGTATCTGCGCCGGATGCAATTGCTTTTGGAACATCTCCTGTCTGCTTAATTCCGCCGTCTGCAATTAGAGGAATTTTCTTTGCTTTTGTTACTTCATACACTCTCATAATTGAAGATATCTGCGGAACGCCCACTCCCGCAACTACGCGGGTTGTACAGATTGAACCGGCACCGATTCCGACTTTAACAGCATTTACTCCGCATTTGATTAATTCTTCAGCGGCTTCTCCCGTTACAATATTACCTGCTATAAGCTGAAGGTCTCTGTATTTCTTTCTTATGGCTTTAACGGTTTTTAATACCCCTTCGGAATGGCCATGGGCAGTATCAACGCAGATAAAATCTGCCCCGAAGTTTACAAGCGCATCAACTCTTTCAATGGTATCAGGAGCAACGCCAACAGCTGCGCCTACTCTCAGACGCCCGAGATTATCTTTGCATGCATTAGGATATTTTTTCTTCTTTGATATATCCTTGAATGTAAGAAGCCCTTTTATAATTCCGTTTTTATCAACAACGGGAAGTTTTTCAATTTTATGTTTCTGGAGAATAATTTCAGCTTCTGTTAAAGTTGTACCTAAAGGAGCTGTTACAAGATTATCTTTTGTCATAAGATCTTTAATCAAAAGGCTCTTATTCGGTTCAAATCGAAGGTCTCTGTTTGTGAGAATGCCAATAAGCCTCTCTTTTTCATCAACAATTGGAATTCCTGAGATGTGGAATTTGCTCATAAGCTGTTCGGCATCGGCAATAGTTTTATTGGGGCCGAGGCAGATTGGTTTTTGAATCATACCGCTTTCATATCTTTTCACCCTGTCTACTTCATCAGCCTGGGCGTCAATAGACATATTTTTATGAATAACTCCAACGCCCCCCTGCTGAGCCATTGCAATAGCCATATTCGATTCGGTAACAGTATCCATAGCGGCAGAGAGGAAAGGAATATTAAGCTTGATTTCTCTTGTAAGAAAAGCGGAAAGCTCCGTTTCCTTAGGCAGAATATTGGATTTGGCCGGCACCAAGAGAATATCGTCAAATGTGATTCCGTCATAAAGAATTTTGTCGTTTTTCATTTTTTCTCCAATCAAATTATTCAAATGCCGCAATGCCTGTTATATCTTCCCCTATTATAAGGGTATGCATTTCGTGTGTGCCTTCATAAGTTTTTACCGATTCAAGATTAGCAGAGTGTCTCATTACCGGGTATTCGTCAAGAATACCGTTGGCTCCAAAAATTTCGCGGGCAATACGGGCTATTTCGAGAGCTTTCTCGCAATTGTTCCTTTTTGCCATTGAAATATGTGTATGTTTAATCTTTCCTTCGTCTTTAAGCTTTGCAAGATGATAATTCATCATCTGCGATTTTGTAATTTCGGTAAGCATATAAACCAGTTTCTGCTGCGTAAGCTGGAATGATGCTATCGGCTTGCCGAATTGAATTCTTGATTTGGCATATGATAAGGCAGAATCGTAAACTGCCATCATAGACCCTGTAACTCCCCATGCAATTCCGTAACGGGCCTGGTTAAGGCACATCAATGGTGCTTTTAATCCGTTGGCCAGCGGAAGCAGGTTTGTCTCGGGAATAAAGCAGTCCTCAAATACAAGCTCAGATGTTATGGAAGCTCTAAGAGAATGTTTTCCTTTCATTTCCGGTGCCGAGAAACCTTTGGTTCCTTTTTCTACAAGAAATCCTCTCACAGTTCCTTCCAGTTTAGCCCAGACAACTGCTATATCCGCAATAGTGCCGTTTGTAATCCACATTTTGGCGCCGTTAAGAATATACCCGCCATCAGTTTTCTCAGCCTTTGTAATCATTCCTCCCGGATTTGAACCGTAATCAGGTTCAGTCAACCCGAAGCATCCTATTTTATCCCCCGCGGCTAATTTGGGGAGCCAGAAATCTTTCTGCTCTTCGCTTCCGAATGTGAATATCGGATACATAACCAGGCCGCTCTGGACAGATGCAAAACTGCGGACTCCGCTGTCTCCCCTTTCCAGTTCCTGCATTACGAGTCCGTATGCCACATTATTCATTTCGGCACATCCGTATTTCTGAGGAAGTGTTGGCCCGAAGACCCCTATTTCTGCCATTTTCGGGATTAAATCGAATGGAAATGTTCCTGCCATATAATGTTTCTCAATAACAGGAATAACTTCATTTTCTACGAATTCTCTTACTGTGTTTCTAACCAGAATTTCTTCTTCTGAATACAATGATTCGAGTTGGAAATAGTCTACACCGTTGAACTTATTCATAGTTTATTCTTTCAAAAATTATAACTTTAAAGTTAGAAAAAGTAAGCCTTTTAATCAAACGATTCGTCTGTCTGATCCGTTAAATTAAGCTTTTTCAATGCCGATTTTATAACTTCTCCCTGATATCCCTTTGAAATGAGGAACCGGAATAGTTTTTCGTTCTGTTTC
>JAEXUB010000097.1 GCA_023453125.1 Bacteroidota bacterium
TGTCCGTTGAATGCCGCTGCGGGAATAGTATATTTAATTACAGTGCCCGGATTAAAAGGATTGGGGTAATTTTGGGACAATGCATAATCTGTAGGAGTTTCTTCAACATCAAGAGTGTCCAGAGTAATAGAATTTACATCTTTCAGAAGCCATTCATCGGGATCGAACAGGAGGGATGTCGGCTGCCCCTTAATAGAAATATAAAAAGTCTGATTCTGCTGATTATTAAATACTGTAACAGTTGTGTCCCCCTGTGCCCTTGTAAATTTTAGCTGAACAGGCATTGTAAAATAGGAAGGGTTGGTAGTGCCTGTATTCTGGGATATTGTAACACGCACATTATAAGTCCCGTTTCCGCCTGCCGTTCCGGGATTCCAGGTTACAGTATACTTAGGATATTTTTCCCCGTAGATCCACTGGTCGAAGAAATAGCTCAGGCTTGAGCCGTGTACAGCTTCGGCGTGTCTTTTAAGGTCTTCGGTAACGGCAACGCCATAAGAGAGAAGGGGATCGTTAAGGTAATTACGCAGCATAGAAAAGAACTTGGCAGAATCTCCCATTACTCCCCTCAGCATATGCACAACGGAGGATCCTTTTAAGTATGAACGGTAATAATCAAATATCTGGTTTTCGTCTGTAATATCCTGAACATAAAGAGTGCCATTTGCAATTTTTGCGCCGCTTAGGTCATATCTAATTTCCCCCAGGTATCCTGAGCGTCCCTCTTTTCCTTCCCTGTAGACAGCCTCGCCGTAGGTGGCAAATCCTTCATTAAGCCATATGTTCTGCCAGTCCTTGCAGGTTACCTTATCGCCGAACCACTGGTGTGCGAGCTCGTGTGCAATTGTACCTACCGAATTGTAAGCGCTTCTTCCCATCGAAGTAACGGTCTGGTGTTCCATACCGCCTCCCCAGGAGAACTCAGCGTGTCCGTATTTCTCCTTTATGAAAGGATATAGTCCGAACTTACTGCTGAAGATGGCAAGCATCTCTTTAGTTTTGCTCACAGCATTTTCCCTGGTAGTATTCATATTTTCCGGATATGAGTAATGCACAATTGGAAGGAATTTACCCGGGGAGTATTCCCATTGGTCTGTATAAGTGCCGTAGTTTGTCATTGCAATTGAAATAAGGTAGGGGGCAATAGGGTAATGGTTCTTCCATTTATATGTTTTGGTATTGTTCCCGTTATCAACAACTTCCATCAGTTTGCCGTTTGAAACAGACACGAACCAGGAATTTGCCGTAATCCAGACATCGGAGGAATCTGCTTTATCTGCCGGGTCGTCTTTACAGGGCCACCAGTCCCGTGCGCCGTAGGGCTCGCTGAGAGAGGCAATAACCTGCTTTGACTGGGCATTATCGAAGAAAGAAAAGCTGGCGCTGCTTATCATACCGCTTCCTGCAGTCGGGGCTCCGGTGTAGGTTACTTCCAGAGTAAACTGCTCTCCGCTCATATAACTTTTGCTGAGGATAATATTTACCCGGTCATTTGTACGGGTAAATGCGAGATTCTGTCCCTCGGAACGGACGGATGTAACTGTAAGGGCCGATTTCAGGTCAAGAAAAAGGGAGCCGAGGTTATCCATTTTAGAGGCTGCGGTAATTGTAACCGTGCCGCTCACATTATTCGGGTTGGCCGTAATGGTAAGATTCAGTTTATAATACTTCACATCATATTTGGTATCCCCCGGATAAAAGGAGGCCTGTGACTTATAGAGCCTTCTGAAGGCTTCTTTTTTCATTTCCGAATCAGCTAAAGCCGGGTCCTGGGCATTGATAAATGAAGCAATTAGAAGAAATGCAAGGGTAAAATATTTCATCATCTTCCTTTTTTTTTGCTTAAAAAATAGGCAAACAGAATAAAAACATCTATGCAATTATTCTTCTCTACTTAACAAAGGGGGATAAAAAGTGGTTCAATAAAAGAGAAAAGCCCGCCGGCAGCGGGCTTAAAAGTCTTATTTTTTACTTCTTTTGCGGTTTTATAATAACCGATGCCAGAATGGATATTGTAAGCGAGACTGCAATAACCAGAAGAGAAATATTCACTGAAATATGATAAAAGCCGGAAACCAGCATTTTAACTCCAATAAAGAGGAGAATAAAGCCGATTCCATATTTAAGATAACGGAAAAGTTCAAGGATGCCGGCAAGGGCAAAATATAGGGCTCTTAAACCAAGTATTGCAAAGAGGTTTGAAGTAATAGCAATGAAAGGATCGTGAGAAATTGCGAGGACTGCCGGAATAGAGTCTATTGCGAAAACCACATCGGTGGATTCTACCAGTATAAGAGTAAGAAATGCCATTGTAGCATATACAATCTTCCCTTTTTTAATGAAAAAATGGTCCGTAGCCGCAGTTGTATCTATATTGAAAATCTTTTTTGCTCCTCTTATGAGGGGGTTTTTATCGGGATGAATTTCCTCATCCCCCGAGAGCACCATTTTAATTGCCGTGAAAACAAGAATGGCTCCGAAAATATAAATCATAAAAGAAAATGCGTGCATCAGTCCAACGCCGACAAGAATAAAAAGAATTCTAAGAATAACCGCCCCGAAAATTCCCCATTTAAGAATTCTGGGCTGGTTAATCGGTTTAATTCCCATAGCTGAAAAGATAAGAATGAAAACAAAAAGGTTATCAACAGAGAGGGATTTTTCAATTATGAAAGCAGTTATAAACTCAACGGCTTTTGTATGACCGTCGGGATAAAAAAGATATATTGCAAGCCCGAAGAGGAGCGAGGTAATTATCCACACTGCCGACCAGAAAAAGGCTTCCCTAACATTCATAGCATGAGTTCTTCTCCCTGTAGCAAAAAGGTCGAAGGACATAATTGTAAAAAAGACAAAAACAAATGCTATCCAGAAAATCAGTTCAATACTCATTATAATTCCATTTTATAGTATGTAAATATAAAAAAAATCCCGCTCGTTGAGCGGGATTTGTAATGCGGTAAAATGCAAATATTTTATAAAACGTGGAGCAAAAAGCTCATCAGAATACCTGCGGCAACCGCGCTTCCTATAACTCCGGCTACGTTTGGAGCCATTGCGTGCATCAGAAGATGGTTGTTTTTGTCATACTGCAGACCGATGATCTGAGATACGCGCGCGCTGTCGGGCACTGCCGAAACACCCGCATTCCCGATAAGGGGATTTATTTTATTATCCCCTTTAAGGAAGAGGTTCATGAATTTAGCAAAAAGGACGCCGCCGGCAGTAGCAATCATGAACGAGAAAGCTCCAAGTCCGAAAATTAATATTGACTGGGGGCGGAGGAATGTAGTTGCCTGTGTAGATGCTCCAACCGTTAAGCCGATAAGGATTGTTACTATATCGATAAGGGGACCTTTTGCCGTATCGGCAAGGCGTTTTGTAACGCCGCTTTCTTTAAGAATATTGCCGAAGAAGAGCATACCCAATAAAGGAAGCGCGCTCGGGGTAATAAAGCAGGTTAATAACAATCCGAGGATTGGGAACATAACCTTAGTGAGTTTGGAAACAGCCCTTGGGGGCTTCATTTTTATTACTCTTTCTTCGGGGGTTGTAAGGAGCTTCATAATAGGAGGCTGAATTACCGGCACAAGAGCCATATAAGAGTAAGCCGAGATTGCAATTGCGCCCACAAGTTCCGGTGCCAGTTTAGAGGAGAGGAATATTGCAGTTGGGCCGTCGGCGCCGCCGATAATACCGATTGAAGCTGACTGCTCCGGAGTAAAACCGAGAGCCAGAGCTCCTGTAAATGTTGCAAAAATACCAATCTGTGCGGCTGCTCCCAAAAGGATCAGCTTTGGATTGGATAAGAGAGTGGAAAAGTCGGTCATTGCGCCTATACCGAGAAAGATTATAGGAGGATAGATACCTTTCAAAACTCCGAAATAGAGATAGTTCATAACGCTTCCGCTTTCATAAATACCAAGCTGAAGCCCGATATTCTCAATGAATGGGATATTGCCTACCAGAATTCCGAATCCGATTGGAACCAGAAGAAGAGGTTCATAATCTTTAGCGATAGCTAAATAGATAAAAACAAGCCCGACTATTATCATAACCAGGTGGCCAATAGTAAAATTGGCAAATCCGGTATACGAGAAAAATTTAAATAGTCCTTCCATATCAGTTTCCTATCTCTACTAATACATCACCTTCAAGAACAGAATCTCCCTGTCTTACCTTAATAGATTTAATTGTGCCTTCTTTATCAGACTCAATCGTGTTTTCCATTTTCATAGCTTCGAGCACAAGCAGCTTATCGCCGTATTTAACCTTGTCCCCCTCTCTTGCAATAACGCTTAAGACAACCCCCGGGAGAGGAGATTTAATTGTGCCGGTTCCTTTTGGAGAGGCAGGGCTTGCAGTTTTAACAATTGCCTTATCGGATTCGAGAGACGGC
The DNA here is from genome assembly GCA_023453125.1 of Bacteroidota bacterium. Taxonomy (GTDB): domain Bacteria; phylum Bacteroidota; class Ignavibacteria; order Ignavibacteriales; family Melioribacteraceae; genus JAEXUB01. Next base: position 4,400 of record JAEXUB010000097.1, read on the forward strand.
ACAGCCTGTGAGCGGACAAGGATAGGAGTCTTAGTAACCGGCTTCAGATTCTTATCAACTTCAACACTATAAACAGTGCCGTTAACATCAACTTCGGCAATATTTTCTTCGATTTTCAGTATTTCAACTTCATACTGATTACCGTGTATTTTCATTTTAAATTTTTTCATATTCTATTGCACCTTTTTATCGTGGATTTTTTCTTAAACCGTAAATTTTAGAACTCCAAGGGGAGTAGAAACCGGGAGCTCTTTGAATTGTAAGAACCGTATTTTCTTCATCGTGTACTTCCTGGTCGTATAGATGGAGAGCAATTGAAATTGCCGCATTTATTTCCCCGGTCAGGTCAGACTTTCTAGGGGCAGGAGCAGCAGGCTGTTCCATATTATGCGTTTCGGACTTTTTTGATTTCCCTTTTCTTTCAAAGAAGTTTGAAAGATTGAGGAAAACGAGATAGAGCAATACAAGAGATGAGAAAACCACTCCCATTCCTACAAGTGTCATACCAATGCCGTCTCCTTTAACAATTGCATTAGGGCTCCAGACAATATCCCTGAATGCCGATGAATTGAGCGGGTCGAAATTAAAAGTAAGTTCGCTGGAAAGAAGCCGGGGTTTGCTAACGACCTCTTTCGGCTCCGGGTTTGGATTTGTATCGTAAAGTTTATAGGAGAAAGATGCTTTAGATACCCATCCGGAAATCTGATCTACCATCAGTTTTCCTTTCTGCTCTGCTACAAGCTCCTGCCCGGAATATTTTTCCGGTGTCTTTAATGCTTTCTCTTTATCTGTCCTGAGCTTTGAATTAACGGTAATAACGGCAACACCGTTATTCTGTTCAATCAGTTCATAGCTGCTTTCCATTATAAAGGGCTCTTTATTGGTAAAAGCAACGGTCTTGTTCCATTTTTCCCCCGGTAGAACTTTCTTTCCGGGATAGAAAGCGAACATTCTGTCGAATGTTTCGAGAAGGGCTTCGTTGCCATACTGGTCCTTAATGGAGGATAATACAAATTCCTTTATTTCATCATCATTAAGAGCAAATCCTTCAAAGGCTTTAAGAATGTTCTCCTCCATTCCCTTAACCGAAGCAACCGTTCCGTCTTTTTTAATTGTAAGACTGAAAGGCATATTGATAAGATTGGAAAGAGGCCTGGCAATAATAGGAGCATCCTTGTCCATTGCGGAATTGTAGACAATATTCCCGTTGTTCGATTCTATGTTAACATCAATCAGAATGATTTTGGCATCAATGTGATAGTCCCCATCGGAAGTAATTTCGGTGGGGGTAAATGCGAATCCGGTAACTATTGCTTCATTGATATTGCGGGAAGTATTATCAACCTGTTCAAAGCTCTTAATATTTTTGGAAATCT
>JAEXUB010000072.1 GCA_023453125.1 Bacteroidota bacterium
AATCCTTTTATAAACGCCGGCGCCATTGTAATTGCCGATATGCTTGTATCCTCTTTCAAAAATCCGAAGAAGGAACTTACGGAATTTATTAGGGAACTGAGCGGAAGCAAAATCATATCGGATAGGAAAGTGGCCCTCTCGGAGAAGAACCACGGATTTACGAATGCTGCCCTTATTAACCTGATGAAAAGTCACGGCAACATAGAGAACGGCATTGATGAAGTATTGGACTTGTATTTTTATATGTGCGCATTCAGTATGAATACAATTGAACTTGCCGATTCATTCCTCTTTCTGGCTAAGCACGGCGTAATTCCATCAAACGGAAAACGGATTTTGACCGTAAGCCAGAGCAAACGCCTGAGCGCCATTATGCTTACCTGCGGATTGTACGACGAATCGGGGGATTTTGCATTCCACGTCGGTATGCCGGGTAAAAGCGGAGTCGGGGGAGGAATTGCGGCTGTTATTCCAAACAAGCTGGCTATTGCCGTCTGGAGCCCCGGACTTAATAAATTCGGCAACTCAATTGCCGGCAGCAAGGCACTTGAATTATTTACTACAAAAACGGAAGTGTCTATATTTTAACTTCTATTACTTCAACAGCATCATTTTTTTTGTTATTGAAAATCCGCCGGCGGAAAGAGTATAAAAATATATTCCGCTCGGCAGGTTTGAGCCGTTAAAAGTTTCAGAATATAATCCCGCTTCCCTATACCCGTCAACAATTGTGGATATTTTTCTTCCCAGAGGGTCAAATACAGTTAAATGCACCGGTCCGCTTTTTTGAATGGTGTAATTAATTATGGTGGAGGGATTAAATGGATTGGGATGATTTTGATGAAGCTGGAATGTTTTCGGTGCGAGGTTTTCAGCTGAGTTAGATAAAACGCCGCTTTCATTATATACGTGCAAGCCGTGTTGGCCGATCCACCAATTATTATTTTTATCAAACGCCAAACCGGTTGTCCCTAAAACACTATTGCCTTGGCTCAATATGGAAATGTATTTCCAATTAAAGTCATCGAAAAGCGCAAACTTTTTTCCGTTATCAAAAATAAAAACCAGCTTTCCGGATTTGTCTCGCCCCAACGCTCCAATAGGGCCGGCATTCCCGGGTATATCAGAATTTCGAATAATCTGCTTAATGCCATTGTTGTATCTTATAATACCGCCTTGATAAGTGAACCATTTGTCTCCGGAACTGTCCGAATACACAAAATATGATCTCTCGTGCGGCCAGCCGTTTTCATCTCGGTAGAACCATTCCCAGCGCGGATGGTTATATCGCATAACAGGGAGGTTGCCATAGGGTATTATCCATTTATTCCCGTATTTATCAACCGAAACCTGCCGTAAAGAATTTGTTATCATGCTGGCATTTGAAGTTGTGAACTTTGTCCATGATTTGTCATAATATTTATACAGCCCCTCAACGGTTGCAACCCATAGGGTGTCATATTCAAATCCCATTGAACGAATCAACTGGTTATAAGGCCCGGTGGAATCGGTAGTGATTCTAGTCCAGTTGGTACCGTCATATTTTATTATCCCTTTTTCTCCAATCCACAAAGCGTCATCTTTAATCAATAGCTGATTTATATATTTTGACCGTAGCGGAGAATTATAAACATTATACGATTTCCACTCTAAGCCGTCAAAACGAACTAGCCCATCAATGGTAGCAAGCCATTTCACATTATTCTTGTCGATAATAACATCAAATATACCGTCTGAAGGTAATCCATATGAAGCATAGAAATGTGACCACGTCTCGTCTTTTATTCTAACAGCCCCCTCCTCTGTGCCCATCCAAATGTTATTGTGTTTGTCAAATGCAAAAGCCAGGAAAGGAGAAAGATTCTTTTCATTATCCTTTATTAAGAGCTCAAATTGAGTCCCATTAAGCCGTGAAGGTCCCCTTGAAGTATTTACATACAATAAATTATTTTTGTCACATTTTATTGGCGGCAAATAAGTATAAGGAGAATCATTATAATAAAACTCCCAGCCGGCTAAACTATGTTTTCCGACAGCCTGGTTTCCCACGATCCAAACATTATCAAAATTATCAACGGTTAAACTTTTTACCGGCATTGTTTCTCCCGTAGGGAGAATACACGGAATTGTTTTAAGTGTGTTTTCGTCATATCGAATTAATCCCAGTTTGCCCCCTGCAATCCAAAGCACCCCTTTGCTATCGGTTATAATGTCCCTTGCGTTTAGATCGGCAATGTTGATTATATTTATTGCGTTGTTGCTGTATTTAATTATTCTATTTGGAAGCGAAAAATAGATATTGTCGTGATTATCTGAAGCGGCACAGTAATAGTTTCCATCAGGGAGGGATGAGTTGGATTGAGAGAGTCTGACAAAAGAAACGCCGTCATACCGCACTATTCCATCCTGGGTGCAAATCCATTTTATGTTTTGCTTGTCCACCATAATGCTATTAATATTAGGCTTTGAGGTAAATAAGGAATCTATCCGGTATTGTTTCCAGTTGATGCCGTCAAACGAAGAAACCCGTTCAAATATATAACTCGAAATATTCCCCCACGTATTTGTAGCAAACCACATAACATTATTTCTGTCTGCGGCAATGCTTTTTACAATCGGGCCGGATAAGTCATCATATCGTGCAAAATATTGCTTAATTATTGCACCTTGCGGAAGGGCAAGAGAAGTCCACAAGAAAAACACATAAAGAATCCCTCTTTTGATAAGCATTTTGTTCATTTATTATTTCCCATGCATAAAGCTGTGTATTATTTAAATATTATATACTTAAAAAGCAATACCAAAGCCATTCCCGCGGCGATTATAAATAAACTATTATTTTTTATTCTGTAAGTGATTATATTTGCAAATAATAAAATAAGAACGGCTATGATTAAAAAAGAACTTTTAGATATACTCTGCTGTCCCGAGACAAAGGCAGATTTGGTGCTCGAAGGGAATTTTCTGGTATCGACCGACAAAAAGACACGCCGCCGCTATAGGATTGAGAATGACATTCCGATTATGCTTATTGACGATTCGGAAGTGCTGAGTCTGGAGGAATGGAGCGGCATAATGAAAAAACACGGAAAGAAGTCAGACTGATTTATTCCCTTCCGAAATATCTTTTAATTCCTTCTGAAGAAGTTAAATGATTATAAAGAGAGACCAAGAGGAATTCCGCGATTTTCTAACAGACGCGGCAAATTTTAAAGGCACTGCTGAAAGTGTCTATTTCCCCGAAACAGATGAGGAACTATGTGAACTTCTAAGGAAATGTTCCGCATCCAACATAAAAATTACAATTGCAGGAAACGGCACCGGTGTAACAGGCGCACGCGTTCCAAACGGCGGAGCCGTTATATCAACCGCTCTGTTTAATAAGATTATTGAAATCAATAAGGAAGAAAGATTTGCCCTCGTTCAGGGGGGAGTAATTCTAAAGGATCTGCAGGATGCGGCTGAAGAAGCCGGATTGTTTTATCCCCCCGACCCGACCGAATGGAACTGCTTTATTGGGGGTACAATTGCAACTAACGCTTCGGGGGCAAGAACTTTTAAGTATGGCCCCACCCGGAACTATGTTGAAGAATTGAGGATAATCCTAAGCAGCGGTGAAATACTTAAACTGAAACGGGGAGAATTAAAGGGGCAAGATTTTAAGATTACTCTTACGGCAGAATCGGGGAAGAAAATCAATCTTGATATTCCCCGCTATAAGATGCCCCCCACAAAAAACGCTGCCGGTTACTTCAGCGGAGAAAATGCCGACGCAATAGACCTCTTCATCGGCTCCGAAGGAACGCTGGGGATTATTACAGAGGCCAAATTAAGACTCCTTCCAATACCTCAAAATATTTTTTCCTGCATTCAGTTTTTTTACAGTGAGACAGATGCGCTTAATTTTATTTCCCGCGCAAGGGAGCTTTCCCGCAATGGGGGCCTGGACGCAAGGGGACTAGAATATTTTGACAATTATTCTCTCGAATTTATGAGGGGGGAATACGGCGCAATTCCGGAGAACGCGCAGGCTGCTGTCTGGTTTGAACAGGAATATGACAGTGAGAATCAGGAAATTCTAATTGAACGCTGGATGGAGCTGATTGCAAATTGCGGCGGAAACGTTGACGATGCCTGGCTTGCGATGAACAAAAAGGATTTTGAAAATTTCAAGGAATTCCGCCATTCAATTTCCGCGCGCGTTAATGAATACTGCTCAAGCCGCGGCGTAATGAAAGTGGGGACCGATACCGCGGTGCCCGAAGAGAGCTTTGTTGAATTTTATTTTAAATGCCGCAAGGTTACCGAAGAGGCGGGATTAAAATTTGTTGCATACGGACACGCAGGCAACTGCCATATTCATCTCAATATGCTTCCATCGGGGGAAGAGGAATATAAAAAAGCGCGTATTGTTTATGGCGATATCTGCAGGCTTGCAGTCAGCTTTGGAGGCACAGTCTCTGCCGAACACGGAATCGGGAAATTAAAAACCGGCTATCTGCTGGATATGTACGGGGAAGAAAATGTAATGCAGATGGCTAAGATGAAAAAGCAGATTGACCCCGCCTGCATTTTGGGAATCGGAAATATTTTTGACTCCTCATTTCTAAAGGATTAAAGATTGAAAAGCATTACTTTAAATAACGCGGCGCGGATATTTATAACAGCGTTTATTCTTTCCCTATTCTATTCCCCTCTTTCGGCACAGGAGCTTAAGCCTGCGGATAAGTATATGCTTGCAGCCGGATTTGAGCAGAGCGGTAATTATGAAAAAGCCAGGGAGATATTTGAAGAACTCCTTAATGAATTTCCCGCAGACTACAATTACCTTTCCTCCCTTAACAGAGTCTATCTTAAAAATAAAGACTATGAGGGTTCAATAAGAATAATATCAAAGAGATTAAATGAAAATCCCGCCGATTATAATTCATACGGATTGCTGGGAAATACTTTCTATGTTAAAGGAGAAATTGAGAGTGCATACGCGGAGTGGGAAAAAGGAATTAATACTAATCCCAAAAGCGTTGTTCCCTACAGGGCAATATGCGCAATTGCGGTTCAGAACCGTGCGTACGATAAGGCAATTGAGTTTTACCTGAGAGGGGAAAGGGAGTTAAACAATACCGGTTTGTTTATCGGGGAAATTTTTAATCTGTATACATTTTTAAATAAGAGCCGCGAAGCTGTTGAATATCTTTGCAATGCAATTGACGCTAAACCGGAAGCGGCGGGTATAGGAAAGTCGGTATTTTATTCTCTTTCCTTCCGCTCCGGCATTGCCGATGAATATGT
>JAEXUB010000089.1 GCA_023453125.1 Bacteroidota bacterium
GGGGCCCCCTCCAGAAGGGGGGAAACTGCAGGAATGAAAGAAGTGCTTTCAGGATTCTACAATATTATCGAAGAAATAAGATCCCCCGGAACTCTAGAGGCAGGGGATGTGATGATGGCAGGAGACCATTATTATATTGGACTTTCCGCCAGAACGAATAATGAAGGGGCAGACCAGCTAATTGCTATCCTTAACAAGTACGGAATGACAGGCTCTAAAATACCATTAAAGGAAATGCTGCATCTTAAAACCGGACTTTCCTATTTAGAGAATAACAATCTCCTGATCTATGGGGAGTTTTTAAGGGAAAGGGAGTTCGATAAGTTTAATAAGATAATTGTTGAAGAAGAGGAATCCTATTCGGCTAATTCGGTTTGGATTAATGGGAGAGTCCTGGTACCTGCCGGCTTTAAAGGAACCGCAAAGAAAGTTGAGAGAGCCGGATACGAGGTAATTGAAGTTGATGTATCGGAATTCAGGAAACTCGACGGGGGACTGAGCTGTCTTTCCCTTCGTTTTTGAGGTTGAATATATTACTTTAAAATGGTTATATTGTTCTAATAATCATATATCAGATAATCCACAACAATAGAATATTAAAAACGGGACCCGGTTTCTGCGTGCTCCCGTGAATAGATTTATTATAAATAATACAATTCAGGTAAAAATTAATGAGTAAAGATTTAACCGTCTCCGAAATTGACAGACAGAATATTTTAAATAATCCATATGCAATTCAGGAAATCCAGCGGGTAGCCGGACTTGCCGGGATTATGTTTGAGGGGGAAGTAAAATTCATTAAAGAGCAAATTTCGGAATTCTTTGAAGTTGATCCTCGTACAATAGACAGATATATTGAAAATAATTTAAAAGAGTTAGCTGATAACGGATATGAAGTTCTGCGCGCTAAACGCTTGTCAGAGTTCAAGTTAGCTATAAAATCGCAGGGGGTTAACGACATAAATGTCGTTAACGCTACCAGCCAGCTGGGGATATTTAACTTCCGCAGTTTCATAGACTTAGCTATGCTGCTAGCAGAAAGTGAGAGGGCAAAAGTGCTCCGAGGCGTAATACTGGATATTGTCATCGATACGATAAATGCGAAGACAGGAGGGAGCACAAAATATATCAATCAGCGGGATGAAGATTTTGTTATTAATTATTTACGGGGCGAGGATTATAGAAAGGAATTCACAGATGCACTAAGGGATTGTGTCGAGATGGGACAGATAAAGTATGCAATATATACTGACAAAATTTACCGCTCAATTTTTAAAGAAAATGCGCAGGAGTACCGAAAAATTTTAAGACTTCACTCTAAGGAGAATGTACGGGATACCATGTATAGTGAAATCCTATTACTGATTTCGGCATATGAATGCGGATTTGCTGATGAACTAAGAATGGAATCTGAGAGATTCGGAAGAAAACTTCAACCCAAAGAAGTTGATGAGCTGTTTTCAAGATTTGAGAATCAGAGACTCTGGGCTCCTCAAATTCAGGACGTCAGGACCAAAATGGCCAGCCGGGATCTTGGATTCCGTGATGCTTTGCATTTGCGTTTAGAAGAATATATCAGATCAATTTCTACAAAGGATTTTGAGAAATTTTTGGGTGAAAAGAGCAAGGATCTTTCTGAACGACTGGAAGAAATGAAAGATGTTTTTAAGAGATTAAAAGAAAGAGAATGAGAATTATTTACCTTACAATTGAGCAGGCTATTGAAACACATAGACGAACAATTGAAGTAAGCGGGGGAGGAAGTATTGAAAATCTTGATACAGGGAAACTTGAATCTGTTTTAGAAATCATACAAAACGACCTATATTATCCGTCTTTTGAGGAAAAACTTACTCATCTTGTCTTTGCATCAAACAAATTTCATTGTTTTTTAGATGGGAATAAAAGAATTGCAATTTCACTGGGGGCTCAATTTCTTTTGAATAATGGTTATGTTTTTGTGGCCGGGAAATTTATACAGGAAATGGAGAATATAAGTTATCATCTGGCTGCAGGAAAAATAGATAAAATCCTTCTGTTGGAAATTGTTACCTCACTGATAAATGAAATTGAATTCTCAGAAGAGCTAAAACTGAAAATATACAATGCAATCAAAGAATAACTACTTTAATTATAAGATATTAGTTTTATAAAGAGGGAGTATCTTAATTCCGGAGACTTTGGAGGATTTTAGTTTCCAATTCATTCAATTTGGGGTTTATACCGTTAAAAACGGGATAAAATCAAAATATTTTTGATTTAAATTTGCGATAATTTATAAACAGTATTATATTAGATGCACGTTTTTTTTGAAGTTCTTATTTTAATGCGGGAATAGCTCAGTTGGTAGAGCGCAACCTTGCCAAGGTTGATGTCGCGGGTTCGAGTCCCGTTTCCCGCTCAAAAAATCCACTTCTGTGGATTTTTTCATTTTTACCTGTTTTTTTATTATTTTTTAGAAGTTTTTTACATTTTGATTTTATATGGTGCTGTACTCCCGACAAGTCGGGACTTAAGGGGAATCAGCCAGAGGCTGACAAGTTCGTCTGCGGCGGACTGCAAAACCTTATAAGAACAGCAAAATAGTTTTTTACATTTTGATTTTATATGGTGCTGTACCCAAGTGGCTTAAGGGGAAGGTCTGCAAAACCTTTATTCGTCGGTTCGAATCCGACCGGCACCTCAAAAAGAAGCCGATCTATTTTTTAGGTCGGCTTTTTTCTTTTT
>JAEXUB010000115.1 GCA_023453125.1 Bacteroidota bacterium
TTTTCTATTCCGACAAGAATGAAAACCTGAATAGTATTTGAATTAGCTCCGGTTCCCCCGGAATTGTAGGCCCTTACTCTGTAGTAATAATTAGTATTGTAATTAATTCCCGTAACCGGGTAAGATGAAACATTCCCGGCATCAATCCCGTTATATGCAGAGAGAATGCTGCTGAAGGCTTCATCCGTGGCAACATCAAGATAATATCCCTGAGCGGAAGTAACCTGGCTCCAGTTTGCGGCAAAGGAATTGTTATCAATTTTAGTCCCCGGCAGTGCAGTCGGAGCCGGAGGCACCGGCAGTAATGTTGTTACCGCAACTACATTCGACGGGAGACTTACTCCCGATGCATTTGAAGATTTTATTCTGTAAAAATAATTTGTATTCGGGGTTAGTCCTGCAACTTCATAATATGTAATATTACCAACATCAAGACTGTTGTAATTTGAAAGGATATTTTGGAACAGATTGTCGGAAGCGACATCAAGTTTATATGATGATGCTCCTGCCGCAGCATTCCAGTTGGCCCTGAAACCGTTGCCGGTGATATTTGTAGCGGCCGTGGCTGCCGGTACACCAGGTGCATTGGGGAGAGTATTAACTGTTATGACATTTGAATTATTTCCCGTACCTCCCGAATTATACCCCCGGACCCGGTAAAAGTATTGGGAATTAGCCGTTAATCCGGTTACTCCGAAAGCAGGATTATTCCCGACGTCAAGGCTGCCGTAGCCGGTAAGCAGACTCGTAAAATTTATATCCGATGCTACATCAAGATAATACCCCTGAGCCCCCGAAGAGATATTCCACATTGCCGTAAAACCGGTTTGAGTAATTGCAGCTGCCGGCAATGCAACCGGGGCTGCAGGTACATTCGGAAGTGTTGGCGCATTAATTACATTTGAATTAATGCTTTCCCCTCCGGTATTATATCCTCTTACTCTATAATAATATGCTGTATTTGAAGTTAACCCGGTAATATTTAGCGACGTAACATTCCCGAGTCTAAGGTTCTGATACCCCGCTGCGTAACTGTTAAAATGGTCATCAAGCCCAACTTCAATTGAATAGCCGTCAGCTCCTGCTGAGGCTGTCCAGTTTGCAGTGAATCCGCTCTGTGTCCGGTTGGTCGCATCGAGAGCAACCGGCGCGTTGGGCCTGGTTAAAACCGTAATTACATTCGAATTGCCGCTTACTGCTGAACTGCTTGCCCCGCGAACCCTGTAATAATAATTTGTTCCGGGATTAAGCCCTGTAATCTGATATGTAAGGACATTCCCGACTAAAAGATTCTGATAACCTGCTACAAAAGATGTAAAATTATTGTCGGAGGCAACATCAAGATAATACTGTACGGAATTCGAAGAAGCATTCCAGTTGGCGTAAAAGCTGTTATTGGTAATATTATTTGCATCATAAGCAACCGGTGCGTCGGGTGCCGTTGATGAGGTTGTAAAGCTGATAACGTTTGAATAAGCGCTCACGCCCCCGTAGGAATTCTTTGCGCTTACCTTATAAAAATACTGAGTGGCAGGAGTAAGTCCGGTAAATGTATATGAAATCCCCGATTCAACGCCGTATGTATTTAGTCCATCCGTAAATGAAGAATTAGCGGCAATAACAACATAATAATAAACCGAATTCTCAACGGAATTCCAGCTTGCTCTTGCGCCGGTTTGAGTAATGTTATCAGCTGCATTGGCAACCGGAGTTAATGGACCCGTTCTCAGAGTTATTGTATTCGAGTAAATATAAGGGGCGACCATTCCGGCGACGGCAATTTTATAGTAATAAAGAGTATTGGCGGTTAAACCGCTGTTTACCAGATAGGAAGTTCCGCTTCCTACATTCAGGTTATTATATCCCGGCACAATATTAACAAACGAGGCATCAGTAGCTACCGTAATGTAATAAGCAGGTACAGCAGAACTCGCGGTCCAGTTGGCCTGAAAATAGGTCTGGGTAATATTTGTTGCATCGGTTGCTATCGGGGCCTGAGCATAAACTGAAGAATAAAAGACAAATATTAAAATACAAAAGAACAGTAAATTGATTCTTCCCTTCATAGCGCCTCCCTCTAAAACGGCTTATCCGCCCGGATAAACATATCATTATCTTATTTATAATAATTATTCCGCTGCAATAATGCAATAGTATTAAAATAAGAGAGATCCTTAATAATTATGATGAAAAGAAAAAATTTATATTTTTGCTTTAAATCACAGTTTTAATGGATAAATGCTATATATTTAACAGTGTTGATTCTCAAATTCTCAAACAAAAAAAAGGGTTACATCATGAAAAAAGCATTACTAACATTGCTTGTTATATTTTTAGCAGTTTCAGTATCAAACGCGCAATACCAGCCGGGTAAAAATACTTTTGGCGCATTAATAGGATTCGGCGGCGGTTCATTAAACGGCACAGGCGGAATTCCGGTTGCAGTAGAATACAACTTTGCTAACGTTTTAGACAAAAAAATTCAGCTTGGCGGATTCGCCGCTTATGCTTCAACATCGGAAGATTACGGATGGGGTTTCGGAAACGGTAAATGGAAATATTCAAACTTTATTATTGCTGCTCAGGCAAACTATCACTTTATGCCTGGAGATAAACTCGATCCGTTCGCAGGTATCTCATTAGGTTATAACGTTGCATCAGCTTCCTGGTCTTGGAATGGCCCCGGCGGCGGCAGCGAACCTTCAGCTTCTGCAGGAGGAATTTTCTGGAATATCCAGGGAGGATTAAACTATTGGTTCTCACCTAAATGGGCACTTCAGGTACGCCTTGGTTATTTCCCTTATTTTGGCGTTGGCGTTACGGCTGCATTATAAAATTGAGAGAGGAAGAGAAATTCTGTCTCTTCCTCCCTTCCCTATGGACTACAAGAGCGGGGCGTTTTATTGCCCCGCTTTTTTATTCCTCGGCCCAGTCAGGCATCGATTTCATATAATGGTCTGCCCTTTTCATTAAATCTGGATTCCCTTCAGCCGGAGTAAACATCTTTAGCCATGTTGCAACTCCTTTCTGAACCTCTTCTCTTGGTTTCAATTTGTTTGTTGCCGGATCAACACAGCATTCGCAATGATTTGCAAGCCCCGATTCCCTGGCTATTCCTCCATTCAAAGGAATTCCGCACGAATAACAAAATTTCTGTTCCATTTTACCTTCCTCTTTTTTAAAAGTGACATCCCAAATATTTAACCCGGGTGTGACAGGTGTGTGTCATATTCCTAATTTTTAATAAAATTTTTTCTTTTTTGTTAATTGGACTCTAGGGATTATTTGATTTAAACAGATGATAAAATAAATTAATAATTTTTTATCCCTTGAATGCCAATGAATTGTTAAGAAATTGTTAAATTTTGGAATGTAATTAAAATTATTGGAGGAAAAGTGCTCAGAAATTTACTGCCAAAAGAGTATGTGTTTTTCGATTTTTTTGAGAATCACAGCTCCCTTTCTATAAAACTGCTCGAAGAAATGTTAAAGACTCTCAATAATCCCGCACAACTGATTGAAGGGGTTAAAGAAGTAAAAAGAATTGAGTCGGAACTGGATCAGATTGAAGTTAATTGCGTTGAAGCCCTTCATAAGACATTCATCACCCCTATCGAAAGAACAGAAATTTACAAGCTTATTGGTAAGATGGACGATATTGCAAATTCAATGAATGCCGCCCTCTCAAGAATGAATCTTTATGAAATTGATGTTATAAGACCCGAAGCAATTGAAATGGTTAAAATTGTTCTTGAATGTTTGAAAGAGATTGATGCCGCATTGCGCCTTCTGCGCGATATGAAGCATTTTGAGGCAATTAAAGCTCACTGCCACGCAGTAAGAAAATATGAATCGGACGGGGATAAACTTTTCAAACAGGCTATTAAGAATCTTTTCCACGAAAAAGATGCTGTACTCATTATTAAATGGAAAGAAATATTCGATAGGATTGAAAAAGGAACAGACCGCTGCCAGGACGTGGCTAATATAATTGAAGAAGTAATTATTGATAACGCATAACGGAGCCATTAGATGGATAATTTCCTACTTTATGTTGTAATATTAACTATTGCAGCGGCTCTCGTTTTTGACGTTATTAACGGATTTCACGATGCGGCTAACTCTATAGCAACTATTGTCTCTACTAAAGTCCTTTCCCCCCGTTATGCCGTTATATGGGCGGCCTTCTTTAATATTGCCGCCATGTTCATATTTGCACCGAGAGTTGCAAACACCATTTCGAAAATTATCGCCATTAATCCTGCAGACCACGCATTTATTTATGTAATTCTTTCCGGTCTGCTGGGGGCAATTTTCTGGGACATAATAACCTGGTACTGGGGACTGCCTACAAGCTCTTCGCACGCTCTAATTGGAGGTCTTGCCGGCGCGGGCATCGCCTATAAAGGGATAGATATCATAAACTGGCATAAAGTCTATGAGACAATGGCTTTTATTCCCTTGGCTCCGGTACTTGGACTCATTCTTGCATTTGGAGTAATGCTTAGCGTTTACTGGCTTTTCAGGAAATTCCGCCCTCATACAGTTGACCGGATTTTCCGTAAGGGACAGCTGGTTTCGGCGGCTATGTACTCATTGGGACACGGAGGAAACGACGCTCAGAAAACAATGGGTATTATTGTCGCTGTTCTTGTAGCATACGGAGTCTTCAGCCCCGATAAAACACTTCATCTTAATGACGGCCCCTCGCTTCTTATTATCTCGGGATGTTACCTTGCAATGGGTATCGGAACAGCAATGGGAGGATGGCGCATTGTAAAGACAATGGGTATGAAACTTACCAAACTTAAACCGGTTCACGGATTCTGCGCAGAAACTGCGGGCGCCGTTACCATTTACCTTGCAACCCACCTTGGTATTCCGGTATCTACAACACATACCATTGCAGGCTCAATTGTAGGGGTTGGACTCACTGGAAATCTTGCCGGAATTAAGTGGAAAATTGCTACCAGAATTGTCCTTTCCTGGATAGTAACAATTCCCTTTTCGGCTTTAGTGGCAGCTATAACCTTTTGGATAATTCAATTCCTTCATTCAGGATTTTAATTAAAAAGGCGGTTATCTTAACCGCCTTTTTTACTTAAAACAATTCAATCTGTCTCTCTTTCCCCGCAACAGACCATTCGTGCTCCAGTAGCCATTTCTTTCTCCAGAGCCCTCCTCCGTATCCGGTAAGGCTCCCGTCTGAGCCAATTACCCGGTGGCACGGTATTATTATGTTAATCGGATTTTCCCCGTTAGCCCTTCCTACCGCACGGATTGCCTTTTCATTGTTAATCCTCCTTGAGAGCTCAAGATAAGAGATGGTTTCACCATATGGAATCTTCAAAAGCTCATCCCACACCTTTTTTTGGAACTCCGTACCCTCCGGTTGTACCTGAATTGTAAATTCTTTTCTTTTTCCCGCAAAGTATTCGTCAAATTGACTGATACAACCTATTAAAATATCATTACTTACCTGGATATTGCTATAATCATTTTCCCTGTAATAAATGGAGATAACCGCTTCGTCAGAAGCGGCTATTTCCATTATTCCAAGGGGAGATTTATATAAAACCGAATATTTCAATTCTTCCATTTTCTTATTTTACTGCCCTATTCCGGAATGGCAGTCAACACAAAGCATTTCTTTCCATTCGTCAGTAACCTGATTGCCCGGGTGGACAAATTCAAGCCTGCCGTTTGCGGGAGCAATCATTAATTTGTCAGGTGCCCCCTGCAAGGTTATCTCGTGGCAAAGGTTGCAATCCTTGGATATTGTCTTTCCGCTTTTAGCAGTATGGGTATTGTTGTGACACCGGAAGCATCCTTTGAATTCAAGATGCCCTATGTTGTTTGGATAGGCGTTCCAGGTTACCTTCATCTCGGGGAATACGTTAAGGGAATAGGTCTTCTGCAATCCCGTTACCGCTTTATCAACCAGATATTTCTTGTTTTTATAGATATCCGGGTATTTATCCTTATAAAACTGATTCAATTCCTTTGAAAGCATCATAAGGGAACTGTCGGTAGTAGAATAATATTTAGTAACCGCACTCAAAGCGACAGACTTAATTTCGGGGAGTTCTTTCGGAATTGCTCCCGCAGTTATGGCATTATTGATATAATAAACGGGATGCTGATAATTGTGCGACGGCCTGTTGTGGCAGTCCATACAGTCCATTACTCTTGTCTGAAGGCTGTCCAGTTTCTTCTGGTCAAGCTTATCGTTTGAATCTTCATAAATAGTAACTTCGCCTGTTTTGAGATTGGTATATTTAACCCATGGAATTGATTCTCTTTTATCGTCGGCGGCCTTATATTCAATTTTAACATCGCCGCTTATATGTTTATGTATTCCCTCCTGTAGTCCGAGTGCGCTAAGATTTGAGCCTATTTTCATTACGAGAGAGATGTCCCATTCGCTGTTGGCTTCATCAGAAAGATAATGTTTTTCTGTTCTAAGTTTTCTGGAATAAAATTTCTGGGGCCAGTGGCATTCTTCGCAGGTCTCCCTGGCAGGACGTAAATTGGCTATTGGGGTGGGTATAGGTTTTGGATAATCCCCCAACGTAACCGCATAAACCTGATATAATCCCGACATCTTCGATTTTACATACCAGCCGGCTCCAGAGCCAACGTGGCAGTCAACGCATCTAACCCTTGCGTGCGGGGAATTCTGATAAGCGGTATATTCCGGCTTCATTACGGTATGACAGGTAGTTCCGCAGAATTCAACCGATTCGGTATAATTAAACGCCTCATAACTCCCCACTGCAGAAGCCAGAAGGAAAATAGCGCTTCCAACGGCAAAAATAAAGAAAGCGTGCCTCTGCTGAATATTATTAAAGTCAATAACAGGCCATCCCTTCTTTTCCTCCACTTTCCCCTTTTCTCTTCTTACTTTAAGCCACATGCCAAGTGGAATTAAAAGAAGACCGATAATCATAACGGCCGGAAGAGCAATAAATGTAACTAAACCGAGGTATGAATTCTCATCCCCCATAATTGAGCTGATAATGAAAAGAAAAACAATCATAAAGAAAGAGACCAGAGCAATTGTGGCCCCGATTATTGACAACCAGTTTCTTGAAGATGAAGGCAGCTGAAGCTTCATTTTTCCCTCTCCGTTTAATTCAAAAATAAGATAATAATTCCTTTAACAATTTGAAAGTTGAATGGGAAAAATAATCGGAATTTTTTATCCCAGTATACTTTCCGTGTAAAATTCTTCTGCTAATTTCCGATAATATGGGAAGTTAAATCATTTTATTTTATATTTGGTTTTAAGTCAGTTAAGGTTCCAGATAACAAGCGCTTCGGACACCCAATATGATAATTGATCTAATCTACAATCTTTCGGTTCTTCTTGCGTTAAGCGTACTCTCAGGATTTATAAATTCCCGTTTCGACAGCAAAACAAGATCAGGTATTTTACTTCAGGGATTCCTTTTCGGAATGGTTGCAATTGTAGGAATGATGTATCCTTTCCGTCTTGACTCGCAGGTGATTTTTGACGGAAGATCGATTGTACTGAGCCTTAGCACCCTCTTCTTCGGTCCGGTTGCTGGGCTAATCTCTACTCTAATGGCGATTGCATATAGAATCAACCTTGGCGGAGGAGGAGCATTAACAGGTTCACTTGTATCAACTGCCTCTTTCCTGATCGGATTTTATTTCTACAGGCAGGTCACCTCAGGGAAATTTGAAATTAACAAGATCAACCTTTATGTACTTGGATTTATAACCAGCGCTGTTATGATGGGCTTAATGCTTACTCTCCCCTCAGCCTCTGTTCAAAAAGCATTTAAAACTATTACAATAACTGTTATGTCTGCCTATCCCATAATTACACTTTTTATAGGGCAGATTCTTCTTGACCATTTTGAAAAGAAAAAAGCCGATATAAGAATTAAGGAGGAGATAGAGAAGCTAAAAGAGGCCCGTTCCGAATTAAAAAATGCACTCCAGCATCTTAATTCTCATTTGTATAATTCCCCAATAGCTGTTATCGAATTTGATTCAGACTCAAGGATTGTTCAATGGTCAAAGAAAGCAACTGAAATATTTGGATGGGAAGCCAGTGAGGTAATCGGCAAACAAGTCCCTTTTAAAGAATGGATTGTTGGAGATGATTATTTGAAGGTATTGGAGTCGAATAGACAATTAGTTTCAGAACATAATTCCAATAATTTTATCGTAAATAAGAATTACAGAAAAGACGGGAAAATTATTACGTGCGCCTGGTATAATTCCGCACTTTTAGATACAAATGGGAAACTAATTTCATATTATTCTTTAGTAAATGATATTACTGCAGAAGTTAATGCCCTTTCTGCTTTAAAAGAAAGCGAACAATACAACAGAATGCTTTTTGAACAGACTGCAATAGGGCTTGCACTTACCGCTATGGATGGGAGGCTGATAGATATTAATCCTGCCTATGCCAAAATTCTGGGAAGGACAATTGAAGAAACCCTGAATCTTACTTATTGGGATATTACTCCAAGAGAATACTTCGAAAAAGAAAATGAAATGATAAGGCAGCTGAATGAATCAGGGCATTACGGGCCTTATGAAAAAGAATATATACATAAAAATGGGCATCTGGTACCCGTCCGCCTTCAGGGACTTATCTTCCATAAAGAAGGTGTTCCCCACATTTGGTCGAGCATTGTTGACCTTACAGAAGAAAAAGCAGCAGAAAAGGAATTAAGAGAGAGCCGTGAACGCCTTGAACTCTTCTTTAACCAGTCCCTTGACGGCTTTTTCTTTATGATGCTCGATGAACCGGTTGTTTGGAATGATACAGCGGATAAGGAAAAAGTACTCGATTATGTATTTGAGCACCAGAGAATTACAAAAGTAAATGACGCTATGCTTGAACAGTATGGCGCAACCAGGGAGCAATTTATTGGAATCCTTCCTAAAGATTTCTACGCGCACGATATTATATACGGCAGAGAAGTATGGAAAAAGATGTTTGATGCAGGAAAACTGCACATAGAAACAAATGAAAGAAGATTCGACGGTACTCAGCTTTATGTTGAAGGAGATTATATATGCCTCTACGATTCAGATGGGAGAATTACAGGACATTTCGGAATCCAAAGGGATGTTACCGCCCGTATTTATGCCGAGACGGAACTGAAAAAACTTTATGAAGCTGTTGAACAAAGCCACGCCTCTGTTTTTATTACTGACACAGATGCAAAAATTCAGTATGTCAATAAAAAGGCATTAAATATTACCGGTTATTCAAGAGAAGAATTATTAAACGTTAATCCCAGAATTATTAAATCGGGATTGATGGAAGAAAGTACATATAAAAATCTTTGGGACACTATCTCTGCTGGCAGGGTATGGACAGGAAATCTCCTCAATAAAAAGAAGAACGGGGAGTTTTACTGGGAATCGGCCCAGATTTCCCCCATTTTTGATGAAACAGGAAAGATTACCAATTACCTTGCAGTAAAAGAAGATATTACGGACAAAGTTAAGACCGAACAGGAACTGAACTCCTACCGTAACCATCTTGAGGAACTTGTAAAAGAGAGGACTGCAGAAATTGAATCTATTAACGCAGAGCTTTTAAAGGAAATCAAGGAAAAGGAAGAGGCTCAGAGGCTCTTATCTGAAGCTCTTGAAAAGCAGAAAGAACTCAATTCTCTCAAAAGCAGATTCATTTCAACGGCTTCTCACGAGTTCAGAACTCCCCTTACTACAATTCTCTCTTCAAGAGACCTAATTCAGCGCTTCCTCCCTACCTGGAGCACCGAAAAGATAAATTCGCATCTCGATAGAATAAATAATGCCGTCTACAAACTTGTCCATCTTATGGATGAAGTAATAACTATTAACCGCGCAGACGCGGGAAAAGTAGTACTTAATCCATCCGATTTCAATCTTCATTCATTCTGTAAGAATCTTATACACGATACTTCACTCAATTCCGAGATACACGAAATAGAACTTAACTATTCTTGCTCCACCGATA
Organism: Bacteroidota bacterium; assembly: GCA_023453125.1. Taxonomy (GTDB): domain Bacteria; phylum Bacteroidota; class Ignavibacteria; order Ignavibacteriales; family Melioribacteraceae; genus JAEXUB01. Next base: position 9,998 of record JAEXUB010000115.1, read on the forward strand.
CCTACAGGCTGGACCAGAAACAGATTGAGCTGATTTTTCAAAACCTTCTCTCAAATGCGGTTAAATACTCTCCAAAAGGAGGCAGGATTGAAGTTGCCGTAAAAGAATCGGACGAAAATCTGGTAATTGAAATCTCCGATGAGGGAATCGGAATTCCGGACGAGGACAAAAGCGGTTTGTTCGAAACATTCCACAGGGCATCAAATGTTGAGAATATTGCCGGTTCGGGATTAGGTCTGGCAATAGTAAAAAATGCAGTGGAACTGCATAACGGCACAATTACTTATGAATCTGAGAAAGGAAAGGGGACAAAATTTACTGTTTTCATCCCCTCTTATCCGGTAGAAATTTAAGTGCTAAATACCTTCTCTGCGCAGCATACTGGAATAGCGTTTGCTGATAATAAAAGGATTGCTTTGATCTTTAAGATAAACAATAAAGCTGGAATTATAAGACCTTTCAATCTTCACTATATAATCGAGATTGATGATTGTAGAACGGTGTATTCTTAAAAACATTTTCTCCGGCAGTATTTCATGCCAGGCGGCAATTGATTTCCTTAATGTATAACGCTTATTATCCTGCAGACAGATTGTAGAATACTGGTTATCTGCGCTGATAAACATAATGTCCTTAATTTTTACAATAACCGGCTTCCCTGAAACAGAGATAAAAATTCTATCGTCTGCCGAATAACGGCCGGAATTGTTTTCCGGATCCATTGAAGTAAGTTCTCCTTTAAAGACCTGAATTCTGTTCAGCCTAACCTGAATTGATTTAAGCAGGTCATCGGCTTTGAAAGGTTTGAATATATAATCATCCGCCCCCAGCTGCATTCCTTTACGCAGGTCTTCCCTTTCGAATTTGGCAGTGAGGAAAATGAAGGGAATAACACCTGTATTGGGATCGCGGGACAGCTCGTTGAGCACATCATAACCGTCAATTCCCGGCATCATAATATCGCACACTATAAGGTCGGGTCTTTCCATTCTGGCGGTTAAAATACCTTCTTCGCCGTTTTTGGCCAGAAGGACCGCATATCCTTCCTCGGTTAAAAGAGTAGAAAGATTTTCGCGTACCGGTTTTTCATCCTCAATAACAAGTATTTTTCTTTTCATTTTTAATACCTTGGTATAATTATTTCTACAATAGTCCCTTTAACTGATTGGGATCTGAATTTAATTGTGCCGTTCATAAGATCAAGCGATCTCTTAACAATTGAGAGCCCTAGTCCGGTCCCCTCATATTCAAATGCATTGTTTGCCCTGTAAAAAGGCTCGCATAAATTGTTCTGATCCTCCGGCGGTATGCCTATACCTTCATCCGAAATAATAAAACTAAGGTGTGTATTCCCACTATTAAACAGGAGCTTCACCTTTCCCCCTTCGGGCGAATATTTTATTGCATTTGAGAGCAGATTTATAATTACATAACGCATTAATTTGGGGTCGAGCCTGAATTCTTTCTCTTCGGAATTAAAATTAAGTTCAAGTATGTGTTTTTCATTTGCCATATACCTGACTTCATCAAGAAAATGATCGCATAACTCCTTTACGTCAAGCAGCACAGGTGTATTTTGCATTTTACCGCTTTCAGACCTGCTGATTGTAAGTACATCGTCAAGGAGCTTTGTTAAATTATCCACCGACTCCTTAATTCTCATTATGTGCTTATTGTATTTTTCAGGTTCCCAGTTCTTACCGTATCTTTCAATTAATTCAATGGAAGAAAGGACTGTTGTAAGAGGAGTCTTGAACTCATGCGAAGCCGTGGAAATAAAACGGCTTTTTAATTCGCTTAAATGCTTTTCAGTTTCTAGGGATTCCTTAAGCATTTTCTCTATTTCCTTCTCCCGTTCAATCTCCCGGATAAGCTGAAGATTTATTTCCTCAATCTCCCTGGTCCTTTGTTCTACAAGTTCCTCGAGATGATTTCTGTGGAGCTCCAGTTCTTCTTCAAACTTCTTCCGTTCTGTTATAAAGCGTGCCTGCTGAATATTCTGATATGCAAAAGTAGATAATTGATTTGAAAGGGAGAATAGGGCATCGCCAATCCTGCCGAATTCTTCCTTGGACATCACAGGCACCTTTCTGAATTCTTCTATGAATGTTTCCTCGTCCACTTCAATTTGCCGGGCATATTCTCTCATCTTTTCTTCAGTTTGAGTCCCGTCTCTAACCTGTCCAATAAGCCAGTTTGCAATGTGCTCCCCTCCTACATTTATACTAGCCCCGGCATCCCAAAGTCCGGCACTAAGACAGGGCATTACAGTAGCACCTTTGATAAACGACTTACCTACAACAGAGTCGGACTTTAGGCAATTTTCCAGTCCTTTACTGCTCCCTCTGATAATTTCGTTGCACAATCTTCTGAAATTGCTTGGTTTCGTAATTGGTGTCCCGTCCGGTTTGGTGATAATTGAAGCTACACCGGTTGCCGCTGCAAACCTGTCCTGAATCTCCTGTATTTCATTCAGATCAAACAATTCTTCAAATCCAATTTCGCCGCTTTTCTCAAGAGGCTGGGTTAATGCAATAATTCTTTTCTGCAGTGCTTCTTCGTACCGCTTGCGCTTTGTGATGTTTGCCGCTATACCTGCGTTTCGGATTATATTTCCTTCCGAATCGTAAACAGGAAAAGTCCTGGCGTGCACCCATGCAATTTCACCATCGGGGCGGATTATCCGGTATTCAAGATTGAACTGCCCTCCCTTACGGTATTTTTCCATTTCCGCCATTAAACGAGCTTTGTCTTCCGGGAGAGCACTGTCAATAAAAGATTCACTGTTATCATATAAACTTTGAACTGACCTGCCCCATAATTTTTCGTATGCCGGATTAATATAAAGCAATTTCCTGTTATCCTTGCTCCTTAACCAGAACACCTCATCAATAGATTCAGAAATATGGCGGAAATTCAATTCGCTCTCTTCAAGACGCTTCTGGGCAAGTATTCTGTCCGAAATATCCACACCCATTCCTACCAGACCGATTATATTTCCGTTAGAATCGCGGTAGGGTATTTTTGTGGTTAGTATATATTTCTTCCCTTCGGAATTTTCAATATACTCTTCCCTGTTAAGTATTTCATTCCCCTCCTGAATCACGGTTAAATCATCTGCGTGCATCCCTGCAGCAATTTCTTCAGGAAATACTTCAAAATCAGTCTTGCCAATCACATCCACTTTTTCCAATCCGATGTTTTTACAATCCATCGGGTTTGTAATTATTTTTCTCCCATCCCTGTCTTTTACATACAAAGCTATCGGCAGATTGTTTACAATTGTCTCAAGAAGTTCTTTTTCACGGGCCAGCTCTTCTTCGGCACGCTTTCTTTCAACAATATCCCAAGATAAATCACCAATCTGAGAAATTATATTAATATCATATTCATCATAATCAGTTTCCTTATTCCCCACTCCAATTATAGCAACCGCTTTTTCATCCCGGTAAATGGGAACTACAGCCTGTCTGATTACTTTGGCATGCCCCTCCGGCATCCCTTTTTTATTAGCAAGGCTTTCATAGTCGTTATGGATTACAGGCTTCCTGGCAAAAAGGCATTCAACCCACACTCCCGCCTGGTCAATAGGATAATGAGCTCCCTTTCCATCTGCCCGGCACATGTTTTTAATTGTATTTGTTGACCAGTTCTGAAGTGTTAATGTATTCTGGTCTTTATTAACAAAATGATAAAAGCCGATTTTACTCCCTGTAAGTTTTTCAATTTCATCCAGTGCAAGGGACAAAAGCTCATCAGAACTATGCTTTTCGGCAAAACGTATGAGATGAAACCGGGCCTGCATAATCAAATCGTTTATCTTTCTTTCGGTAATATTTCTTATGCTTCCAATAATTCTTTCGGGAAACCCCTCTTTGGAGAAAACTATTTTTGAATTGACTGAAGCGTGAACAATAGAACCGTCCTTGTTTCTCAGGTCAAATTCATAGTCATTTAGAAATCCGTTCTGTAAAATTGTCTCAATCTGAGTGTTTCTTTGGGAAGATTCAAAATAAAATTCCGCAATATTTCTTCCCACTATTTCATCTCGCGAATACTGGCCCCCTGTAAATGGATGAATTGAGGGACTTACTTCAACAATCTGCCCGTTCATAAGAACTTCAAAATAGACATCCTGAATATTTTCAAAAATATCCCGGTACTTTTTCTCGCTTTGCTTTATTTTGCTTTCTGCGGAATGCTTAACGAAAGCCATTTCAACTGCAGAATAGAGTTCCCTGTTATCAAACGGCTTAATTAAAAAGCCGTTTGGGGATAATTGTTTGGCTCTTTGAATGGTTAAATCGTCTGAATATGCGGTAACAAAAATAACCGGGATATCAAATTTTTCCTTAATCATTCGGGAAACTTCAATTCCATCAATATCATCACCGAGACTAATATCCATTATCATAAGATCCGGGAGAGCAGTTTTAAGCAGTTCTTCCGCATCCCGCCAGCAAGCAGCAATACCAAGCACCGAATAATTATACTTTTCGAGGAGCTTTTGAATGCTTACCGCAGTTATGAACTCATCCTCAACAATAAGGATATTCCCTTTTGAAACGGATTCTTTACCGGTGCTCATCTTATTCCGCCATGTCAGAATTAATTGTGCCGTGAAGAGTAAATTTAAAGACCGAACCGGCTCCTTCTTTACTCTCAACTGTAATTACGCTATTATGCATAGCTATAAACTCTTTGCATAATAACAATCCCAATCCTGTGCTTTTTTCACCTCCGGTACCGGTACGTCCCGTTTTTTCGCCGGCCGTAAATAAACGGTCCATCAATTTTTCAGGAATCCCGATTCCGGTATCTCTAACTGCAATTTCTATTGTCCCTTCCTTAATAATCGAGGCCTCAATTATTACATTACCCTCCTTTTGAGTGAATTTTACTGCATTAGCCAGTAAATTTCTCAAAATAGTATTGAGCATCTCTTCATCCGCAAATACCTGAATATTATCGGCAACTTTTTTTACAATTTTAATTCCTTTTTGCTTCCCTCTCCCTGCCAAAAAGTCAATATTTTCATTAACCAGAGCGCTCAACATAATTGGTTTAGGATTGAAATCAAATTTTCCCTGCTGAACCTTAGCCCAGGCAAGCAAATTGCCAAGCAGCTTATATAAATTCTCTGCAGTTATGTGCATTTCCCTGCTTAATTGTTTAAGTTCTGCTAAAGAAAGCTTTTCAGCCCCTTCGGCTAGTATTTCTGTTAATCCTATAAATCCCTGAAACGGGCTCTTCAAGTCGTGGGCAACAATTGAATACATCTTGTCTTTTTCATAATTGGAGAGTTCCAGTTCCTCTTTGGCCTTCCGGAGTCTGCCATTTATCAGTTCCAATTCTTCGGCTTTCCTCTTCTGATCGGTTATGTCAACAATACTCTCCAGACAACAGTCAATCCCTTTATACTTTATAGGGATTACATATTTTATAATATCCCGTTCCTCTCCGGTTGCGGTAATAAGTTTTTTCTCATAGTCGGCAGTCTTTTCGCCGGCGCCGAAATTGGGACAAATTCCCTCTTCAATCGGACAGATAAATTCATAGCAAGCCTTTCCAATTATTTCTTCTGATTTCAATCCGATCATCCTAGCCCCGGCTTCGTTGATATCCATAACGCGCTGTGTGAAGGGATTTATCAGAATAATAGGAATAGGGACAATACTGAAGACAGCCTTAAAATGGCTCTCACTCTCAATTAATGCCAATTCAGCCAATTTTCTGTCGGTTATATCATTTACAACCGTATAACGGTAAATACTTTCCCCCAACTTAATCAGCTCGCCAGAAAGAAGCACATATTTTTTCTTGCCGCTTCTGGAATAGAGTATTGCCTCTTCATTAATAATTCTTTTTTTATCCAAGGCAATTTTTACAAGCCGTTCCCCTTCCTCTCTTGTCAATATTCCAAGTTCAAAAGGATTTTTGCCAATTGCTTCATTCCGCTCCAATTCAAATAAATCAAGGAAAGCCTGATTAACTTCGATATATTTATCGTTTATAACATCAGTCAATCCTGCCGCAGAAGGATTTAAATAGAAAACTTTAGAGAATTTCTGCTCAGATAACTTTAATTCCTCCTCTATATTCTTTCTTGCGGTAATATCGCTATGGGAACCTGCCATTCTAACAGGTCTTCCATTGCTGTCTCTAATGGCCTCCCCTTTAGCAAGTATCCACTTAACAGCGCCCGATTTGTGTTTCATCCTGAATTCGATTGAGTATTTTTCAATTTCCCCTTTAATATATAAGGAGACAAATTCATTTACCCGGGCTTTGTCTTCATCAAAGAGTAGTGAGTCAAAGGTGTTATATTCATTCGGCAGCTCATTATCCTCGTATCCAAGCATATTTTTCCACCGCCTGGAAAGGAATAATTCATTTGTAAGCATATTCCAGTCCCAGATGCCGTCATTAGTGCCATTGATTGCAAGTTCATACTGCTCTTTTACTCTGGCCAGTTCAAGTTCAATATTTTTTCTGCCTGTAATATCGGATATATACCCATGCCAAAGAACAGACCCGTCTTCCTGTTTAAGAGGCCGGGCAATTCCATGCACCCAGATAGTATCCTTTCCAGGAATACTAACCCTGTATTCATCCTCCCATAATTCCAACCTATCAAATGATGAATATATCTTTTCCATTACTTTTTCCCTGTCCTCGGCATGAAGGTGCATCAGGATTGCCGAGGCATCATACTTTATTTCATCGGGAGAGACACCGTAAATTTCTCTTATATTTTCTGATGC
>JAEXUB010000263.1 GCA_023453125.1 Bacteroidota bacterium
TCCATCAATAAGAAACGGGCTTGGGATAAAACGTATTCCAAAATCTTCTTTAACCTTTGGCAGCACAACATCTTTTCCCCTTCCAACAAAAACATGTTTCCAGGGCATAGGGAATTTCTCTTTCCTGAATTTTTCCACGTCTTCTTTTTTTGCATCGGCAGAAAAGCTATAGAACTCTATCCCCTTATCTTTGAATTTGGCATATGCTTTGTGCAGGTGTTCCATTTCGGCAACGCAGGGACCGCACCAGGTTGCCCAAAAGTCAATCAGATATACTTTGCCCTTAAGATTTACGTCAGAATACCTTTCCCCGTTAATATCCATTGAGGGAACATCAAAGGCAGGAACTTTCATACCAGCTTCAAGCTGAGGAAGATTCTGTGGAGGTGCCGTTTCTGCCGGTGCAGGAATAAGTTTTGTTGCCGGAATCGGTTTTTTAGCCTGCGATTCTACTTTTGTCTGAGCGCTGACAGAAACTGTTAACATAATTATAATGATTAATAATAATATTCTTTTCATTCTGTACCTCAATGTTCTTTTGAAATTATTAAAGAGACTCCATAATTAAAGGGATATTTATCCCTTGCTTTGGAAAAATCGAACAAGCTTATTTTAACGCTTCGAGGCTCATCCGAGGTCCTTTCCTTAAAGAGAACAAACTTTTCCCTCACATTGCCATTCTGTTTCCAATCTGAATTTTCCCTTTTCCAACCGGAGTCAAAAACGCCTCCCGCCTTGGCTGCGGTTTCTGAGAAAACTACCTGGGCAGAATTCAAATCATCCCCTTTAAGAAAGAGTGCATTGTAGGAACCGTCTGTATCAATGCGAACCTCCGAGGCACCATCAAGTTTATAAAATGACTCTTTACCATCTAGAGGATTTTCGAAAAAGAGGAAATAAGCCTTTGAGTGTTCAAGGAGAAAATGCATTCCCTTTTTAAAACCGGCTCCCGGTTCCAGAGTAATTGAATTGCCCGCTGCAAATCCATATTGGAATTCATACGCCCCTCTGGCAGAAGAATCGGCTACTATAAAGAGGACATAATTTCCCCCTGAAGGGAAAACGGCTGATAGCAGAACTGTATTTTCATCCCGGCCTGGTGATTGTTTTACGATATTTCCTTTTTCATCGGTAAGAATAAGAGAAGGTCTAAAACTCTTCGAAAAAACTACAAAATTTCCCGCCTCTCCTTTATTAACCGGAATTTCGAAGCCTTTGTACCTTCCGAAATCCCTCTTGTAAAGGTCGTTTTTGGTAAGCTCCCCTTTAGACTTATAGAACTCTACCTGAAATTCGCTTTGAGCAGGCAGGGTTCCGGATGTAATAACTAAAATCAGGAGCAGCAGAAAACTGATTCCGGTTATCCTTTTCATCCCATTCCCCCTATTTTTTGTTGATTCATTAATCCCTTTTGAATCCTGATGCTGATGCGTAAATATTGAACTTGGAATTATACCCGTCCGCATTTAAAGGTATATAGTGTTTTTCAATTTCCGCAAAAGGAAGAATTTCCTGAACGGCAACGAGAATTTTCCAAACAAAATCATTCGGCTTTTCCGAAACATTTATGTCTACCGGCATATCGATATAGTTGGCTGTAAAATGTCCCTTTAAAAGTCCGTAAAAGCGGAATCCCTCGCCTACTCCCAATGACCTCATCCAATCCGGAGGAATTAATGTCTCTCCCAAGAGAAGATATGGCCCGTTCTCCAATGCTCCCCCCTGTAGTGTCTTTGTTGTCTCAGTTCTTTGAATAGCTATGGAAATGCTGGAATAATTTCCGGTAGATTCATATAAGAATACTTCAGCGCTCGGCTTATCCTTTTCAAACTGAGGATAGGCTCTTGTATAAAATTCAACATATGTAAAAGCGCTAAAGCCGATTAAAAGCAGTAAGAGGACAAAAAACTTAATAAGGCCCGATTTGTAATTTGGGCTTCCGACAGACATTCCGAAAATAATACCGAAAAGCCATGCCGTTCTTCTTCCAAGGAAATAGAGCAGTAAAAAGAATATTACGGCCATTCCTAAAAAACCCACATAAACGAGATAATCCGCGGCAGATACGTACATATATACCTTTTTTTAGAGTAGAAAATAATTAATCATTTAGGTTTGTTCAATGATTTTCGTCACTCTTTTTAAGATTGAATCTTTTCCTTTCGTTAACATCAAGATACTGCTTTCTCATTCTAATTGACTGAGGAGTTATTTCTACAAATTCATCCTCATTGACGTATTCAAGGGCTTCTTCAAGAGAAAACTTAATAGGAGGGGTAAGTTTAATAGATTTATCGCTCCCCGATGCGCGCATGTTAGTAAGTTTTTTCCCTCTCTGAACGTTAACTTCTATGTCAAATTCCTTGGAATGCTCGCCTACTATCTGTCCGGCATAAACATTTTCTCCAGGTTCAATAAAGAATTTACCCCTGTCCTGAAGAGCATCAATTGCATACCCGGTGGAAACTCCGGTAGCCATCGAAATTAATACTCCTGCATTCCTCTGCGGTATGGAACCTTTGAAAAACTCATATTGATAGAAGCGGTGATGCATTACTCCTTCTCCCGCAGTCGCAGTAAGTATTTTGCTCCTCATTCCGATAATGCCTCGGGAAGGAATATGGAATTCAAGCTGCTGAACGCTTCCTTTCGGTTCCATTCTCCTGAGTTCGCCCCTTCTCTGCCCGACAATCTCAATAACCTTGCCTGCCGACTCGGCCGGTACGTCAACAATAAGAACTTCAATCGGTTCTGCCTTTTTCCCCTGAATTTCCTTATAAATAACCTTTGGCTGGCCAACCTGAAGCTCATATCCTTCCCTTCTCATATTCTCAATCAGAATTGAAAGGTGAAGAATGCCTCTTCCGGAGACTTTAAATGTATCGGCAGATTTTGTCTCTTCAACCCTTAATGCCACATTCTGCTGTAATTCCTTAAACAACCTATCTCTTAAATGCCTTGAGGTGACATATTTTCCTTCTTTGCCAAAGAAAGGAGAATTGTTGGACATAAAGAACATACTTATTGTCGGTTCGTCAATTGATATAATCGGAAGAGGTTCCGGATTTTCGGCATCTGCAATTGTATCTCCAATATCAACATCTTCAATTCCAACCATGGCGCAAATATCGCCGCACTGTACCGATACAGTCTCTGTTCTCACAATTCCTTCAAAAAGGAATAGCTGCTTCAAATTTACGGGACTCTCGGAACCGTCCCTTTTTATGATTACCAGTCCCTGATTTTTTTTCAGTTCACCTCTGAATACCCTGCCTATACCTATCCTTCCTACATAATCATTATAATCAATTGAAGTGACTTGTATCTGTACAGGTCCTTCTTCCAAATGAGGCTGTGGAATATACTCCATAATAGTATCAAGAAGAGGAATCATATCTACCTTTTCATCATCAAGGTCTTTAACTGCCCACCCCTGCCTTCCGCTGGCATAAATAACGGGGAATTCAAGCTGGTTTTCATCGGCTCCGAGATCAATAAATAAGTCATATACCTCATTTAACACCTCAGCCGGGCGTTTATCGGGCCTGTCAATTTTATTAATTACGACTATAGGTTTAAGATGAAGCTGAAGAGCCTTTTCAAGAACAAAGCGGGTCTGAGGCATCGGCCCTTCGAATGAATCTACAACAAGAAGAACTCCATCTGCCAGTTTAAGAACGCGTTCAACTTCGCCTCCGAAATCGGCGTGCCCCGGAGTGTCTATTAAGTTAACTTTTACATCTTTATATGGAATACTGATGTTTTTTGCAAGGATTGTAATCCCTCTTTCCCTTTCCAGGTCGTTTGAATCGAGAAAACAATCCTGAACTACCTGGTTTTTCCTGAATATATTCGATTGTTTTAACAGCTGGTCAACAAGTGTCGTTTTACCATGGTCAACGTGCGCAATTATAGCCACATTTCGTATTTCTTTCAAAAAAGCCTCCGGATGAATAAATAATGGTTCTATTATCGATGTGAGTTTAGTCTTTCTTTAGAAAAATCTCATACCCAAATGTACAAAATTCTTTCAATATAGGGATGCCCGGCAGTTTAATTAATGGAAGTCCGAACCTGCCTTTATATACCGGGCGGAATAAAAACAGGTCTCTTTGTATAATCAGATATTTATAACTTCTGATAAATGTCTCAAATTTTCCTATTGCCATACCTGTTGAGTAATGAAG
>JAEXUB010000266.1 GCA_023453125.1 Bacteroidota bacterium
TGATATATAAAGGAAAGAAAGTCGGTAAGCATAGAGGAATTCCTTTTTACACTATCGGACAGAGAAAAGGGCTCGGAGGCGGATTCAGTCAGCCTGTTTATGTTAAGAAGATAGATACTGAAAATAATATTGTTGAAATCGGCGAAAAGGAAGAGATTCTTGAAAAAAGGATGAAAGCCAAAGAAGTAAATTATGTAAGCCGAGCTATTCTCAATCCGGGAGAAATTGTTTACGGAAAAATTAGATATGCCGATAGGATGACTGAGGCAGTTGTTATTGAATCGGACGATACAAGTTTTACAGTCGATTTTGTTGAGCCAAAATCGGCAATTACTCCGGGACAGTCGGCAGTGCTATATGATAAAAACGGTTACGTTCTGGCAGGGGGAATTATCACTCTATAGAGGAGCGGATATTTATTCCCTTTCAAGTTGATGATAATTTTTTTAATTTTGTAAAAAAAGGAGGGAAGTCTTCGAAGGCGGTACTCATTCGAACGGAACTCTGAACGCAAGAGTTTTATTACTTAATCAAAGCTACGAACCTCTTACTGTCTGCAACGTTAAAAAAGCTTTAATTCTGCTTCTTTTAGGGAAAGCGGAATTACTCTCTCAAAACCCGCGTAAAAGAATAAATGGAGTTAACAGGGAATTTCCCTGGCCAAGCGTTATCCGGCTCAAATCTTATATCAGGATTCCATTCCAGAAGATAATTTTATCACGCAAAAACATACTCCGCCGGGACCGGCATAAATGCGCATACTGCGGAAGGGCCGATCTGCCTTTAACAATTGACCATATTATTCCTAAATCGAAGGGGGGGGATGACTCCTGGGAGAACCTTGTTTCTGCCTGCCTTCCCTGCAATAACCGGAAAGGGGATATGAGTCTGGATGAAGTAAATATGAGATTGAGAGTAAGGCCCTATACTCCGAATTACATAGTTTTCATCAAAAACGGTACTAACAGAATTGACGAGACCTGGAAGCCGTTTCTTTTCCATGAATAACCGGCAAAAAAGACCTCATTTAAGAAAAAATTTCGTATTTTTGTGTGATTATTTAAAAATCTTATTCGGACACTAAATTATGGCAAAAAAGCGTATTTTAAGCGGAATGCGCCCAACCGGGAAACTTCACCTGGGGCACTATGTAGGCGCGCTTGAAAACTGGATTAAACTTCAGGAATCCCCCGATTATGAAAGTTTTCACCTGATTGCAGATTATCACGTTCTTACTACTGATTTGAACACAGATAACATATATGACTATTCGATTGATATGTTGATTGACTGGCTGGCTTGCGGGCTCGATCCCGTTAAAAGCCCTATGTTCCGGCAATCGATGATTAAGGAACATACTGAATTATTCCTGATTTTTACAATGCTTATTACAAAAGCGCGTCTTGAAAGAAATCCAACTTTAAAGGAACAGGTCCGGGATCTGGAGTTGGAAAACCTTACTTTTGGACACCTTGGCTACCCTGTGCTTCAGGCAGCCGATATCCTATTGTATAAAGGAAACGCCGTGCCCGTAGGAGAAGATCAGGTGCCTCACGTTGAAATTTCCAGAGACCTGGCACGCAAATTCAATTCCCAATACGGGGAAGTCTTTGCAGAGCCTGAACCATTATTAACGAAGTTTGCCCGTCTGCCGGGGCTGGACGGACAGGCAAAAATGAGTAAGTCCCTTAACAACACAATACTTCTATCTGACGACCCTGAAACAGTAAAGCAGAGATTAAGAAAGGCAGTTACCGATCCTCAGAAACTCCGGAAGAATGATCCCGGAAGGCCGGAAGTATGCGCAATATTTACTTATCAGAAGAGATTTAACGAAGCTGCAGTCCCTGAAATTGAATCGGGATGCCGTTCAGGCGCCTTAGGTTGCGTTGACTGCAAACTTCAGTGCGCAGAAAAACTTAATTCCTTCCTTGCGCCGATCATTGAAAAAAGAAAACATTTTGAGTCGCGGCTCGATGAAGTAAAAGATATTCTTGCCGAAGGGGAAAAAAGCGCAAAGAAAGTTGCCGAAGCAACAATGCATGAAGTAAGAAATAAAATGAAGATTGGCTGATGTATAAGGTAAAACTATCCCATTTTGAAGGGCCTCTCGATCTTCTACTCTTCTTTATCCGCAGGGATGAAGTGGATATTTACGATATCCCAATTGCGAGAATTACAAAAGAATTTGTTGAGTATCTTAAGCTGCTCAAACAGCTCGACCTTGAAGTGGCAGGGGACTTTATTCTAATGGCTGCAACACTTATGCAGATTAAGGTTAAGATGCTGCTGCCAAGGGAGGTTGACGAAAAAGGGGAGGAAATTGACCCGAGAGCCGATCTTGTTAAAGCCCTTATAGAATACAAGAGATTCAAAGAGGTTTCAGAGGAAATGTCTTTCCTTGAATCGAACCAGAGAAAAATGAGCTACAGAAGCAATTTTGAACACGATTATAAAGAAAACCCCGTTGAGCTCGATGTACTTCTTAAGAATATTACCCTTTACGACCTGATGAAGGCATTCAAAAAAGTTCTTATGGATAAGAAAGAAGAAGTCTTCCATAAGGTTTTAAAGCTAAATGTGTCTATTGATGAGCAGATTGATTTTATTATGGAAAAGCTCGAGACAAAACCGCAGCTTAATTTTATTGAGCTTGTTAAGGGGATGGAAGAAAAAATAAGGGTTATTGTAACATTTATTGCACTGCTTGAACTCATAAAAATGCAGAGAATCGGGCTAAGAGAATCACCGAATTTTAACGATTTCGAAATTTACAGGCTATCAAATGGATAAAATTTATTCCTCAATTATTGAAGCATTGGTCTTTTCATCTGACGAACCTCTTGCTTCTGCTGAAATAGTAAATGCCATTAAGGAAATAGACGGGCAGGATACTGAAATTTCTGTAGACGATGTTGAAGCGGCCGTAGATGAATTAAATAAAAAATATGAGGAAAATGAGCAGAGTTTTTCGATACTCAGAATCGCAGGGGGAATGATTTATGCCACAAAGCCTGAATACGGCAAATATCTGGGATACCTCTCCTCTGAAAAAAGCAAAAGAAGGCTTAGCCAGGCCGCGCTCGAAACCTTGGCGATTATTGCATACAAACAGCCGATTACAAAACCGGAGCTTGAAGCGATAAGAGGGGTTAATGCTGATTATATTCTGAATACATTGCTTGAAAAAAATCTCGTTACAATTAAAGGAAGAGCAGAAACTGTAGGACGCCCTCTTTTATACTGCACCACTGAGGAATTTCTAAAATATTTCGGAATAAATAAGCTTACAGACCTCCCGAAACCGAGAGAAATTGAGGAAATTATGAAGGACGAAGATTTCCTTGAGCAGAAAAGAAAGATAATGATGAATGAGATTGAAGAAAATCTGGAACTTGAATTGGAAAATAAGGAAGAAGGACAGGAAGAGGATGGAAGTGAGACTGAATAAATACCTTGCCGAATGCGGAATTGCATCCCGGCGTAAAGCTGAAGAGTATATTACAACCGGCCGCGTTTCGGTTAACGGTTCAATTGTAATGGACCTTGCAACAAAAATTGACGAAGATAATGACGTAGTTACCCTTGACGGCGAAAAAATTAAAGCCGCCAAAAAGGTTTATTTTGTACTTAATAAACCAAAAGGGGTTGTTACTACAACCGATGATGAAAAGGGAAGAACTACTGTAATTGAACTTGTTAAAACAAATGTAAGAATATTTCCTGTAG
>JAEXUB010000006.1 GCA_023453125.1 Bacteroidota bacterium
TCTTGAGAGTTCATTCTCGGCATTCTGAAGCTGTCCGCGGAGCCTTTCAAGTTCAATTTTCTTCTGGTTGATTTCGCTGTTGGTGCGGTTGAATTCTTCTTCGAAAACCTTTAATTCGGCTTCGTAATTCTTTAATATTTCTTCCGATCTCTGTTTTTCTTCTGCCTGCTTTTCAATTTCTTCTTTGAGATGGTTTATTTCGTTATCCAGTTCGTTCGCTTTAACGGCAAGTTTCTGAACTTCGTTCTGGGCGTTGTCAATTTCTTCCCCCGCTTTTCTCTTTTCAAACTCAAACTGGGAAATCTGTTTTTCGAGATTGGTTATGTCGTTTAATAAAATCTTTCCCTGTTCCGAAATGTTTTTAAGGTCTATCTGGGAAATTCTTTCCTCTATCCGGGCAATCTCTTTTCGTGTCCCTTCCAGAATCACCTCAAGACGCGGATATTCATTCTTAAGGTTTTCAATAAGCTGTTTTCTTCCGAAGAGAGTTTCATCAAGTTTGGGGGAGGAGCCTGCTTCAATAATGCCTGAGCTTTGTACAAAATCCCCGTTTAATGTTGCAAAATTGAAATCGGGGTATTTCTGGTTTAATGCCAATGCCGATTCGAGATCTTCCGTTACGGCAGTTCTTGCAAGCACCTTATCGAAATAGGGTTTCCATTTGCCGTCGGTCTGAATTAAATCAGCGGCCCAGCTTATAAAAGCCCCTTCTTTAGAGAGTTTTTTTGCTTTTTTCTTTACGCCGTAATCAACAAGGTACTGCGAGAAACCTTTTTTTGCAGAACTCGGCTGCTGCAGGAGATAGAAGGAGGCTTTGCCGAGGTCATTCTTCTTGAGGTAGGAGATAGCATTCTGCAGGTCATCAAAATTTTCAATCATTAAATTGTTCAAAACCACTTTAAGAGCGGCTTCAAGCGCAAAGCGGAATTTTTCTTCGGTATTTCCAACGTCGGCAAAGAGGTTTTTCTCCTTTTCGGTCCAGCCGCGGCTTTCAATCAATATTTTAGCGCCTCTTGAAATGCCTTCAAGATTGGAGATAAGAGTCTGAAGGAATTCAATTTTATCCTTTAAGCTGGTTATATGTCCCTTCTGGTCGAGCTCTTTATCCTTTAACTCGCTTAATTCCTTTTCGAGGTCCTCTTTCTCTTTCTGCCGTTCGGCATAGAGCTTTTCGCTGTCGAATAGTTTTTTCTCGGCAGCCGTTTTTTCATTTGTAAGCTCTTCAAGATAGCCCACAGTTTTAGCAATATTGTTTGTAATGGTCTGAATCCTCTTATTAAAGGTTTCAATAGACTCATTGGCTGCAGAATGAGCTTTCTTAATATTACCGAACTGGTTTTCCTTTGAAGCAAGGTCTTTAAATCGGGCGAGTATATCGTCGTTATATGTCTTAAGCGTTTTTCTTTTTTCTTCAAGCAGGGCTGCTTTTTCGTTTATGGATTGCGATGTTTCATCGAGCCCCTTTTCATTTTTCTCAATGCGGATCTTAAGATCAATGATAGTCTCGTTTGTAGACTCAATAAGTTCAAGCGTTTCGGCAATTGTGTTTCTGAACTCTGCAATTTCCTGTTTGAATCTTTCCTGGTTCTTGTTTAAAGAGTTTATTCTTTCTTCGCCGACTGATATTTTATTCTGTAGTTCGTAGCGTGCGGCATTCTTGCGCGAGATTTCGAATCTTTTATCCTTTAATTCCGCTTCAACTTCATTTATCTGAGACCTAAGCTGGAGGAGCTCATTTTCAATCTGTCTTATCTCAATATCGGTCTGTTCCCGGCGTTCGGTAAATTCTTTTGTGTCGGTTAAATGCCTGCTTTTAGTATCGGTATAATGGGAGAATTCCCTGCCGGCAAGATCGAGTTCTTTTTCTCTCAATACAGTGTGAATCTGGTTGTACTGATCGGCGCGTTTTGCCTGGCGTTCAAGAGAGCGAACGGTTTTTTCAACTTCGGCTACAATATCGTTAACGCGGGTAAGATCCCCTTTTACTTCGTCAAGTTTCTTGAGTGAAAGGCGTCTGCGCAGCTTATATTTAATAACGCCGGCAGCCTCTTCGAACATTTTTCTTCTTTCTTCGGCTTTGTTGCTGAGGATTACTTCGATCATTTTAAGTTCTATTACCGAATAGGCATTTGTGCCCATACCGGTATCCATAAAGAGATTGGTAATATCCTTTAGCCTGCAGATATTCTTGTTGAGAAGATATTCGCTTTCGCCGCTTCTGAAGATACGGCGTGTAATGGTAACTTCGGAATAATCGGTAGGGAGGATCCCTTTGTCGTTAACCAGGGTAAGCGATACTTCCGACATACCCATCGGTTTCTTTTCGCGGGTGCCGTTAAAAATAACATTCTCCATTTTATCGCTTCGGAGAGTGGCGCTTTTCTGTTCCCCGAGACTCCACCGCAAAGCATCCACAATATTTGTCTTGCCGCAGCCGTTCGGGCCTACAATGCCTGTTATTCCGCGAGTAAAATTTAATACCGTTTTATTGGCGAACGATTTGAATCCGAATATTTCTAATTTTGATAGATACAATTATCCCCCGCTCCTACATCAGCGATGCCTGTTTAAAGGCATTTATGATGAAGTATATTGCTGAATTTGAAAATTGATAGTATAAAATTATTCCCCC
Organism: Bacteroidota bacterium; assembly: GCA_023453125.1. Lineage (GTDB taxonomy): Bacteria > Bacteroidota > Ignavibacteria > Ignavibacteriales > Melioribacteraceae > JAEXUB01. The sequence continues at coordinate 2,633 of JAEXUB010000006.1, forward strand.
CAATACAAGAAAGATAATCAGAAGGCTGTAGAGATAGACAGTGAAAGGACGTACATCGAATATTACATATACTCCCTTTAATACTCTCTGTAGAATCCATAAAATGAAAACAGTAAGGAAAATATAAATATATATATTGGCAACATTCATAGACAAAATTTTATAAAGAACCAGTTCCACGGGAATTAAAAGAACCAGCGGAAGCATTGCCCAGATAATCGTGAACATAATGTTCTGGATAGATACCTTTGTCTTGATAAAGAAAGAGGCAGCTTTTATTAAAAGGGAAATGGCGCCGAATTTTACGGTCATCCAGACGAAAATAAGAATAAACGCCGGTACCGGATTCCATGCCAGATAGCTGACCCAGCTCATAATCCTTCTGCTTCCGAATGAAAGAAGGATCTTTTCGAGCAGTAAATTGGATTTGAGGAAATAGAGTACAATGGTAGCCAGAAGGGCGAAAGAGCCTAAAACTACAACCATAACAATTGAAGCATGAAGCCCCGACATAATCCTGTGATCCCTTATGTCTGCAAAGAAGTTATAAGGACGCACAAGCGCTCTGGTGCAGTCTTCCCTGAATTTCCTCTTGGTGTTGATTAAAGCCGCCATTAAGACGGATAATCCGAGGGCAATAAGGATAAAGAATATTTTACTGTCATCTTTGCCGGTGCCGATCGGAATGGTTACTTTTTCATTATCGTGAAGTTTTGAGAATAATACCTTATAGGGGAGTGAGAATTCGTTTTTATCCTTTCCGAGTACTCCCACATTAAAATCTTTAGCAGAATTATAACTTGTAAAGAGGGAATTAAAGTCGCCGGCATAATCAAAAAGTGAATTAATAAAATATCCCCCTATTCCCTTGTTTATTGAAAAATCAATAAGGGTTGAAAAATAGTGTGCCTGTCCTTCGCTTGAAAAATCATTTACATAACCGGAAGAGATTCCCTTATAAACGGGATATGTAGCGCCGCTTATAAACACCCTCGATTTACCGAGCTTTTCAATTGATGCAAGCATTCCCGGTTCAAATGCCTTAACCGATTTCTCATACAGCTCAATGCCGTAAAGGTCTACTCCCTTAATTGCAGTTTCCGGGAAACCGGTAAAGGAGGCATACACAGCCTTATTGGTCTTCGATTTAATTATATCGGCAAATGAGGTTATGATATCTGCGTGACTTTTGGAATTAGCCAGATACCCTGAGCCTGTTCCGAATGCGCTGATTGATGAGTAGCAGTAATATTTATCGATAAAGAGATTTAAATATGTCTTAGCCTGATTAAGAAATGTTGAATTCGCGGAATACTCTCCAGGAATAGAATTTATGGGAAGTTCAACGAAAGCAAGCAGACCGATTTCTTCGCAGATCTTTAATGCAAGGGGATTAGGGAGCGCCTGAGCGAACCGCACTGCGTTGAATCCGATGTTCTTAATTGTCTTTAGCTCTTCTCTGAGATTATATAAGGAGATAATATTTGCAAAGTGCGAATTTGAGATATAATATGTCGTTCCTGTTATAAGGTATTCGCTTCCATTCAGAATTACATTGTTGTTATTAACAGTAAGGCTGTAAAAGGAAATCGTCTTTTCCGATTCATCAATAACCTGTCCGCCGCTTAACAGCTGTATCTTGAGGTAATAAAAATTCGGAGTTTCAGGGCGCCATAATTCCGGATTGAGAATATCAAGCGCCATATTTGTTACAAAAGAGTTTTTGCTGTAGCTTACTGTCTGTTCGGCTCTGTAATCGGCAGCGGCTTTATTTCTTCCCTGAAGCTGAACTACAATTTTATAATCGCCTGCGGCTGTGGAATCATTTGCCTTTTTGGCTAAATCAACCTTGAAAGAACAATTCAATCTTGCTTTCGCTGCGGATTCAAGCACGTAGGAATAATTAATCAAATCAACATTCCTGTTAGGAATATACTCAATGAGAACGTTCCTGATAATTCCCCCCTGGTTCTTCGGTCCGAGGAATCTCTGCTTGAAGGGGAGAGTGTTTTCGGAATCTAATTTGAATGATACTTTAACCGAAAGAATATTATTGAAATTCGGTTTAATCAGATCTTTCGGCAGTTCAACATCGAATGGTATGTCTGAACTGTTTTTATAAATAACGAAATTATTTATCAGAATTTCGCTATAGTAATTAACTCCCAGAAAGTGAAGCTTGAATTGAAAATTGTTATACTCTTCCTGAGAAAAGTTTATAGTTTTTTCATATACAAGAGTTGTTTCCCCTTCAAAGTTATTCGGTATGCCTATACTTTCGGCGTCTTCAGGATTATCAAGCGGAAAAACTTTCCACCCTTTATCGAGATTAAAAACTTTTCTTAAAGAGGACTGACCGAAGAGAAGGTTTTCAACTTCATTCGGGTTGGCCGGGGGGAGTTCTTTTAATTTAACTTGTGATGAAATAAATGAGGGAATCAGTATTGATAGAATTACAAAAAAAACGCGGAAATTCTTCATTTTAGACCAAAAAAGTTTAATAATTTAACCTGTAAATATAATCAAAAAGGGGGGGGGAATCAATTAAAGGATAGGATGTGCCTGTTTAATTAACAGGCACTTTTAATAATGTCGACAAAGGAGTCTGCTTTAAGGCAGGCACCCCCTACCAGGGCTCCGTCTATGTTGGGCATTGAGAGAAGCTCTCTGGAATTATCCGGTTTAACGCTGCCTCCATACTGAATAACGCATTTTTCAGCCGCACTCTCCGAATAAAGCTTTTTAACCAGATTCCTTATTAAAACGTGCACTTCTTCTGCCTGAGCCGGGGAGGCGTTTCTGCCGGTACCGATTGCCCATACAGGTTCGTATGCAATAATTATGTTCGCGAAATCGGAATTGGGAATCTCCTTAAGGCCGTTTACAATCTGGGTCTCAATAACAGATTCCATTCTGCCGCTTTCCCTTTCTTCCAATGTCTCGCCGACGCAGAAAATCGGCTTTAAACCGGTTGAAAGTGCTTTTTTGAGCTTTTTGTTGATAATTTCATCAGTTTCTTTGAAAATTGTCCTTCTTTCCGAATGTCCAAGAATCACATATTCAACTCCTACTGACTTAAGCATCGAAGCAGAAATTTCTCCCGTAAAAGCCCCGGAATCTTCAAAATGCATATTCTGGGCTCCGAGTTTAACTGCGGATTCTTTTACCAGAGCGGCTGCAGTTTCAAGTGAGGTAAAAGGGGGACAGATAACAATATCGACCTTACCGGGTAAATTTAAAGAAGCCAGTTTGATTTCCTTAATCAGGGAGATTGATTCATTCAAATTTTTGTTCATTTTCCAATTGCCGGCAATAACTTTTCTTCTCATCTTATTTCCTTTTTAGTTAACGGCTTCAACTCTTCTTATTCCGGGAATTTCTCTTATAAGGGCTCTTTCAACACCTGCCCTCAGGGTCATTTGGGACATAGGGCATCCTTTACAGGCTCCGGTAAGCCTTACTTCAACAATTCCTTCTTCTGTAACTTTAACCAGTTCAACATCCCCCCCGTCTGCCTGCAGATAGGGACGGATATTCTGTAATGCCTTTTCAACCTTTTCAAAAAGTATCTCGTTCATTATATCTCCAAGAATTAACCTTCCAAAGATATTTCTATTTTTGATGAAGTACCACTATTTAAAGAAATGCTAATCTGAGCAGCCAAATTCCTGCTTATTTCGACTATTTTGGCGGCATGTTCGCTATCAGGATGAGAATGAACAACCGGTTTGCCTGAATCGCCCCCTTCTCTGATGCTTGGTTCGATAGGAATGCTTCCGAGGAAGGGGACTTTTAATTCCGAAGCGAGTCTCTCGCCGCCGCCGTTTCCGAAAATATCATATCTCTTCTTTGTATCGGGGGCAATAAAATAGCTCATATTTTCTACTATGCCGAAAACCGGTACATTTACTCTTTCAAACATTTTCAAACCTTTGCGCGCATCAATTAAAGATACATCCTGAGGAGTTGTAACAATAACCGCCCCTGTAAGGGGAATTGTCTGTACAAGAGTTAGCTGAATATCGCCGGTGCCGGGAGGAAGATCGAAAATAAGATAATCAAGTTCACCCCATTCAACATCGGACATAAACTGTTTAACAGCACCGCTTGCCATAGGGCCGCGCCAGATTATCGGAGCGCCGTCGTCCATAAAGAATCCTATAGAAATAAGCTTTACCCCGTAATTTTCGAGAGGCATCATATTGCCGGTTATCGGATCCTGCATTACTTTCGGCTTGCTTCCGATTCCGAACATCAATGGAATGCTCGGGCCGTAAATATCGGCATCAATCAAACCTACTTTTGCTCCCTGCTGTGCCAATGCCACTGCCAGGTTGACTGCAACAGTGCTTTTGCCAACTCCCCCTTTACCGCTTGCTACTGCTATGGTGTTTTTCACTCCGGGTAAAAGGGAATCTTTAACATCATTCTTATGTGCGTGCACATGAGAAGACATTTCTATTTCAATTTTTTCTGCTTCAGGGACTTCTTTTTTAATCGCGGCAACGCAGTCGGCTTTTATTTTATCCTTCAGGGGGCAGGCCGGTGTGGTCAGTTCTATAACAACATAAATATTATTCCCGTTAATCTTTATATCCTTTACCATATTCAATGATACAAGATCTTTGTTAAGGTCGGGGTCGTTTACTTTGCTTAAAGCATCAATTACCAGTGTTTTGTTTACTTTTTCCATTTTTTCTCCAATTATCAATTCAAAATTATGAATAATTTCAGTTACGACAAAAACTCTTATTTTCAACATAAGGAGAGAATAATTAGTTCAGATAGCGCAGTATTATTTTTTGTATTGATTTAGTACAATACAATGAATAAATTCAGCTCTGAATAAATGCGCAAATGAACTATTTTAATCTATAAAAAGTTAAAATGGTATTAAAATGAGGTAATATTGGCTAATCCTGTTACAGCATTGGTGGTTTTCGGATTTATAGTTTTTATGGCTATCCTGATTCTTATGCCCCGATTCGGACTTTTATTTCTTTGGAAAAAAGGGAAGGCTGATAAAAAGAAAATACTGATTGAAGATAGTCTAAAATTCATTTATGACCTGAAGATTAGGAAGAAGGAATGCTATAAAGAGAAACTGGCTTTAGCTCTCAATATCAATTCTGCCAAGCTCGAGGAATTAATTAAGATTCTCACCGATTCCAATCTGATTACAATCTCAGATGATAAGATTGATTTTACAGAAGAGGGAAAGAGCTATGCGGTTAAAGTTGTCCGTATACACCGCCTTCTTGAAAAATTCCTTGCAGAGGAAACAAGTATTAAGGAAGATAACTGGCATCTTGTAGCTGAGGATAAAGAACATACCATAAGCGATGAAGAGGCGGAAAACCTTTCTGCGCGTCTCGGGAATCCTTTTACCGACCCGCACGGAGATCCGATTCCTCTTGTAACCGGGGAAGAATTTGTAAAAGAAACCATTGCATTGCCCGAGTTTGAAATAAACAGCACAGGCATTATTGCCCACATTGAAGATGAACCGACTGATATTTATTCAAGTATTATGTCTAAAAACCTTCCGCTGGGTACAATTGTAAGGCTAACCGGGCGGAGTAACGATAAATTTTCTATTGAAGCGGAAGGGAGAAATATTGAGCTTACCCGAAAAGAAGCAGAGAATATTTTTCTTTCGGAACCGGAGATTGAATTAAATGAGGCTGTTTACGGGAGGTTATCCGATCTGAAGGAGAATCAATCTGCCGTAATTGCCGGAATTTCAAAAGCGATGAGGGGGCAGCAGAGAAGAAGATTGCTCGATTTCGGATTTGTACCGGGGACAAAAGTTTCGGTACGCCTCGTGAGCCTTGGGAACGATCCCGTTGCCTATGATATAAGGAATACGACGGTTGCAATAAGAAAACAGCAGGCTGAACTGATTTTTATAAAAAAGGAATCGGAAGGTTAATAGAATGAGCGATAGCGGATGCGCGACGTGCCCGATGCATAATGCAGGAAATCTGACGCGGCTTGGAATTAATATGGAAGAAGCCGACTTTGTAGTTGCCCTCGCCGGCAATCCCAATACTGGCAAAAGTACAGTATTCAACAGCCTTACCGGTTTGAAACAGCATACCGGAAACTGGCCCGGCAAAACCGTCGGCAGAGCCGAAGGGGCATTTAAATATGCAGAGAGTAAATATAAAATAATTGATCTGCCCGGAACCTATTCACTTCTGTCGACAAGTGCGGACGAAGAAATAGCACGCGATTTTATTTTATTCGGCCAGCCCGATGTTACAGTTATTGTGGCAGACGCTACTCGTCTTGAAAGAAATCTTAATCTTGTCCTTCAGGTACTCGAAATTACCGACAGAGCAGTATTGTGTGTTAATCTTATCGACGAAGCCAAAAGGCATAAAATTAGTGTAAATGAAAGGCAGTTATCACGCTCGCTCGGAATTCCTGTTATTCCCGCTGCAGCCCGGCAGGGAACCGGGATTAAAGAGCTGCTTAACAGCATTCACGAAGTTGCAACGGGCAAATATATCTGCAAACCATACAGGCTTGAGAAATATTCATCCAAACTTCAGAACGCAATTGAAAAGCTTACCAAAGAAGTCCTCGAAATTTTCCCGGGACTTCCGAATGCGCGGTGGGTTGCATTAAGGCTGCTTGAAGGGGACCAGAAGATTATGGATGCGGTTAAAAACGGTGAATTGAAATCACTTATTCTTAAACCTGAAGTGAAGGCTTGAACTTTATGAGCGGCAAGGAAAAAGATATTATAGAAATTACCAATAAGCTCCGATGGGAACTGGGGGACAATTTTCACGATTCTCTCGTTGAATCCATTTACTCTGAGGCATCTGAAATTGCCTCAAAAGCTGTCTCAAAAGAGGATGAAAAACCGAAGTTTAATTTTGATGCCGGTCTTGATAAAATTGTCACCAGTAAAATACTCGGTTTTCCCATTATGCTTTTGCTGCTTGCTTTGGTTTTCTGGCTTACAATAATCGGGGCAAATATCCCTTCTGAATTTCTCGCTACAATTCTAATTGATAAGGTTTATCCCTTTCTAAAGGGTGTGTTTGTTAGTTTGGGTTCTCCTGCCTGGCTGACAGGTATACTGATAGACGGCGGTTATCTGGCTTCTGCGTGGGTTGTGGCTGTAATGCTCCCTCCAATGGCAATATTCTTCCCGGTATTTACTTTGCTCGAAGATTTTGGATATCTTCCCCGTGTTGCATTCAATTTGGATAGTATTTACAGGAAAGTAGGCGCCCACGGCAAACAGGCATTAACGATGAGTATGGGATTCGGATGCAATGCCGCCGGCGTTGTTGCCGCAAGAATTATTGACAGCAAAAGGGAAAGACTAATTGCAATTATTACAAATAATTTCTCTTTATGTAACGGAAGATGGCCTACACAAATTCTGATTGCTACAATTTTCATAGGAGGCGCAGTTGCGCCTTCGGTTGCAGGACTCGTGTCTGCTGCAGCAGTTGTTACAATTGCGTTATTAGGCATCGGATTCAGTTTACTTATTTCCTGGGGGCTCTCCAAATCGGTTCTTAAAGGAGAAACTTCCTCATTCAGTCTTGAACTTCCCCCATACAGGCCCCCGCGGCTTTTAACAACACTATACACATCTCTTATAGACAGGACGCTTATAGTTTTATGGAGGGCTGTTGTCTTTGCACTGCCGGCAGGAATGATTATCTGGCTGGTTGCAAATATAAATATCGGCGGAGAAAGTATTGCGGTGCATTTAATTGATTTTATGAATCCATTCGGGATTCTTATTGGCCTTAACGGTGTGATTCTGCTTGCATATATTATTGCCATACCGGCAAACGAAATTGTTGTGCCGACTATTTTGATGCTTACGGTTTTATCATTAAAGATGACCGCAGTTGGAGCAGGGGCGGGGGTCCTTTTTGATACCGGTTCCGAAGCGGCAACTGCACAGATTCTTCAGCAGGGGGGATGGACTCTATTAACCGGGATCAATTTAATGATTTTCAGCCTTCTTCATAATCCCTGCTCTACAACCATTTATACAATTTATAAGGAAACAAAGAGTTTGAAGTGGACAATGGTTTCGACTTTTCTTCCAATTGTGATGGGGCTGACCATCTGTTTTCTTTTAACTCAATTTTGGAGGATTTTTACAGGGAGCTGATATGCTGAAGAATATTTTCATTTTTGTACTGATAATAATTTTTGCCGGGACTATAAATGCGCAGCAATTGAATTATAAAATTGTTCCGGACCGCCCCGATTTTACAAATTCCCCCCTTGTAGTACCAATGGGGAGTGTTCAGATTGAATCGGGCATATACTTTTCAAAATGGTCTTCCGACCAGTCTGTTCCAAAACTGGAGACTAATGATATAGGGATTTTTTCAACTCTTGTTAGAGTATCACTTTCTGAAATGTTTGAACTCCGTGCCGGAGGGGAATACCTGATGCGCAGAGTAAAGGAAGGGTCCCTTGAAACTAACTTGAAAGGGCTGAATGCTTTATATGCAGGGACAAAATTCCAGTTCCTTAAATCGGAAAACTCATTTGCAGATGCAGCAGCAGTAGCCGAGATTGCACTCCCTTTCGGAAGCGCCGATTTCAAACCTGCAAAGGCTGAGCCGAAAATTTATTTGTCCCTCGCTCACTTATTGTCCGGACCTTTTTCCGTAACGTACAATGCCGGAACCCAATACCAGAGCGGTATTGAAGAGTATCTATATTTTTACAGCATCAGTTTTGGGATTGAAATAAGCGACAGAATTGGGGGATTTGCAGAGCATTACGGAATGCTTTTAAATAGTGCGGCTCCGAGATATTTTGCAGATGCGGGAATCAGTTATCTTCAAAATGAAAATTTGATGGTAGATCTATCTTTTGGAAAAGAATTTACCCCGGATGCAAATTACTGGTTTATCTCCGCAGGCTTTTCAATCAGGCTGCCTAAATAAGAATCAGGTATTCTTCTGCTTCTTTTTTAATGCCTTTCTATGCGAGCTTAATGCTAGATTCATCAGCCATTCATGAAGGCATACCTTATCGTCTCCTACTACCTTTCTATTTGGGAGATATTTCCCGGTCGGGAGCAGAATGCGCGCCTTCCGGTTATCCTTTAATGACATCTTAAGTACTTTTTTAATCATTTTCATATGTTCCGGATCTTCAATGGGGAAAGAGGCTTCTACACGCCTGTCAAGATTCCTCTGCATAAGGTCTGCGCTGCTTGCATAGATCTCTTCCTGTCCGTCATTAAGGAAATAATAGAGTCTGCTGTGTTCCAGATAGCGTCCAACAATGCTTATGACCCTGATGTTTGAGCTGATCCCTTGGGCCTGGGGAATAAGGCAGCAAATGCCTCGAACAATCAGGTCAATTTTAACCCCCTTATTTGAAGCCTCATACAAGGCCGCAATTGAAAGAGGGTCTACCAGAGAATTGAGCTTTAATATTATATGCCCTTTTTTCCCTTCCTTAACATTTTTAATTTCCCTCTCCACCAGTTCAAGGAATTTTTCCCTCATATTAATCGGGGCAACAATTAGCTTGCTGAAATTTCTCTGCTCGGAATAACCGGTAAGATAATTGAATATTTCCGCAACATCATTGCATATTTCATCGTTGCAGGTGAATAATCCGAAATCGGTATAAACTTTTGCGGTTTCGGTATTATAGTTGCCGGTACATAGATGCACGTATCTTTTAACTCCTTCGTTTTCTTTCCTTACCACGAGAGTCATTTTAGCGTGCGTCTTTAATCCGAGAAGTCCATAGACTACGTGAACACCTGCTTTTTCGAGCTCTCTGGCCCAGAAGATATTATTCTCTTCGTCGAACCGGGCTTTGAGTTCAACAAGTACGGCAACCTGTTTCTTCCGTTCCGCGGCTTCAATAAGGTATTTAATAATCGGGGAATTTGGCCCTACTCTGTAAAGAGTCTGTTTGATAGCCAGAACGTCAGGATCGAGGGATGCCTGTTTTATAAAATCGATTACGGGAGTAAATGATTCATAAGGATACTGCTGAAGGATATCTTTATTCCTTATAAGAGAAAAAATATTTTCATCGCTTTCAAAAACCGGAGGTGTAACCGGATGAAAAGGTTTTTCCTTAAGGCGGGGGATTGGCAGATCGTAAAGCATCATTAGGTCGCTAAGTCCAAGATTCCCGTCCAATCTGTGAACATCTTCATTGGTTATTTGAAGATTTTCTATAAGTGTATCCACCATATATTCGGGCATATTCTTTTCAACTTCAAGCCTAACAACAGAACCGAATTTTCTCTGTTTAACATTTTCCTCAATCAGGTCCAGAAGGTCTTCAGCTTCATCCTCCTGAATCTCAAGGTCGGTATTTCTGGTAATTCTGAAGCGGTGTGCTGTAATTATTTCCATACCCGGGAATAGCTGGTTCAGGTTGGCGCGTATAAGGTCTCCGATCCAGATGAATTTGACAGCGCCGTTTTCATTCGGAGCACCTGTATAGACGCTAAACTGGTCTATTCTTAAGAGCCTGGGGAGAATTGAGGGGACTTTAACCCTGGCAAAATGTTTTTCCCCTGTGCTTTTTTTAATCTGAATGGCAAAGCTTAAGCTGAGGTTTGAAATGTATGGGAACGGCCTGCCGGGATCGAATGCAAGAGGCGTTAATACAGGAAAAATCTCCTTTTTAAAGTAGCTTTTCAGGTATTCCGCTTCTTCTGCTGTGAGTTCGCCCGGTTCGCATATATGGATATTGTTCTTTTTTAATTCCGGTATAATATCTTCTGAAAGGTAAGAATAAACTTCATTAAGCATCTGTCTTACTTCGGCCTCTATTTTCTGCAGTGTTTCAATAGGGGTAAGGCCGTCAACTCCCGGTTCAATAATCTTTGCCCTAATCTGTTCTTTCAGTCCCGAAACGCGGATCATATAAAATTCGTCAAGATTTGAAAAGAAGATTGAGAGGAACTTCACTCTTTCCAGTAAAGGGAGTTTAGGGTCCAGTGCCTCGTCCAGTACTCTTCTGTTGAACTCAAGCCAGCTCAGGTCTCTGTTAAAAAAGTTTTCGGGAGTAATATATTTAGACAATTTATTAATAAAGGGAGCCATTATACCATTACCTATTTTTTGATTTTACGTGCTGATGAATAATTATCCAGGTCGTAATTTATTGTATTTGAAGGCATATCAAGTTTTCTGATTTTGACCTTGGCCTTTTTGAAAAATTCAACTGCAAGAGTATCGTGGTAATCGGAAAAGATAACAATTTCCTTAATCCCCGCTCCAATAAGAGCCTTTGCGCAGTTAGTACAGGGCATATTTGTAATATAGGCTGTAGCCCCTATAGTGCTTATACCGTGGATTGAGCATTGCAGAATGGCATTCATCTCGGCGTGCAGGGTGCGTACGCAATGATTATCAACAACCATGCATCCGGCATCGTCGCAATGTTCATCCCCCGGAATAGAGCCGTTATATCCGGTAGAAAGGATTCTTTTTTCTCTTACAAGAACGCATCCGCAATGCATTCTGGGGCAGGTAGCCCTTTCCGAAACCAGCATGGCCAGTTTAAGAAAATATTCATCCCACGAAGGGCGTTTAGCTTTTTTCTTTTCCATATTACCCTTTGAATAATTTATACAAGAATTTATATAAAAATTTATGAATATTCCCTTAAAAATTAAAGAAATGGGAATTACGGTAGAAATAAGGGGGCCGGAGGGGGCTATTCGCTGTTATTTAACACAATTTTGAAAGTTGTACCTTTGTTCTGCACTGAATCTTTAACAAATATCCTCCCTTTGTGGTAGTCTTCCACTATTCTTTTTGAGAGGCTTAATCCAAGCCCCCAGCCTCTCCGCTTTGTGCTGAAGCCGGGTTTAAAGATTTCATTGCGCAGTTTGTAATCGATCCCTTTACCGTTATCGGCAACTTCAATCTCAATTGATTTACTGGTTTTGGCAAAAGTTACCTTTACAAAACCTTCATTTGCTTCAATAGCGTCGAGTGCGTTTTTAATTAGGTTTTCAATTACCCATTCAAAAAGTTCGGCGTTAAGATCGGTTTCAATCTGCTGGTCCCCCTCGAGGGAAATCTTAACCTGTTTGCCGGTATGAGGCAGGCGCTTTCCGAAATAGGTAACAACTCTTGAAATTACCTCATACAGGTTTTCTTTTTTCAATTCGGGTCTGGAGCCTATTTTTGAAAAGCGCTGAATAATTTTATTGAGGCGGGTGAGGTCGCTTTCAATTTCCTGCGAGGCATCCAGGACTTTGTCTGGATTGTTGTGGTACATCTTAAGTATTTCATTCCACCCCATAAGGCTCGAAATAGGAGTGCCGAGCTGATGGGCAGTTTCTTTTGACATACCGACCCAGATATTGCTCTGTTCGCTTTTCTTAAGGTAATTGAAGCTTGTATAGGCTATAAGCAAAAAGAGGAAAGCAATTAAAATCTGCAGGTAGGGGTAGTATCTAAGCTGTTCAACAAGATTGGAATCGCCGTAATATACTTTTTGCTGAACTGACCCCATTATTTCAACCAGAATAGGCTCGTGTATCTGTTTGTATTCCAGCAATTTTGATTTTAAAAATTTCTCCTGCTCGGCCGGCTGCATCTTCGGGTCGATTTTAATATTACGGTGGTTAATAATTTTATCCGAAGCATCGGTAAGTATAAGAGGGAAATCAATACGCAGCATAATGTTGTTGAATATAAAGGTAAGGTCCTGCGAAGGTTCGCTATTGGCAACAAAGCGGAGTCCGTCTGCAAATAGTTCAACAACCTGTTTTTCTCTTGTCTGGAGTTTTGTGATAAGGCTCTGGGAATAATACAACGTACCAATTGAGATTGCAAGAGCAAGCAGAAGCAGCCCAAACTTAATATTGGCCGAAGAAATTATTTTAGATAATTTCATTTATAATTCGATCGTTTGTTCCCTTTTAGGCCCAACTGAAATAATGCTTATTTCAAAACCGCTTTTATGCGCAATAAAAGAGAGATAATCCTTTGCGTTGGCCGGGAGATCGTCATAATTCCTTACGCGGGAGATATCCGATTTCCATCCCGGAAGCGTTTCGTAAACCGGTTTAATTCTTTCAAGTTTTTCAACGTCGGTTGGGAATGATTTAAGAGCTTTGCCGTCTAGTTCGTAACCGACGCATACTTTAATTTCGTCCATATAGCTTAGCACATCCAGCTTAGTAATGGCTGCTCTCTGAATTCCATTAATCATTCTGGAATAGTTCATCAGGAATGCGTCATACCAGCCGCATCTTCTCGGGCGCCCGGTTGTAGCACCATATTCGGCTCCTGTTTTCCTTAATAATTCCCCCTCTTCACCATCCAGTTCGGTGGGGAAGGGGCCTAAGCCGACACGCGTTGTATATGCTTTTACAATTCCGATAACAGATGTTATTCTAATGGGAGGAATTCCGGTGCCTGTGCAGGCGCCTCCCGAGGTCGGGCTTGACGATGTAACGAACGGGTATGTCCCATGGTCAACATCCAGAAGCGCACCCTGTGCTCCTTCAAGAAGAACAGATTTACCCTCGTCAATTGCATTGTTAAGGTAGGCCGGGACGTCAGTTATATACTGGTCAATTGCTTTATCGAACTCAATGTATTCTTTAATAATTTCTTCAACATTAAGTTCTTCGTGTCCGTAAACTTTTCTAAGAAGATTATTCTTTTCTTCAAGGTTAACCCTGATTTTTTCTTCAAGGAGCTTTCTGTTGAGGAGGTCAACAATCTTAACTCCTTTTCTTGCATATTTATCAATATAACAGGGGCCTATTCCTCTGCCGGTAGTGCCTATTTTATTGTTTCCGCTTTCGCTTATAGAATCGAGGAGCTTATGATATGGCATAATAAGGTGGGCGTTCTGGCTAATGAGGAGTCTTCCTTTTATGTTAATATTAAAGCTTTCCAGAAGGGCAATTTCATCAAGAAGGGCTTTAGGGTCAATAACCACACCATTGCCTATAACGCAAATAACGCCGTCTCTCAGAATTCCGGAAGGAATAAGATGGAGAACAAATTTATTTTCTTCAATTTCGATAGTGTGGCCTGCATTAGCGCCCCCCTGATACCGGGCAACAATATCGAAACGATTGCTTAAAATGTCAACAATTTTACCTTTACCTTCGTCGCCCCACTGGCTTCCAACAAGAACGGAGACTTCCATTTCAATTCCTTATTTTATTGTATTGGCAGGAAAAATGAAACTCCGGAAAAACCGGAGTTTCACAGAAAACCACAAAAAGTAATTATTAATTAAAGCTTTTAACAGCAGCGTCAACTGTATCGTAATTTTCAAAAACGCTGGTCAATTTGGTAATAACAAGGAGACTGTTGATTTTTTCGGTTGTATTAGCGAGTTTAAGGTTCCCGCCCCCGTTTTTCATTGTGGTATAGCCCGAAATGAGCATGCCTAAACCGGAGCTGTTCATAAAGAGTGTTTCTTTAAGGTCAACAACTACGTGTTTCTTACCTTCATCAATTAATTTATGAAGTAACTGATGAAATTCATCAGCTTCATTGCCGCCGGTAATGTTGCCGTGGAATTCTACAACTACTGCACCGTAGGTCTCATGTGTCTTAATTTTCATACTATACTCCAAGGATTTAGTTTTTAAAAATAAATATTCTGCGCTATTCCGCCAACCGAAATTCACAAAAATGGAGAAATATTGGCGATTCTTCTTTAAATTATTAGCTAAGTTATATAATATTAGATAAAAAAAAAAGAGAATTAATAGAATTCGTTTTTTTTACCTAAATTAAGAAACTAAAATAGGGAATTAACGTCTAAAAAAATGATGTCTTACGATAGCAGAGACGAATTCGACCTCGCAGGGCAGAACAGCGGCGAAGATGATGACTATCCCCTTATAAGGCAGTTTATAGAGGGGGACGAAAAGGGCTTTAGAACGCTTATTCTGAAGCACAAAGAGAAGGTGAGAAACCTGGTCTATTTGACTCTCGGGGATTCGGAATTCGTTGATGACATCTCTCAGGATGTGTTTATTTCTGTTTTTCACAAGTTGAAGGATTTCAGGTTCGAATCGAAATTTACAACCTGGCTTTACAGAATAACCATTAACAAATGCCGCGATTACCTGAGAAAGAAGAAAGTAAGAAGCATTTTTGTTCCTATTAAAGATGAAGGAAGCGAATACGGGGCCGGATATCAGAGCGAAAATATTGATATTCCCCAACTGGTTAGAAAAGCTATTGAGCGCCTCCCTGAAAAACTCCGCTTCCCACTGGTTATGAGGGATATTGACGGGCTTAGTTATAAGGAAATTGCCGATAACCTGGGTACCGAGGTTGGTACAGTTAAATCGCGTATCTTCAGAGCCCGCGAAACTTTGAAAGTTTTATTAGAACCTTATCAAAAGGAAATGTTCAGGTAACATGAAAAACGAAAAATTATCGGAATTCCTAAGAAAATATTCTTTTTATATTGGAGTAGGCATCCTGACGGTAATTTTAGTTCTAATATTCCGACATAAAAAGTTAGGGGAGTTTGTTGCCGAAGGAAAAAGGGGTTTGGCTTCTCTTTATGCTAAAGACCTCAAACCGATGATTTATACCAGTGAAATTACCAATGAAGATGTATTCAATTTTGCCATGTTTAACTCCCTTCCCATCAATAAAAAGGAAAACCGGTTCCTCTATTTAGGAGAGGATTCCGAAGGGAAGAGTTCTATTAGTGTTCATAATGCCGATTATAAGGAAAACACAAATAACTACAGCAATTTTATTGAATACCTGAATCTTAATAAAGATCAGAAAAAACAATTTGATTCCCTCCTGAGCCATTACAAGGCAAAGCTGTATGCGGCGGTCTGGACCGACAACAAGGATGCCGTTGCATTCAATCAGAATATTCCCATTATTCACGACCTCATTTACCTGGATATTAAGCATTTTGCCGAAAAGATGAATAAAGCAAAGACGGGCGAAATTTATGTGGGGCGCAAAGATGTGCTCGATCCGATTGAAATAAAAAAGGTTGAGTCTGCTCTTCTTAACAATTCAAATCCGCAGGACTTTGTAATTGTTTCCAAGGATACCCTTTTTACAGCCAATCTTTCTACTGATGTACCTAAGGTAACAATTTCTCCTGAGGTTCCGGAATCTAAATGGAGAGAGGAATTTGCAAAGAGCCGTCTGCGCGCAAATGAAAACGCTATGAATCATATGGAGCAGGAAAGGGAATTTGCCCGTAAGTATTCCCCGAGCAGGCATAATAACGATATAAAGATCAATCTCCCTACTGAGGCATGGAGCAAATCGCTTCAGAAAGAAATTTCGAAATTAAAAGAACTCAGCAAACTGCAGTATCTTATTTCTTCCGATACAGAAAAGCGGGAAGGGAAAAAGGCCCCTATCCAGTTCAAGATGAATTTTGATATAAATAAGGTGGATACCTTTGTGGCCAGGACATTAGAATCGGTAATGTATTTTATCCCTAAGGAAGAGAGGGAGAAACTTAAAAAAGAAATTGATTCTGCAATGGCCAAAAGTAAAATGGAAATTAGAAAGAATATGCCTCCTCCACCCCCTCCGGATCCAAACAGGGGGATGAAAGAGAGGACTAAACGCCCAAAAATGTCAGATACTATGGATTCCGGTAAATAATGAAACTTCCCTACAAGGATATATCAAGAAATAAGAAGCTGGAAAACATTGTTTTTACGGCTATTCTGGTTATTATTTACCGGCTCATATTTCCATCGGGCGGCTCCCTGTTAATTTATACGGGAAGCGAAATAATTCTATTTGCCCTTCTCTATACCGCGGCATTGTATATTAACGACTTTTTCTCTCTCAAGAAATATTCCCCTTTGTCTGTTATTCTAAATGTGGGGCTCTTGACTGCAATTTTATTCTTTGTATTTGCAATTTCGAAGGTAGAAGATCCTGGACAGCTTCAAAGCGGCGGAACCGAAGTGCAGCTCTTCTTTTCTCTTTTATCTGCGTTCCTTCTTGTAGGGTGTTTAACATATATTTTTGTGGCCTTCAGGTATCTGTTCTTCCTAAGGCAGAAAAAAAATCCGTCAAAGTATTTCAACTTAATGGTTATATTCTCGGCGGCTGCTTTTTTCCTGAATATTCTTAAGAGGGGGAATAACGAGAACTCATTCCTTTGGGAGGCATTCCTTGTAGTTACAATTGTACTTATTTCCATCAATTCCTTAAGGGTTGCCTGGATTGCCTTTTTAAGCAAGAGAGAAAAGATTTATCTGCTTATTATGTCTATTGTTATTGCCATTCTCTTTATGATTAATGCCAATTTCTGCTGGGATAAAAGTGTAAGCACCATTTCCGCATTAGAGAATTTTTCGGGGGGAATGTGGACCTATTTATTCCTTTTGATGCTTTACGGAGCCATTTTCTCTTTTGTCGTATTTTTTACGGCGCTGTTCCATCTTCCTACTGCCGAGGCCTTTGACCGCAAGGCTGAAGAAGTCTCTTCGCTTATGGACCTCAGTAAAATTATTACTCAGGTATTCGACAAAAAACAGCTTTCAGAAACAATTGTCTCTCTCTCATCAAAGGTATGCAATTCAGACTGCGCATGGTTTGTTGTTTCTGAAAATGATGAATACGAAATACAATCGGTAAAAAATATCGGCTACCTTGAAGCAGATAAAATTACCAGAAAAATTCTCCTTGAAGTCTCCGATAAAATAGACGAAACTATTACTCTTGCAAAGAGTTCAATTAGAATATCATACGAAAATGATCTGAAGATTTACAATTTCAGTTCAATTGCAATTGCCCCCCTTATACTGCACGGACAGGTGCGGGGTTATATAATAGCAGCCAAACGGAACAATTCCTTCTTTGATGATGAAGACAAAAAAGCATTAAGCGCATATGCCGATTTTGCGGCAGTAGCATTTGAAAATGCCCGCCTTTTTGCTGATTCCATTGAAAAGGAAAGAATGAAAAAAGAACTGGAAGTAGCGCGCGATATCCAGTATAAAATTATTCCGGAGAACCTTCCTGTTGCAAAGAATATGCAGGTGGCAGCCCGATTTAAACCTGCTTATGAGGTGGGGGGGGACTATTATGATTTTTTCGAAATCTCAGCTGATAAATTGGGAATTGTGGTTGCCGACGTATCGGGGAAGGGAATATCGGCAGCCTTTGTAATGGCCGAAGTTAAAGGAGTCTTTGAATCCCTTGCAAGGACTATCCAATCTCCTAAAGAGCTGCTTATAAGGGCAAATGAAATATTGAAGAAAAGCCTGGACAGGAAGAGTTTTGTAACGGCCATTTACGGAATTATAGACCTGAAAACAGGAATGGTTAAACTGGCGCGCGCCGGGCATACACCCGTTATCCTCATTAAAGAGGGGAAAAGCGAGAGATTAACTCCTTCGGGTATTGGATTAGGGCTTGATAACGGGATAAATTTTACCCAATATATATCAGAATTGGAAATTCAACTGAAATATAACGATATTTTAACCCTGTATTCTGACGGAATTATAGAATCTAAGAATACACGTCTTGAGGATTTCGGTATTGAGCGTTTTGAACAGGTTTTGATTGAAAACCGGAACCTTCACGTGGAAGATATTTCTACAAAAATCATTAACAGAGTGGATGAGTTTTCAAAAGACTATATTCAGCATGACGACATAACATTGGTGCTATTTAAATGGGGAAATTAACAACAAAAAGATGGAGTAATTAATGGCAGATTTCAACGTCAGCGCAAGAGGTGTTGGATCTGTAAACGTCCTTGAATTGAAGGGGTATCTGGATGCACATACTGCTCCGGAACTCGAAAAGGCTTTCAACAAGCTTATTGAGGATAGGTCTTATAATGTTGTAGTAAATTTCAAAGACCTTAACTACATAAGCAGTGCCGGCTTAGGTGTTTTTATGGCATATGTTGAAACTATGCGCGAGAACAGAGGGGATATTAAGTTCTCTAACATGAAAGAAAATGTTTATAATATTTTCGATCTTCTCGGTTTTCCGGTACTTTACGAGTTCTTTAAGGATGAAACAGAAGCTTTAGAAAAATTTAAAACGCAGGAATAATGTTAAAAAGTAAAGACAAGAATTTAGAAAGAAATCTTGTTGTTAAGAGTTCAACAGATAATCTTTCGGTTATTCGGGAGTTTATGACCTCATCGGCCTCGGAATGCGGATGCGGCGAGGAACTTACCGGTAAAATAATTCTTGCCGTTGACGAAGCCTGCACCAACATAATTAAGCATGCCTATAAATACTCCTCTAACGGCGATATAGGAATAAATATCAGATTCTCAAACACCACCCTTTATATTACCATTACGGATTCAGGGGATCATTTCGATCCTGCCGCTGTTCCGGCTCCTAATCTTCTGGAATACCAGAAACAGAGAAAATCGGGGGGACTGGGGATCTTTTTGATGAAAAAACTAATGGATGAAGTAAATTATAAGATTCTTAAAGATAATAGAAATCAAATTGAATTAGTGAAACATTTAAAGTAGCAAATGCAATTAACAGACAACATTGCAGCTCTCCGAAACCTTAGCGCTCTAGTAGATTTTGCCAACCTTATTAATTCAAGTCTCGACCTTTCTTTTGCACTCAACAATATACTCTTTACCTGCTTCGGAAAATTTCAGACTACAAAGGGAATTATTCTTCTGGCGGATAATGAAGCGGTTTTAAATTTGAGCGCGGCAAAAGGATTTGCACAGAGCGAAATTGATAAATTCAAGCCGTTCCCCGTTTTTGAATATGAAACCAATCCCTCTTTTCTGGAATTTAAGACAAGAAACAAGCTCCAATTCTGCCGCGAAATCAGGTCATCAAACGGACTGAAAGGTTACATCCTTTTAGGGGAAAGGCTTACAAAGAAAGATTATACAGAGGAAGATTCTGAATTCCTCAATACAATTATAAATATAGGCGCAACTGCCATAGATAATTCCCTTATTGTATCGGAATTAAAGGAATTGAACAGGGAACTGGACGGGAAAGTTAACCAGCTAAGCTCTCTTTTCGATTTAAGCAAGGAATTCAGCGGAATATTAAAAGTTGAAATGATAGGAAAGCTCCTTCTATATTCCATTATAGGGCAGTTAATGGTTGCTAAATATGCCGTAGTAACCTGCCGCGAAAACAGCTATACACTCCTCGAAAATAAGTATTCCAAAGATCAGCTCGAAAAGGTGCTTGCCTCCTGTAATCTGCAGATTATTACCGAAATCCTTAAAAAGGAGGACTTGATAAATAATTACCCTCTATTTGCGGAACTTGGAGTCGAGTTAATCGTCCCAATGCAAATAAAGGGTACTACAAAAGGGCTCATTATGTTAGGTCAGAGAATAGCAGGGCAGCCTTATTCGAAATCGGATATAGAGTATGTTGCAAGTATTGGCAGCCTTGCAATAATATCCATTGAGAATGCACTTCTGTTCAATGAAACGCTAGAAAAACAGAAACTTGAAAAAGACCTTGAAACTGCGCGGAATATACAGAAAAACCTGCTTCCTAAGAGTGTTCCCAAATTAAACAGTTTTGATATTTCGGCATTTAATAATTCTGCCAGGCAGGTTGGGGGAGATTATTACGACCTGGTTAAAATATCTCAGGATGAGCTTCTCTTTGCAATCGGGGATGTATCGGGGAAAGGGGTTCCTGCCGCTTTATTAATGGCTAACCTGCAGGCATTCTTAAAATCAATCTGCAAGCAGGGTATTCCCCTTCAGAAGGCTACCGATTTCATTAACGATCTTGTTTCGGATAACACTACCAACGGAAGCTTTATTACATTCTTCTGGGGAATATTAAATGATAAGACAAAAGAGCTTACTTATGTAAATGCGGGGCATAATCCTCCTCTGCTTATACGCAATAACGAAATTAAAAAGCTTAAAACCGGCGGAATGATACTTGGGGTTATGCAGACTCTTATACCATACAATTCCGAGACAGTTCAGCTTGAAAAAGATGATCTCCTGGTATTTTTCACAGACGGTATAACTGAAGCTATGGATCCCGATTATAGAGAATATACTGATGAAAGATTGGAAGAATTATCTCTTAAATCAGCTAACCTTGATTCACGGCAGATTATGGATAAGATAATGGATGATGTTAAGATTTATACTAAAGGCGCAGAACAGTCGGATGATATTACCTTAATTATTGTAAAAGTTAATTAGGTGAGCCATGAAAGGAATTAAAAGCCTCTATGTTAAGCTGCGTGTTCAGATTATTGCATCTGTAACAGTTCTACTTGCTGTTGTGGGGCTTATTAATTTCTATTTTACATTTAATATTACAGCCCAGTCCAACGATGAATGCCTCTGGATTGACAAATATCCGATTACCCAGAAAATGATTCCCGAAAAATGGCCAGACAGCCTGGCAATAGTTTTCGATAAGGTTAAAGTCGGGGGAGTAGCCTGGAACGCAGGTATCAGGAACGGTGATCAGCTGGTCTCAATTGACGGAATTAAGGCTAAAAACACACTGGTAATGACTCACGTTCTTGACCGCGTTAAATCGGGGGATTACGCTACTTATGTGGTTCAGAGAGGCAGTCAGCAATTTGAGACCAGAGTACAGATTAAGAAGTTGATTGATTTCTCGGGGCTTGCTTTTACACTCCTTTCATTTATATGGCTTGTGGTAGGTTATATTATTTTAATGGCAAAGCCCGACGGCAAGAATCAGAATGCATTTTACAGAATCGGGGTAATGGCAGTTTTATATTCCACAATTGCATTGCTCTACAGGCGGGCACAGGTTCCCTCAAATCCTCTTAATGACAATATAGCGCTGATTTATATTATTAACTTTATAATGATCTTCGGAGCGGCATTCTTTCCATTTGTATACACCCATTTTTTCCTCCGTTTCCCCAAGAAGTATAAAATACTTTCATATAAGCATTTCAATAAAATCTGGTATTCAATTCCCCTTGCCATAGTTCTGGCTGTATACGCAAATATAATATTCGGTGTGCGTTCATTCCCGTTATATGCTTTTTTCCTTAATAATCACCGTTATCTGATATTTGCTTCGATTTTTGTCGGTACTATCCTATTATTCATAAGGTATGCGCAGTTAAAGAGCAGAGAGGAAAGGAATGCCATATTTGTAATTCTTGTTTCCTGTCTTATCGGTTTTACTGTTCTTATTTATACCCTTACCCTGCAGAATGCATTGGCAGATACACTCTTTAATACTCCCCAGTATTTTATGCCTATAATACTTATATCCGTAATTCCTATCGGTTTCGGTTATTCTTTATTCCGCTATTCATTAATGGATATGAGTGATGTGTTAAAGAATTCTATCTTATATATTTTTGCGACCATTTCACTTGCCGGTATTTACTTTCTGCTTATTTACGTGCTCGGGCAATGGATAAGCAGTATAATTGGCACCGAGTACCAGACAATTATTGCCGGCGTGGTATTTATTTTGTTTGCTCTCATATTCCAGTCAACAAAAGACCGGTTCCAGCAGCTTATAACGAAGAAATTTTATCCTGAACAGTTTGCATATCAGAAAGTATTATTAAAATTCAGTACGGATGTTACAAGCACCGTAGGGCTCGATAATATTCTGGATACAACGCTTCATACATTTGTAGAGCATTTAAGGCTTCAGCATTTCGGTATAATGCTCGAAGGGGAAGAGAAAAATTCCTATACGCTGGTTCGCTGCGAAGGTTTTTTCAACGGAAACCTTACAATTTCTGTAATGCCGGCGGAATTGAGAGAGTTCCTTAAAAATAAGAATAATTATAAGCATCCACCGCCAATAGAAAGAGGGGAGTTTGAACTGGTTTTTCCGGAAGAGACAATTGAGAAACTGGTCGACGAGAAAATTTATACAGTTATTCCATTAACACGCAAGAATAAAAGTATCGGGATGATTCTGTTCGGTTTAAAGTATTCCGGCTCCCAGTTCAGCGGAAAGGATTTAGAGCTGTTAGTAGCCGCGGCCAACCAGACAGCGGTATCAATTGAAAATGCGCGTCTTTATAAAATGGAGGCGCACAGGCTCGCTATTGAAAGGGATCTTGAGAATGCAAGATTGATTCAGGAAAGCCTTCTGCCGCATCAGATTCCACAGTTT
>JAEXUB010000010.1 GCA_023453125.1 Bacteroidota bacterium
ATAAACCCTATTAGATTTCCTCACTTACATCGATCTATTTATTGTGTAATTATTTTTTCAACCCTAAAATATTCAGTATTTCGGGGTACCTTAAAACGCCCCAAAAAGCTGTAAAGATTATTTACAATTTTTTACACTAAAATTAGTGTAAAAAATCGGGTACCCGCAGTTACACACTGGTACCATTGGCTTAAACCCCTCTGCATAAGAATAATTAAAGTTTTCCCCAAAACTCCTTCTAATTTCCGGCCTGCATTAACCGGGGCAATATTCATATTTTCTAAATTTCTTTCAACCGCTCCCCCCTTGTTTTCTTTTGTAATCGCAGAAAAATATCTGTCAGCCGGCATTTGGTGCTTTAACAATTCTTAAAATCAACCTAATTGATTTCGGGAAAAACGGAGACCCGAGATGAACTTTAAATTTTAAGAATTTTCGAAAATGCAAAAACGTTCTCCGTGCATAACTGTATTCCAAAAAGCCGGCGCGGGATTTTTTAAAATAGACTGTTCCAATTTAAGCACCCGGAAGAGTAGAGTGAAAATATTTTTTTATTATTGCCGGGGCAAAGAGTGTGTAACTGAAAAGGAATTTCAAAAATCCGGCTTGGAGCTCAAAAACAGATTCCAGATTGCTGTATGTCTCAACTCCCAATCCTTTCATCCTGAAATAATTCATCATTAAATAATTTATAACTCAGTTAGAATATTTCCACCTAAAAGCATCCAAAAATTTATGATGAGTGTATTTAAAAGGGTTATACCCCTGTAAACATTGGCCGCGATGAAGGTTTTTTAAATTTTTACGGAAACAGGAAAACAGTCTCCTTTTTTTGAAATGATATTATAATGTAATATGATTTTTCCCCTCTTTTTTCCTCTGCACATTCATTTTTCTTACAGGTAAAATAACAGCACAGTAAAAAATGGAAGTTTTCTAAACAGGTATTTTGGTGTATTTCAACCTGAATTATTTCAGGCTGACAGAATGGAGTATAATCATTAAGTTCTCACCGGAAATTAAAATAGTTCTTTGAAATATTGAGATAAGGGAAATTCAGCCGTAAAAGGGAATATATAACCTTCCATTTCTTCTTTCAGCCGGGGAGCGTTCCCCGGCCTTCTATTCCTCTGTAAAGCCGCTGTATCGGTCTACCTGGACATTCACCTTTCGCAGGGGTACGGCCCCTGCGTGCAGAAAAGCACCCATCCGGCATTTCGAAAGTAATCCGTCGGGGAGTGGTCCCCGCCGGCAAACGAAATAATGAAAAAATCAAATCCTATCCTCAAGAACAACCTCATACTCCAAGAAATTATCCTCAATAACTTCATTTTCCTTCGTGATAATCTCCCGGCAGAATTTTAGGAGATACGTTATTTCATCGTATCCGAATATCTTCCTTATGCACGAATCATCATAATCGTCAGATTCAGTATAATCAATTAAGTTACCATTTGGATCATAGATACTAAGATAATGGACAGTCTCGTCCTTCCCAAAAACCTCATAAGAATGTGTAATGCTGCCGTTTTCTTCATAACTTGTACACTCCGAAGTATGCATCCTGCCGTCAGCGTGAAAAACATTTACAATTTTTATTTTATTATCGGGAGAGATTAAGGTTATTTTCTTAAATCGTTTTGCATCTTCTTCAATTGATTTATAACTTATCGCATTTTCGGAAGAATCGAAATATTTGTTTTGGCGTTTGTTTAGAGTGTTACTTCTCCCGTCCGGGTAATATGAAGCTTTTGTTTCAGTAATGCTTCTTCCAAATTCATCATATGAATATTCAGTAATTTCAGTTAGAGTATTTTCCTTATGAGAGTTATCCGGCGAGCCGGGAATCTCTTCAATCGCATCCAACTTAAAAATTATTTTACTCAACATTATTTCCCGTTCCGGCAAATTATTTGAACCGTAAATAAATTCTGAATAAAAATATGTACTATATTCCTTGCCATAAACTGATGCAATCCCATGTTCGCAATAGTCATAAATATATTTTTCTTTTATTTCTCCCGATTCTTCATATTCTATATACTCCTTGTAATTGCCCAGCATATCATATCCAACCTGTTTACAAAGATAGCGTATGCCCTTCTCCTTATTTGAGCATATATAATAAAGCCGCCGTGTCTTTTGGAAATCGATGTTTATTTTTGGCGTTATTAATTCCAGATGTATCATCTTTCTTTCACTACTGTTAGAAAATTATTTTATTATTGTTTGATTTGTTCCAGTAATCCACAGCATTTATAATTACTAATTATAGGCCTTAAACAATTCCGTCCGGGTATGCTCCCCGTCTGCCGGTTTTTCCGTCAAAGACCACCATTCGAATGCACCCGTTAGCATATCTGTTTGCCCGGCGGTACACCCTCTGCGGACAAACAAATATGAAGTTGACTTCAATCGGTCCCCTCTGTGCGAGTCTCCTTTCAGGAGCCTCACTTGGAGACCGGACTACTAAAATACTTAGTACGTGAAAAGGTGTCCGAGTGCCCTGAACGAAGTGAAGGGTGTATCGAGGACACCGTGATCTGTTCTCTTACCAATCCGCCTTGATATAAAAGTTCTTACTGAAAGCCGTATAAATATCCGGGAATCGCGGATCGAAGACCTTTATGCTGTAATGCACCGAATTAAAAATATCCTGCGGAACGTTCCAATCAACAGAGCCGTTATTTGGAATATTCTCGAACAGTACAGATTGAAATACTCCTTTCCTGTAAAGTGAAACAGAAACATTCCTTATCGCAGAAGGCACTTCCCATTGAATGGTATAAGTAGAACCCGGTTTAATATTAACGCTTTCGGTCGGAGCAATAACTTTAAGGGTCACCTGCCTGTCCAGGCCGTAATCAGGTTCAGTAACTTCATTGCCTGTGTAGTCTGTGCAGGAGACAATAATGAGCATAGAGCAGATTAAACCAATGAGATAAGAAAAACGCTTTTTCATAACACCGCCGGTTTATTTTATCTAAAATTATTTGTCTGTCTGGAATTTTATAAATGGAAATTACGATAAATGTTAAAAGAAGTCAACGGGAGATAAATCGTTACTTTTTCTGTCTCCTCGATACGAGTCTCCTTTCAGGAGACTCACTCGGAGACCGGACTGCTGGGACACTGCAATTTGCGCAGGGGTACGACCCCTGCGTGCAGAAAAGCACCCATCCGACACCTCTCGATACCGCGGTTTGCAACCGCGTACTCGAGGAACGAAAAAACAACAAATCACTTATTTTACTTTGTTTAACATTAATGCTGTCCGCCTTCCCTCCGAGATGGAAGGCTACCTGCCAAGTATTACTTCTTGAGAACGGTGGAAGTATATTTACGCCGGTGCCAAAGAAAATCTAATGGAACAAGAGTGCAGATTTACTTGTACAGATTTTTCCCCTTCCATTTTCAAGGGAAGGGGGATGAGCATCAATGTTGAGAGCAAGAAAATGCAAGTCGAATGGGATGGGTTCTTCTACGCGGGCGGATACACCGGCTTTCAATCAGTCTCCTCGATACGAGTCTCCTTTCAGGAGACTCACTCGGAGACCGGTCTGCCGAAATATATAGTACGTGAAAAGGTGTCCGAGTGCCCTGAACGAAGTGAAGGGTGTACTTGTCCGCCGCAAGGCGGGCTTGTCCGCCTATGGAGGATCGAGCCTGCCTGCCGCAGGCAGGGACACCGTGATCTGTCTGTTTTAGCAGGGGTACTACTCATTCTTACAGGTAAATTTAGAATTGAATCCACTTCCCTACTTCGGAAGAGAACATCCTGATGTGATTATATTTATCGAGTATATGATGCCCGAGCCAGCTCTTGGAATCGAAATCGCCGTGAAGCAGAATAACTTTTTTAGGTGAAAGCTTATCGACCATTGCAAGAAGTTCTTCCCTCTTTGAATGGGATGCAAAATAAAACCTTTCAATTTTGCATCTTACCTCTTCGGGCTCGCCGAATTCAGTAAGCTGAACCATTTCCCCCGGAGATTTATCTACTAATTTATATCCGGGAGAATCGCTGTCCACGTAGCCGACTATAAATATGCCGAAATTCTTTTGACTCAGCCAGAACTTGGCAAGACGAAAGGATGCGGTATTTTCAATCATCATTCCGGATGAGGCAAGTACAATACCCGGCTTCTTGAGGAAAATTCTGTAATCATCCACATCATATAGGTCAATCTGGGGGATGTCATTCAATTCCAGATCCTTAAAATGCCTGTTAACGATGTACCTGTTCTTATCGTACAATTTGGAAATTTCCCTTCCAACACCGCCGGTATAGATATCAACATCGGTAAGGAGCCTTGCAGTCTGCAGATTTGAAAGAAGGGCCATAATCTCCTGAGTTTTGCCGAGCGCAAAAACCGGGATTAATATTGAACCTCCCTGATTAAGTATCTTATTTGCGGAAGCCGCAAAGCGCTTTGATTCAAATTCCCAGGTGCTCAAATGCTCAGAATCGGTAGCGCCGTATGTGGTTTCTGTAATCAGGGTATCTATTTTGTTACCGGGGAGAACGGCTCCCTCCATAATCTGCTGCGACGATAATTTAATATCCCCCGTATAGAAAATTTTCTCCCCTTTATATTCAATCATAATTCCTGCCGAGCCCAGAATGTGTCCCGCATCGTGGAAAGAGATGCTGATAGGCTCATTTGAATAATGCCTCATTCCCTTAACCTGAAAGACCTCTTCGTATGAACAGGTACGGAAAGACCTTACAATAAGGTCAATTTCATTATGGGTATAGGGAGTAATATGCTCGTCCCCTTCGAACTGCTCCTTAAGAATATTTGCCGCATTATGGAGTGTTATTTCGGCAATTTCCTTGGTCTGCACAGTTGAAGTAATTATTACGTGGGGAAATTTCTGCACGAGGAAGGGAAGCGATCCGATATGATCCTGATGCGAGTGGGAGATAAGTACAAAATCGAGATTAAAATTTTCAATGAGGGAAAAATCGGGTAAAGATTCTCTCCCCTTTTTACGGGGGTGTATGCCGCAGTCAAGCAGAATGCCTGTCCCGTCAATTTCCAGGAAATAGCAGCTGGCGCCGATATCGTCGGCGCCTCCTAACGGGAGAAACTTATTCATCCTATGCTTTATTTCTTCTTTTGATAAGTATAATCAATGTAAGCGCCCGGAGTGCCGTCTCCGTAGTAGCGGACAATTCTTTTCAGCAGGCCGTCTTCACCGTAAATAAATTCATTATCATTCTGTTTCTTGCCGCCGTTGTCGAATATCGTATCCCTTGTAAAATCGCCGTTATCATTATAGCTGAACACCTGCCTGTATTCGGTACCTTTAATTTCGGTAATTCTGTTTTTGTCGTCGTATTTAAATAAGAATTCAAGTTTTTCTTCGTAGGCAACAGACATCATTTTATTTGTTGTTGAATCAAGTTCGGGTTTATAAATGATATTAGCCGCAGTTTCTTTTATTTTCCTCTTCTGGTCATCATACTGATAGATTTCATATCCGAGAGGCTGTTTCTTAAAATTTGAAAGGCGTTTAGCCATAAGAAGGCCGTCTTTATATTCCATTACCTCTTTAATAACGAAATCCTTTCCCCCTTCGAAAGCTTTCGTTTCAAGAAGCGTACCGTTTTTATCATACTTCATAGTGCGTTTGGTTTTATGAACCTTGCCGCGAACCAGAGTTTCGGCTTTAATTTCAATTGCCCTTCCCGACTTATCAAGTTTATAGTCTTCCTTTTCAAGAACAACATCCTCGCCGTTATAGAGGGTTCTGGAAATCAGCTCCCCTTTCTTGTTGTATTTATACACCATTTTTTCATCAACAGGACCGTAGGAAGTAAATCTTGTTTTTTCGGTAAGGAGCCCCTTGTCGTTAAAGACAAACTCTTCAATTTTCTTTGAAGTCGGGTTTGTCCCCTGAGCGAACATAGAATTTGTAGTTCTCATCAGGACGCCTGCTTTTTTCATTTTTTCCAGTTCGCGGGTTTCCTGTTCGGTAAAGTTGATTTTAACATTCAGCCTGGTTTGGGCGAAATAATTTTTTGGAGAAAGGATTAAAAGAGAAAACAGCATTGCAGAGAATGTAAAAATATTTTTTGATTTCATAATACTCTCAATTTTATAACTTTTTAACCCGCAAAGAGGCTCCGGGTTCCAGAATTTATTTTTTAACCGCTTTAGGTGGATTCTTTGCCTTTCTTTCCCTGTAAAGCTGTGCAATTTCGGCACCGATTAGGAAAATCATAGAAAGGAAATAGACCCAGAAAAGAATAACAACAATTAATCCGAATGCGCCGTATAATTTATTTGTACTTATAAAATTTCTTGCGTAGTAGGCAAAAATATTCCTTGAGATTTCCCAGAACAGTGTAGCCCAGAAAGCTCCAACCGCCGGTACTATTCCGCCAAGTTTTTCGTATGGAATGAGAGCATACACCAGATAAAACATAATAAAAACAACTCCGAGGGAAATGAGGCTTGCAAAAAATCCGTAGACGCCGACAATATTGTAATACTGCAGAATAGTTAAATTCTCTGCCGACTGGGTAATAACGTCATACATCGGCACTGCAAACGTAGAAAGAAGTACAAAGAAAAGAAGAATAACCACCATCCACATATCGCGAAGAAGCCCGAAAATGGCGCTCCGGCCGTATGTGCCCCCGTGAATACGGTTCAGAATGGTTCTCATTCCCGAAAAAAGGGTACTTGCCGAGAAGATAAAACCGATAATACCAAACCATCCGGCCCACGATTTATATGCAATAACATCGGGGAGCCTGTTCATTAATGCCCTTTTAACAAATTCGGAATATTCCGAATAAGGGATTATTGCATCAACCCACCGGTTAATGAATAGTTCAATAATATCTTTTCTGATGAGTGAATTGAAGAGGGAGAAAACCACGAGAATGAATGGTATAAAGCTTAGCAAAAG
>JAEXUB010000026.1 GCA_023453125.1 Bacteroidota bacterium
TCTTCATCTGTCCTGATTAGGAGAGATGTATTGGAAAAGTCAGGGGGATTCGATGAGAACCTGCCCTGTTATCAGGATTATGAGCTGTTTATCCGCATTCTCCGGGGCGGAAAGGCTTATGGAATAAATGAGGGACTTGTAAACTATTACGTCGGAAGTCCGGAACACGTGTCGCTTACAAGGGAAAATGTAATAAAAGGGGAAAGGTATCTTGCAGAAAAATATGGAAATGAACCTTTGTATCCCTTATTGGAGAAAGCATTGAGAAGAATCAACCGGATGAAAATGCTGAAATCGTTCGGTTATGCAAAAGAAGTAATAAAAGGCTAATTAAGCCGGGTTCCATCCCATTTTTTTACCGCCCAGAAGGTGCAAGTGCAGATGATAAACTTCCTGTCCGGCATCGGGCCCGCAGTTAATTACAATCCTATATCCTTTTTCATCAAGATTTTCATTTTTTGCAATAATGTTTGCGGCATCAAACAGTTCGCCAAGAAGCTGCGAATGATCTTTCCCGTTTATTCCTGCTACGGTAGGTATTTCAATTTTCGGTATTATCAGAATATGGGTAGGCGCTTTCGGATTGATATCCCTGAATGCAAGAACTGACTCTGTTTCATAAACAATAGCTGCGGGAATTTCTTTTCTTATTATTTTAGAAAAAATTGTTTCTGCCATTTTATTGCCCCTTTTCAAGTCCATATTTTTTTATTTTGCTGTAAAGATGGCTCCTTTGAATGTCAAGAATCTCGGCTGTCCGGCTAATGTTCCAATTATTCATTTCGAGCTGTTTTTCTATGAAGGCCTTTTCAGCTTTCTCCTTGAAATCCTGGAACGAATTTGAAAGATTAATTATTTCATCAATGCCGGAAGAGCTTTTGGGGATTAATCCTTCAATATCCCTGTCGCTTATTTCAATATGAGGAACCATAATTATAATTCTTTCAATCAGGTTCCGGAGTTCTCTAATGTTTCCGGTCCATTCGAAAGACTGCATAGCTTTTATTGCGCCTGCGGTAAATTTCTTTGAAGGGAAATTATTCTTGGCGCAAATCTGATTAGTAAAATGATTTACAGAACAGGAATATCATCTCTTCTCTCCCTAAGGGGAGGAATGTGAATAGGAATTACATTAAGACGGTGGTATAAATCTTCCCTGAACCTGCCGGCTTTAATTTCCTCTTTAAGATCCTTATTTGTAGCCGATAAAATCCTTACGTCTACGGTAATTTTCCTGTTTCCGCCGACCCGTTCAATCACTCCTTCTTCAATGGCTCTCAGAACCTTAGCCTGGGCGTTAAGGCTCATATCGCCAATTTCATCAAGAAAGAGAATGCCGTTATTGGCGTGTTCAAATTTTCCAATTCTCTGCTGAAAAGCGCCGGTAAAAGAGCCTTTTTCGTGTCCGAAGAGCTCGGACTCGATAAGTTCATTAGGAATTGCGGCACAGTTTACCTCTACGAAATTTTTATTTGCCCTTGAACTCTTCTTGAAGATACCCCTTGCAACAAGTTCTTTTCCGGTTCCGTTTTCGCCGGTAATTAATACACGGGCATCGGTTGGAGCTACCCGTTCTATTGTGGTAAGAATATTTTTAATTGCCTGGCTTTCACCAATAATGTTTTCATCGGTACCGGCGGCAATTTTTAATTTCTGGTTTTCAATCTGAAGCTTATTCTGTTCTGATGCATTACGTACGCTTATAAGGAGTTTTTCCCGGTCGATTGGTTTTTCAATAAAGTCAAAGGCTCCCATTTTTGTAGCCTTAACTGCATTTTCCAGACTTGAATGTGCCGAAATCATAATTGTTTTTAGATCAATCTTATTTTCTCTTATCCAATTTAGAATCTCGAACCCGTTCATTTCTGGCATTTGAATATCAAGCAGAAGTACATCGGCATTTTTCTCCTTAAGTAATTCAATAGCCTCCCTGGAGCGGGTTGAATAATCAACAGCATAATCTTCATATTCAAGGATCATCTTAAGGCTTTCGCAGATTTCCTGTTCGTCGTCAATTATAAACACTGATTTCATTTTGTATAGCCGGAATATTTCTTAAAAAATTGGGAAGGGCGCACATTCTTGTCATTGCAGAGAGCTTTACCGAACTGAGCGCCCAGTCTATTAATTATTAAATCCCTCTTATCCATTGCTCCCTGTACATAAAAAGTCTCTTCAAACTTTTCAACAAAGATACCTAGAAATTTAGATAAATTGAAGAAGGGAAAATTATATTCGATGAATGCATTTCCGAAGAAGTGAGACAGTTTATCTTTATCACCGAATTCCGAATTGGGGGAATCCTCAAAAAGCTTTGAAGGGAGGTTGCGGGTTTTTATGCTGAAAAGGGGATCGGCTACTGCAGGCAGCGGTATATTTACCTTAACGGATATAACGGGAATGGACAAGGGCATTACCTTATAGGGAAGACAGGCAAAAGTTAATGCAAGCAATGCCTCCGAATAATCTCCTTTATAGAAATTCAGGCTGCGTAAATATAGAGTATCTGTCAGGTCAGGATGGCCGGAGCTGTTTTTTAACTGCAAAAAGTAGTCGGAAGCAATAAATCTGCTTAAATAAGCAACCCCCGATTTAAAAGTGGGTGTACTCTGAGCAAAAACAGCCGAGTTCAGCAGAAAAAGGAATAATATTTTAGCAAATCTGTACTTCAATTAATACCGGAATTAAGTTTGAATTACCCCGGGATTGAATTTTTTTTCAACCGGCGCGTTTTCTGCGATTTCAATTGCCTTCGATACATATTCCCGGGTTCTTCTCGGGTCAATAATTTCGTCAATCCAGAGTCTCGAGGCTGCGTAAAGGGGAGAGCTTTTTCCTTCGTATGAGTTTTTAATTTCATCCAGAAGTTTCTTTTTATCCTCATCTGAAAAATGCTTTCCCTTCTTTTCCATCTGCTTAAGCTTGATATCAAATAAAACGCTGCTTGCCTGAGAGCCCCCCATAACGGCAATCTTGGCATTCGGATATGCGAAAATGAATCTGGGGTCGTAGGCTTTGCCGCACATTGCGTAATTACCGGCGCCGAAACTATTACCCGCGATTATTGTAATCTTAGGGACTACGGAATTGGCAACGGCATTAACCATTTTGGCCCCGTCTTTTATAATTCCCCCGTGTTCCGCTTTGCTGCCAACCATAAATCCGGTTACATCCTGAATAAACAGGAGAGGAATCTTCCTTTGATTGCAGTTCATTATGAATCGGGCCGCTTTATCGGCGCTGTCGGAGTAAATAACTCCCCCAATCTGCATTTCGCCGTTCTCGGTTTTGGTTATGTTTCTCTGATTTGCCACTATACCTACAGACCAGCCATCTATTCTTGCATAAGCCGTTATTATTGTTTTTCCATAGCCTGCTTTATATTCGTCAATTTCCGAATTATCGGTAATTCTTGAAAGTAGTTCATATGTATCGTATGGCTTCAAAGTATCTTCAGGCAAAATTCCCAGAATTTCATCCGGATTATATTTGGGGGGAACCGGCGCAATTCTATTAAATCCCGCAGATTGATTATTGCCGAATTTGGAGCAGATACTTCTAATCTGGTTTAAGCATTCCTCATCATTCTTCATTATATAATCGGTAACACCCGATTTATTGGACTGCACTCTTGCGCCGCCGAGAGATTCATTATCAATCTCTTCTCCAATAGCCGCTTTAACAAGATGGGAGCCTGCAAGGAATACCGATCCTTCTCCTTCCACAATAAGCGCTTCGTCGCTCATAATAGGGAGATATGCGCCTCCGGCTACACAAGGCCCCATTATGGCTGCTATTTGAGGAATTCCCATACCGGACATTACGGCGTTATTCCTGAAGATTCTTCCAAAATGCTCTTTGTCGGGGAAGATTTCATCCTGGAGGGGGAGAAAGACTCCAGCGCTGTCTACAAGGTAAATTACCGGCAGTCTGTTTTCAA
>JAEXUB010000075.1 GCA_023453125.1 Bacteroidota bacterium
CGGCAAATGTTTCGCCGTATGCTTTTAATTTAGGAAAAGGGGAATGGCACGTCTGGCAGCTGAGGTTATACTTGCGTGCAAATGCGGGTATTCCGAAAATCTCCCCCGGTAATAGAGTAATCAAAAGGAAAAAAACGAGTATAATTGTTGCAAACTTTTTCATAACATCCTCACTATTGTAAAATTGTTACTTCGGTTGAATGTTCATTTACTTTAACAATATCCGATTCCGATGCAGGTACACCTAGGAAATCGGCAACCGGTGTAACAAGAAGCTGGTAATTTAGCACTGCAGTCACTTTCATTTTTCCGGGTGCGGCCTTCATAGGAACCCTGAATGTAAATGTTTCAATTTTTGTCTCGCGCGGACCGATACGGTAATCGACTCCTAATGAGGCAGTATTCCACTGCTGGATTGTCATTCTACCCTGCGGATCGAAATAGGGCATTCTGAAAATCCTGTCACCGATTGGAATTCCATCTCTCTGAACTCCTTTGAAATTCGGGTCATTTAATGCAATCCCCATATCCTGGTAAGCAAGCACGTCGCTTCCTATTGTATATTCTTCCCCGTTAAATCCTTTTTTGTCCACGGGAATATGGAACACATTCCCCTTTGAATCTACAGCTTCTACATGGAGCCATACAATTCTGTCTTCAACCGAACCGGTAGGAAATTTATGCCCCGTCTTCTGGTTATATAGTGCGACAGTAAATTTAATTGCTTCTCCAGGCTCCGCGTCTCTGTAATCGGGATGTATTCTTAATTCAATTGTTCCTTTTACTTTCCCCTGATCGTGTCCGCCGTGGAACAGATGAAGTTTTGCATCCTTATATGTTACTCCCATTGCCGCGGTCTTGAATTCCGCTTTCGTCATATGACAGTCCTGGCATTGACCCCCCTCTTTTGCATAAGGGCCTTCTTTCCATTCGAGATGAGTTGATTTAACCAACATTCCATAAGGGTCTTTTTCGTTGTGGCATATTCCGCAGAAGTCACCGCTTTTGTGAAGCGGAGTTACTGATATTTCGTGGGCCGGTGATGTTGTTTCCCCCATACGGGATGTAAATTTTGTTTTCCCCGGTTTTAATATGTAATTAAAATTATACGGTGTGTCCCCGGAGAAGCCGGTAATGCTATGGCATACATCGCAGCTTACCGATTCATTTGCACGCGATTTCTTTTCTGGAAGCGGCGGAGGAACATCACCGGAAACATATGATATCGGAGCGTGGCATCCGTTGCATCCCGCTTTTACCTCAGCAACCTTCGGATCCTTTTCGGCGTGAGGAACCGCTAATTTAAAATATTCTATTTCATCCCATTCGTGAGTATAACACTGGGACATCATTGCCTGCTTCCACATCTGATAGAAGTCGCTGTGGCAGCTGGCTCCGCAGAAAACAGGAGTTTTAAAATCGTCATATTTTAATTCTCCCAGTTTTGTCTGCGCATTCACCGCTATGGAGCAAAATATGACAACTAATAAAAGCAGTATATTCTTTTTCATTCTCTCTCCTCATTATTTCATTTAAACGTAAAAAAAATAAGGAAGAGGTACAATAGAGGATAAAAAAAGTTTTTTATCTATTATTTCTCCTGCCGATTAAATTGTACCTTTTATCCCGGTTCGTTAAATTGAAATGAGGAAAAACAAATGAATATTTTTTTAATAGACGATTACGAAATTAAGAGCGAAATCTTCTCTTCGCTTCCCCTATTTTCTGCCCTCACTCCAGGGCAGATTAAGGATGTAATTTCAATAGCCTCTATTAAAACAATTAAAAAGAATAAAGTTGTTTTTAACGAAGGGGATAAATATAACGGCTTCTATGTACTTCTCAATGGCACAGTTAAAGTATATAAGCTTTCGAGCGACGGCAAGGAGATGATACTGCATATCATAAAACCCCCGGAAACATTCGGCGAAATCCCCCTATTCGAAGGTTCTAATTTCCCGGTTAATTCGCAGACAATGGCCAATTCGACTGTAATCTTTTTTCCCAAGAAAGAATTTCTAAACATTCT
Organism: Bacteroidota bacterium; assembly: GCA_023453125.1. Classification (GTDB taxonomy): domain Bacteria; phylum Bacteroidota; class Ignavibacteria; order Ignavibacteriales; family Melioribacteraceae; genus JAEXUB01. Next base: position 2,030 of record JAEXUB010000075.1, read on the forward strand.
TGAGCAGAATCCGCAGATATGTCTTAATATGCTTGCCGGTTTTGCACGCCGTTTAAGAAAGCTTACACGTAAAGTTGAAGAGCTTACCGCAAAGGAAGTTGTTAACCGCTTTGCTTATTACCTAATTGATGAAATGAAAAAAGCCGGTACCGATAAACAGGCTACTCCTTTCCTGGAACTGGATATTTCCAAAAAGGATATCGCTTCATACATCGGGACAATCACGGAGACCTTTTCACGGGTCCTGAAGAAACTTCAGGATGATGAAATAATTGAGGTTACCGGGAAGAAAATTATTATTAAGGACTATAACCGACTGAAAATTCTTTCGGAAATCTGATCCCGCCCCATTCAAAATTCAAATTCTTGACTTAAGTCAAAGGATATTAACTCCTATATTGTAATATTTCCCAATCAAATAAGATAGATAGTCTTTTTAAGGACATCCATATCCAAATTGAAATGAGGAAAAAATGTTTTCAACAGTTCGATATTTCATTAAAACCAGCATAATATTCCTTTTTGCCGGAGTTGCTTCGGGAATGTATATGCTGATTATGAAGAACCATTTTGATACCTGGCCTGAGCCGGATATGGTCTCGGCGCATACTCACGTAATTCTTTTCGGCACTGTTATGATGATGATAATGGGAGTGGCACTCTGGTTCTTTCCGCGCCCCGAAAAAGAAGACCGGTTATATAAGCCGGGATTAATTCTGGCGACATATTATGTAATGACCATTTCTACCTCTGTACGTTTCATTTGCCAGGTTATCTCATCATTTACAGTTCCGAACTCCCTTCTTCTTCACTTAATCACAATTGCCTCTTTTTTCCAGATTGTTGGTATGGTACTCTTCTTCATTTCAATCTGGGGAAGAATAAGGGCTGTGGGAAGCCACATTAGGGAAGCCAAAGGAGAAAGATTTTAACTTATTATTATAAACTAAAGGAGAAATAATGAAAAAACACTGGATTGCCTTTGCATCTGTCATTGTAATTTCTTTTGCCGTACTCGGCTGGGTTGGAACTAAGATATACAATGAAGCCCCCCCTATTCCATCTGCCGTTGTTACCGAAAAAGGGGAAACTGTTTTCAGCAGAAAAGATATTAACGAAGGGCAGAATGTATGGCAGGCTATGGGAGGCATGGAAGTCGGCTCTGTATGGGGACACGGCAGTTATGTAGCCCCCGACTGGACAGCCGACTGGCTTCACAGGGAAGCGGTTTTTATTCTTAATTACTGGAGCAATTCAACCTACCAGAAAGAATTCAACAGTTTAAACAACGAAGAGCAGGGAAGGCTTAAAGCCCGGCTTCAGAAACATATGCGCACAAACACATACAATGCCTCAAACGAAACCGTTACTATTGATTCTGTAAGAGCATTGGCAATTGCCGAAAATGTAAAATACTATTCAGACGTATTTACAAAAGGGAGGCCCGAATACGCAATAAGGAAAAACTCCCTTACCGATGAAGCCAAGCTCAGAAAGCTTTCCGCATTCTTCTTCTGGTCTGCCTGGGCAGCCGCAACCAACAGGCCTGATGACGAAATCACTTATACAAGCAACTGGCCCCACGAAGAACTTATCGGGAATAAACCCACTGCCGATTCGGTCGTTTGGACCGGTGTGAGTATAATCCTTCTTCTGGCGGGTATTGGAGGAATGGTCTGGTATCACGCATCACTTAAAAAAGAAATAGAACACAACGACGCTCCTCTTAATGATCCGCTGCTGGGTTCAGTGCTTACACCTTCCCAAAGGGCAATTATAAAATACTTCTGGGTGGTTACTCTATTAATAGGGCTTCAGATAGTAATGGGAATTATCACGGCTCATTACGGAGTTGAAGGAGACGGTTTCTATGGAATAGAACTTTCAAAAATTCTTCCATATACGGTTACGCGAACCTGGCATACCCAGCTTGGAATTTTCTGGATTGCAACCGCATGGCTTGCAGCCGGTTTATATATAGCCCCGGCAGTAAGCGGACACGAACCTAAGGGACAGAAACTCGGCGTTGACATTCTTTTCGGAGCCCTTCTTGTAGTTGTTCTCGGTTCAATGGCAGGCCAGTGGCTAAGCGTTATGAATATGATGAAAGACGAGCACTGGTTCTTATTCGGCCACAGCGGATATGAATATATTGACCTCGGCAGATTCTTCCAGATTGCTCTTTTTGCCGGACTTTTGATATGGCTCTTTTTAATGATACGCGCATTAAAGCCTGCGCTTAAAAACAATAAAGACCAGAAACAGATTCTTGCCTTATTTATTATATCAACAATTGCAATCGCCTTATTCTACGCCGCGGCTCTTATGTACGGCAAACATACAAATCTTGCCATTGCCGAATACTGGCGCTGGTGGGTTGTTCATCTTTGGGTTGAAGGCTTCTTTGAAGTTTTTGCCACTGTTGTTATTGCATTCCTATTTGCACGGCTCAAACTTATCAGTACCGAAACTACAACCAAGGCAACTCTTCTGGCATCTACAATTTTCCTCTCCGGAGGTATTATTGGCACGCTGCATCATTTATATTTCAGCGGCACGCCTACAGTTGTAATGGCGCTCGGTGCTGTATTCAGCGCTCTGGAAGTTGTTCCGCTCGTTCTTGTAGGCTTCGAAGCCTGGGAGAATATCCGTATTTCAAAATCGAAAGAATGGGTTGTTAAATACAAATGGCCAATTTATTATTTTGTATCAGTGGCATTCTGGAATATGGTTGGCGCTGGTTTATTCGGATTTATGATTAATCCTCCCATTGCCCTCTACTATATGCAGGGATTAAACACCACACCGGTTCACGGACACGCCGCATTATTCGGAGTATACGGAATGCTCGGTATCGGGTTAATGCTCTTCACTCTCAGGGCAATACGTCCCGACATTGAATGGGGAGAGAAAGAACTCAAATACTCCTTCTGGGGAATTAATTTCGGCCTTTTCGCGATGGTTGTATTCAGCCTTCTCCCTGTCGGACTTATGCAGACATGGGCTTCTGTAAAAGACGGCTACTGGTATGCACGCAGCGCTGAATTCCTTCAGACACCTTTAATGGAAACTCTTAGATGGATGAGAGCATTCGGCGATACTATCTTTGCCGTGGGGGCTCTTATATTAATCTATTTTATTTTCAAAATCTCGGTCAAGATGATTAAGAAGTAATTTCTGAAGGGGGAGCCTCACCGGGCTCCCCTTTTTCATTTGCATTCCCCTTCCTAAATTGACACACGGCACATTATTCCCCTCATTACCCTGACGGCTTAAATCATTTATTGACTATAAATCAGTAAAGTATTATATATAATAAGGGATAATTTGAGGTTGAAATTTGAATTATAAAATATGGTCTGCCGTAAGCGCATTTCTGTTTCTTATCTGTTTTCTTCTGGTTTACTTTCTTTATTCTGCCGAAAAAGAAAGAACAATTGAAGAATTGAATGCAAGGCAGAGAATTCACATTACCCAGGCCGCCAAAGGGCTTCAGGATTATATTGATATGTGGGTGAACCAGTTCAGCTACATTGCGCAGAATGAAAGCGTAGCCCGCCTTACCCCTTCGGGGAAACAGATTATTGACAGCTTCTACGAAAAGGAAAAGGATAAAATAGGAAGCGTTGTAAGAGTTAATGATAAAGGGATAATTACTTATGCGCCTCCCGCTCTTAATATCACAGGCAAGGATATTCTTTACGAAAAACATATTAGGGATGTTATAGCCAACCGGAAGCCGGTAATTAGCGATATATTTTTCGCCGTTCAGGGGTATAATGCAATTGCAATACACGTGCCTGTATTCGACGGGGGTAAATTCATCGGCTCACTGGGGGGAATAATTAAAGTTGAAGAGTCCGGCAGTCGTTTTCTTGAGGATATTAAAATAGGGGAAAGCGGCTATGCGTGGATGATTAGTCGCGACGGTACAGAGCTCTGGTGCCCGGTACCGGGGCATATTGGCAAATCCGTTTATGAAATTGGATTGGATTTTCCAGAATATCTTGAGATGGCCAAAAGAATGATGGCCGGCGAAACAGGAGAAGCTGTTTATTTTTATGATAGAATAAGAGATAAGAAAACAGAAAAAGTAAAAAAATATGCGGTTTTCGCTCCCGTTAAAATTCACAATACCTTCTGGTCTGTAGTTGCCTCAACTGCCGAGGAGGATGTTCTTAAATCATTAATAAGCTTCCGAAATAAACTCATTCTCGTTTTCTTTACATTTTTTGCCGCTGCGGTATTTTTTGCCTATTACGGAATGAAGACCTGGGCAATCCTTAAAGAATCGAAGGCCAAGAAGGATGCCGAACATCAGCTGCAAATGTTGAATTCTGAACTCGAAAATAAAGTAGCACAGCGCACTTCGCAGCTTGAAAAAATCAATAAAGACCTTGAAAGCTTTACATATACCGTATCTCACGACCTGCGGGCCCCTTTAAGGGCAATAAACGGATTTACTCAGGTTCTTGCAGAAGATTATTCCTCCCGCCTTGGAAGCGAAGGGCAGGGACTAATCCGGAGAATTAAGAAATCAACAGAAAAAATGGACCTGCTGATTGAAAGTATCCTTCGCCTTTCGAGACTTAATTATCAGGTGCTTGACGTTCACGAAATTAACCTGAGCCCTGTTGCCGGAAGCCTCGCTAAGGATCTCCAGTCCCTCTACCCGAATGTTAAATATGAAATCAGGATAGAGGAAGATATAATAACCCGGGGGGATTACGGACTGCTTATGATTCTGCTTGACAACCTTCTTAAAAACGCTTTCAAGTTTTCTTCTAAGGTCCCCTCCCCCGTAATTGAATTTAGCTGTGTTGAAAAGGAAGGGATAAAAGTTTTCTGTGTAAAGGATAACGGAGCCGGCTTTGTAGGGGAAAGAGATGAAAAACTGTTCTCTCCTTTTAAAAGATTTCACAGCGATTATGAATTTGAGGGAATTGGAATAGGGCTGGCAATTGTTAAAAAGATTGTTGATAAACATAAAGGCACAATCTGGGTTGAATCCAAGCCCGACAAAGGGGCTGCATTTTATTTCACCCTTAATGCTTAGCATTCTTAAGTCTTATAATACTATAGATATGCCCCGCAGGGGCTAAAAAAACGGGTGCTGTATGGAAAACTACTTTGACTTCAAGGGGAACGGTACAACTTTTAAAACCGAAATTATTGCCGGCATTACAACCTTTCTGGCAACAATGTATATTATCGTCGTCAACCCCGCCATTATTTCGGCAACAGGAATGCCATTCCCGGGAGTGCTCACGGCTACTGTCCTGGTTAGCGCATTCAGCAGTATTGCAATGGGAATATACGCCCGAAACCCGATTGTAATGGCTCCCGGCATGGGGATAAATGCATTCTTTGCGTATACCGTTGTTCTCGGAATGGGGGTTAAATGGGAAACGGCTCTCGGCACTGTTTTCTGGTCGGGGGTTATATTTATTCTTTTGTCCGTATTTAACGTACGCACAAAAATATTGAAGGCAATTCCGCGTCAGCTCCGCTTCGCGATTGCGGCGGGTATCGGATTATTTATTACATTCATCGGATTTGAGAATGCCAGGTTCATAGTGGGAAATCCCTCTACTCTTGTCGGAATTGCCAAAATGAATCCTATTATCATTACATTTTTAGCGGGACTATTAATTACCTCTCTCTTTGTAGTAAAGAAATTCAAAGGGGCCTTGATTCTTGGAATTGCGATTACCACTATTCTATCAATTCCGATTGGAAGGTTTTACGGAGATGCTTCTACAATTAATATGGGGGCTGCAACCCTGGTAACCTGGAAGGGATTATTTGAATGGCCCGATTTCAGTCTGTTTATGGCAATGGATTTTATCGGTGCGCTTAAATTTTCTCTGCTCCCGGTTATATTTGTTTTTCTTTTTACCGACCTTTTTGATTCTGTATCTACATTCATAGGCGTATCGGAAGCCGCAGACCTGCTTGATGATAACGGCGAGCCGAGGAGAATTAAAGAGTCCTTAATTGTAGATGCATTCGGCACTATGATTTCAGGCCCTTTCGGAACCAGTTCCGCCACAAGCTACATTGAATCTGCCGCCGGGGTAGAGCAGGGGGGGCGCACCGGACTAACGGCGGTAGTTGCCGGTTTGTTATTCCTTCCATTTATGTTTTTTTCCCCCCTTCTATCAGTGGTGCCCGCAATTGCAACTGCCCCCGCATTAATTCTTGTAGGGGTCTTTATGATGAAACCCGTTATTAAGATTAATTGGGACAAGATGGATGATGCCGTTCCGGCATTTATAGGAATGATACTGATTCCGCTTACCCACTCAATTACACAGGGAATTATTTGGGGATTCATTTCCTGGATAGTAATAAAACTTGCAATAGGAAAAAGAGAGGAGGTAAGCCTTACTATGATAGTAATAGGATTGCTTGCCCTTGCAACCCTATTTGTTTAATCACTCTTTTACCTGTTGTCTGTATTAATTCTGTAAGAAGAGGGATAAATTACCATCGAAACCTGAACTTTCCCCTTCCTTCCGTCAGCATTAAGAAAACCGCTGTTTCCGCCCGAGGTATTCGAGACTGCCGAAACCGCCAGAGTGGTATCATTCTCCAATTTCATTACAATATTTGTTTCAGCCTCTCCGGCAGAAATGAAACGGGAAATTCTTTTAACTGACATACTGCTCAACGCGCTTACATCGGGAAGTTTATAATCGCGCATAGTTCCATCTGCGTTTCGAATGTTTTTCCATTTTCCGCCCCCACCCCCTTTCTCTGCAGGGACATATAAAAACTCCATTGCATCTGCATATACCGCGGAAACATTTCCTGTTGCTACATCGGCGGCTGAATACACTTTCTGCGAATTTTCAATATCATTCCTCGTGGATATCTGTCCGGCGAAAGTGCTCCAGTTAAGGAAATACTGGTTTATCATAATTGCCCCGAAAAGAATTAATACAGGATAGACTTTTCTAATTCTTTTCTTCATTCTCTCTTCGAATGGTATTGCTTTCCATCTCAAGTAGGTCAGGAGTAAAATTGACGGAACCATAAAGTAAAAAAGCAGGGTAGTTATCAATGCGGAAGTATGGATATTGCTCCACCCTGAAGCCTCCGTCTTGCCGTTAAATTCGCTTATTCCGCTCATTACAATTTCGCCGGCGGCTGCCACTGCAGGCGGGAAATATAAATTAATGGCGTTGTAATCGAATCCACGCGTTGAAAGGGTGGTTAGAAACACGTATAATATCTGCAGAAGGAATGCAAAAAGAAACAGATAAGAGGGTTTGGCAATAATCTGCCTTTCAAACGGGGTAATTTCCCCTTCCCAATCGAAATTAGTTTTGAATTTCATAGTATCCCCCTTTTTCTGTAAGCCGCATCTTGACCTGGACCATTCCCTTATCTTTCCTGAAGTTTACAAAATCTTCATTAATCCCCTTGTAAAATTTACTTTGACAGATCAGGGTAATTTTATTTGCTTCAAGGGTGTCAACATATATATATCCAGCCGCCTTAGATGAATCCTGATTGTTGTAGAGTATTTCAATTGCCCTGGAATCCTCAATTGTCGGGGGATAAAGGGAAGAAAATGTCTCCTCAAGATTCTTCTTATTCCCCCCGTATTACTCTTTTAAAGTTTTTATACTGATTTCCTTCAGGTTCCAGAGAAATTCCCCCTCGCTTATCTGCCCCCCGATGGTTAAGAGTCCTTCCTTCTGCTTATATGCGTTATCTATGGCTTTATAGGATGCAAGTAGAATTCCGGTGCTCCCGATTATTACAATAAGTATTACAGCACTCCTGTACGTGCCGGTTAAATACTTACCCGAATATTTAACCGCAATAAAGAGGATTCCCGCAATGGATATCCAAAGCGATATCTCAACGGCTTTTTCAAGCCTGCCGCCTGAAAAATAACTGCCGAGAAAAGATAAAACAACCAGAAGCGAATAAATAAATATCTGTTTCATATGCCCGCTCAAATTATTTAATAAATCTCCAGACTCTCAGAATAATATAAACTAATTCTTATAATTAAAACAGTCCCGCTCACCTATTGCGCCGGCGCTTCAATTCCAATTATGTTTTCACGAAACAATAAGACTCAAGATTCCGGTTTGTAATTTGAGTGTTGAGAAATAATTGCGAATATATTATTTTAAACAATCCATTTAATCAACAACTTATTACACGAAAATCCAGGGGAGGATTTATGCTGTTAAATATTCCGGAATTTTTAATACTTATTCTTTTCAGTTCTCTTTATCTTATACTCTTCAATTTCTCTAAGGCCAAAACATATGATCTAAAGAAAAAATATTATTCATTATGCCTGCTCCTGTCCGCTTGGTTAGTTGCACTGGCCTCATCTTACACGGTTAATCTCCAAATGTTTAATCCTTATGGCGGTAGACCAGGGGTTTCTTTTTATTTTGAACTTTTATTCAGGGCATTATTTGTGATTTCGATTGCCTTTTCAATATTTTTCATGCTTGTTTCTCATACCGAAAAGCCTGAGTCTAAAGAAGAGGAAACAGTTTAAAAAAACAAAGCCCGTCAGCAGACGGGCTTTTTCTTATATTCCGATTCTATTGAATGCAGCATAAAATAAATACCTTCCCGCAATTTCAGCAAGCCACACCAGGATAAATGCAACATAAAACCGGGGTACATTCATAGCTTCGCCGCTGAAAGAGTAATATGTTAATGCAAGAAGTATAATAGCTGCCGCCTGTAATGCAATGCGGAGCCAGAACAAAAGCATATTATCCTTAACTATTAAGGAGTAACTCTCCGAGGCCGCGCGCTCCCCGCCTGCAAGAGTAAAAATCTTAATTAACCACACAGCAAGCTCTGCCGCAAATAGCAGAACCGCGGCACCGATAATCATTCTGATTATTAGATGCATTCCGCTCAGAGAACTAAAATGCACCCCTTCCCTGTTTGCCAGGAATATGTATGCAGCCGCAAATGTTAATCCCCCCAGAATAAACGAAGATAAATAGAACAGGATAGGAGTAGCCATGTTATTCCAGGCGGGTATTATCTCAATCATATAAATGCGCGCCATTACAAATATCAGCGAAAGCCCCGCAATAACGGAGGCGGAAACCATAACAGCCTGCCCTGTTAAAGAGAAGAGGTCCTTAAAATAAACAAGTGCAAACCCGGTAAGAAAGAGTCCGAAAATTATTACAAAGAGTATTTCCCTGCTGAGCCAGCTACCGGCAAGATTATTCATTGCATAGAATGCGTTTTTAAAATTCCCAAGATGGAGAAAAGAGATAATAACCGCTCCTATGAATAATGCGCAGATAACAAGGAGAAGTTTTTCATTTATTACACGGCCGTTTTCAATTCCGGCACGTGCTGCGGTAAAATAGTTTACGACACCGAATGCAGCGAGCATACCGACGGCTGCCTGTGCAAACAAAGTAAAAAAGACGAGTGTAATTTCTGAACCTTTCATTTTACACCTCCTCCCGGTTATTAATTATAGCATTCCTGCTCTTGCTCTCCATCGCATCCTTGTGAGGTGTAATTACAATAGAAGGATTTGTTATACCGGAAACGGGAAGAGGATATATTTCATTTACAATGCCGTATTTTTTCTGAAGCTCGTTCAGTTCTCCGAAATCAAGAACTCGCATTGGACAGGCGGCTACACAGGCGGGGGATTTTCCCTCTTCAAGAAAATCGGCACAAAGATTGCATTTGCTCATTACCCCTTTCGATTCATCATACTTGGGGGCTCCGTAAGGGCAGGACCATTCGCAGTATCTGCAGCCAATGCATTTATTTTCGTCAACACTCACAATTCCATTTTTGTCCTTGTGCATTGCGGTGGTAGGACAGTTCTTAACGCAAAGAGGATCATCGCAATGATTACAGGAAATAGAAACATTATATGCCGAAATTTTGTGGATCCAGGCATTTCCTTTTTGAATCCAATCCCCTTCATTAATTTCATATACTCTTCTCCACAAAACACCGCGGTTTAGATTGTTTTTATCTATGCACGCTGCCTGGCAGGTCTTGCATCCGGAGCAGTGTCTTGTATCAACGTAAAAAGCGTATTGTTTTTTCATTTTCTCTCCTTATGCCCTTTCAACCTGAACCATTATCGTATGCTGAGCCGTTCCGAATGCAAGGGGAGTCCACTTTTCCGATGTAAGGACATTAATGTTTCCTCTTCGGTCAATCCCCTTTTCGTCAGGAGTCCACCAGGCCCCCTGCGGAATGTTAACTACGCCGGGGAGAATCTTTCTTGTAATACGGCAGGGAATAATCATTGCCCCCCTCTCGTTAAAGACCTTAACAAGCTGGCCGTTTTCAATATTCCTCTTTGCGGCATCAATAGGATTGATAAACACCCTTTGCGGAAACGCTTCGTTTGTAATATCATTATTGTCGTGTGTGGAATGAACCCTTTCCAGATAATGGTTCCCCAAGGCCTGCAAAGGATATTTCTCCGCTTCTTTTCCAAATGGGCTTTCCCATTCCTGTATATATTTAGGCACCGGAGGTATTTCCTTTGGATTGTTTTTCTCAAAGAGCTGCTTTGAAAAAATTTCAATTTTTCCCGACGGCGTTGCAAGTTTATGTTTAACCGGGTCTTTCCTGAAATCGGCGAATGCTATTTTAGGTTCTGTAACAGGCACTGAGTACACACCGGCATTTGATTTCTCAAATTCATTCAAAGCGGGCACATCCGGGAATCGGGTTTTCCTGTATTCTTCAATAATATATTCTATCCATCCCCTTTCATCGCGCCCTTCGGTATACTTCTCTTTAACTCCAAGCTTTTCTGCAACTAATGAACAGATTTCATAATCGCTCTTTGTCTCGTATGGCGCTTCAACAACTTTGGGCATAAGAATCACTTCATCCCCGTACTTCCATCCGTCTTCAAGCCCATAAGTCTCAAACTGAGTACAGACGGGAAGAAGTATATCGGCAAATTTAGCTGTCGGAGTCATAAACTGTTCGTGCACTACCAGAAATTCAACAAGTGATTCGTCCCCAAGTATTTTGGCCGAGCGGTTTGTATTGGCGTGCTGGTTAATTAATGCGTTAGTGGCAACCGCATAAATAAGTTTAATATTGTTATCAAGTTTTTCGGCGCCGAGTACTCCATCGGCGGGAGTCATTTCTTTTCCCCGCAAAACCGCTTCGCTCCAAAGAAAGACCGGTATTTGCGCCTTTACAGGGTTATCCCCCGTAGGGAATGCATTCCAGAAAGGGCCGCCGTCATCCGCCTGGAGAGCAATTCCACCTGCCCATCCCCCCGGAATTCCAACATTGCCTGTAATTGCGGCAAGTACGCATCCTGCAATAACTGCCTGTTCGCCGTATGCG
>JAEXUB010000095.1 GCA_023453125.1 Bacteroidota bacterium
TGGTTGAAGCGTCAATAAGGTATCTTCCATTATATCCCGATGATGAGGGAATAATATTTAACCAGGATTTTTTGTCAAACTCGGAAAACATCCTTAGCGAGCTGTTGCCTGAATTCAGTATTATCGAAAATATTGTTCACGTCATTGACGTCCGCGCAATGACAGGGGGACATATATTAAAAATATTGATGAATGCAGAACTTAGCGGGGCATTCGGCATATTTGCCCCTCCTACGCAGGATATTGATGTTGAAATTGAATATAGAGAGCCGGGGGACAGGCTTATAAGCGATCATTGGCGCTGGCGCACCAGAATGGCAGAGAAGATAGCACAGCAGCTTGATGGAATAAAATTCGGCGTTAAAGGAATTTATCTTTACGGAAGCACCAAAAACGGAATTGCCGGACCCGGCAGCGATATTGACCTGCTTGTTCATATTGATAAGGATAAAGGTAAAAAAGAAGAATTGAATATCTGGTTCGAAGGGTGGAGCCTCTGTTTATCCGAAATGAATTTTTTAAGATGCGGCTACAAAGCAGAAGGACTGCTGGATATTTATTACATAACGGATGAGGATATTAAGAATCAGACCAGTTATGCGGCAAAAATAGGTTCTGTTAGCGATGCTGCAAGGCCGTTGAAACTGAAGAGTATTTCAGAATAAATTATAAACCGCTTCTTTGGGCTTCTCAAGAGGGAATTGTATTATTGCCAGTTTCCCTGTATCGGTGCATCCGCTGAAGCAATAGGTTGCCCCAATCAATTCTTTCCATTCTCCTGAAATTCTCGATGATTCATGTATATGTCCGTGCAATGCCAGGAACGGCTGTTTCTTTTCGATGAATTTCCTTATCGCTTTGCTCCCCGCGTGCGGATCTGAAATTTCTTTCCTGTAAGCTGTTATATCAAGGTTGGTCCCGTAAGGGGGGGAATGAAAGAGAAATATAGATTTATTCATTGGATATTCGGCTGCAAGTTCATTGAGGTCCTTTTCAATTGTAGAATTTGAGATCTCCTTTTCTATAAACGGTGTGCTCCTTTTTCCTTCTTCAGGGGATATACATCCCGGATTAACTTCCCGTCCGGTATCGTATTTTTCCCAATCCTTTAGTTTAAATGGGGTCGGCGGTACATAATTATAGCCGAAAATCCTGTACTCGCGGAAAGTAAAATGTTTGTTGTTAATATAATGCCAGAGCCCCAGTTTCTCGCCGCAGTTGATTATATGCTCTTCCGATTTCGGATCGTCATTTCCCATAATCATAAGGATGATCGGGTAACCGGAATGCATTGCTTTTCTGAGAAGTACAAATTCGGGTATAAGGTAATCTCTAAGGAAATTTAAATCTTTAAAATCCTCATTGCAGGGGTGGGGCAGAAGGTCTCCTCCTACAAAGACAATATCCGGCTTTTCCCGGATAATATGCTCTATCAGCTTTTCATATTTCTCCTTTTTGCCATGCAGGTCCGAAACAAAAAACGCGTTTATCATTCATTTTCCCCATTAACAACGATAAAAGTAAAAAAAATTTGCGTAATTATAAAAATAAATCTATAATTGCATTCAAATTATGAGAGCAAAATGAATCTACCGATATCTTTACATCTTCATCATCATCATTCAATAATTTCCCGAGGGAGATACCGGTAAACTTTAAATAGAATTTAAATAATTATATAAATAAAACCCCGGTCTCCCCGGGGTTTTTTGTTTTTAAACCAAAAGGATGAAAAATGCTAAACGGAAATTTGAAACTCGCTGTACAAAAAAAGGGGAGGCTTACAGATAAAAGCCTTCAGCTGCTAAGAAACTGCGGCCTGGATATTGAAGAATATTCGGAACGGCTAATTGTAACCTCGCGGAATTTTGAACTTGATATACTCTTTCTGCGGGACGATGACATTCCGGAATATGTCCAGGACGGAGTGGCAGATATAGGGATTGTAGGGAATGATATAGTAAAGGAGAAAAATGTAGATGTAAAAGTATTAAGGCACCTTGGATTTGGGAAATGCACATTAATGATAGCAATCCCTGAGAATGAATCGATAAAAGGGATTGAGGATCTGAGGGGAAAGAGAATTGCTACATCATTTCCGAAAATCGTGAATGATTTTCTTAAAGAAAACAGGATTGAGGCAAAGGTAATTGAGATAAGCGGTTCAGTGGAAATTGCCCCTTCTCTTGGAATTGCAGATCTTATATGCGACCTTGTTTCAACCGGGAACACTCTGAAACTTAATAAACTGAAAAAATCCTTTACGGTCTTTTCATCCGATGCGGTTTTAATCGGCACCGATTCCCCACAGCTCGAAAATGATAAGAAGGAGAATCTTGAAACCTTGCTGAACCGTATTGATTCAGTCCTGAATGCCAGGAACTCGAAATATCTGATGATGAATGTACCAAAAGATAGGATATCAACTGTAACGTCGGTTATACCCTCTCTTAACAGTCCGACTGTAGTGCCACTGGCAGATAACAAAATGGCTGCGGTTCACGCAGTCGTTACTGTAGATACATTCTGGAAAATTAATGAAAAGCTTAAATCAGCCGGGGCATCCGGAATCATATTACTTCCAATCGAGAATATGATCCTATGAAAACTGCATATCTGAGCAAATGCGGCAGGGGCAAATACTCTACATTGTTAAAACGCCCGGCAATAAACAACAATGATGCATTGAAAGCGGTACTCCCGATTGTAAATGAAGTCAAATCGGGGGGAATAAGTGCAGCACTCAAATACGCTTCCATATTTGACTCTATTCCGAATAAAGGATTTAGAATCAGTAAAGAAGAGATGAGGAATGCCGGAAAAAGGATTTCAGATGATTTGAAAGAGAGCATCGATACCGCATATAGGAATATCTATGCATTTCACATTAAACAGAAACCCGCCGGCTATTCTGTTGAGACAATGGAAGGAGTTGTATGCAGCAGGGAATTCAGGCCGATTGAAAATGCGGGGCTCTATATTCCGGGAGGTACGGCGCCCCTCTTTTCAACACTTCTTATGCTGGCAATTCCTGCCGGGATTGCAGGGTGCGGAAGAATAGCACTCTTTTCCCCTGCAAAAGAGGGGATGGTTTCCGATGCTTTATTATATGCCGCTTCAATTTGCGGTATTGATGAGTTTTATGCAATCGGCGGGGCTCAGGCTATTGCCCTGATGGCATACGGAGATAAGAATTTTGCCCCGGTTAACAAAATTTTCGGGCCGGGGAATAGTTATGTAACTGCTGCAAAAATGATTGTCAGCACCGATCCCGATGGATGCGCTATTGATATGCCGGCTGGACCGAGTGAGGTTCTGATAATAGCAGACCGTTTTGCCAATCCGGAATTTGTTGCAGCCGATTTCCTCTCGCAGGCAGAACATGGCCCCGATTCCCAGTCGGTACTGGTTACAAATTCTATTGAATTTGCTGATGCAGTTAAAAAGGAGATAAAACTGCAGTCAGCATTACTTGACAGAAGGGAATTCATACAGAAATCGCTTAAAAGCAGTTTGATAGTTATTACAGATACTATTGACGAAGCAATTGAATTCAGCAACCGGTATGCGCCGGAGCACCTGATTATGAATTTCAGGAATGCAGAAAAGAAAAAAGCAAAAGTAATAAATGCAGGCTCGGTGTTTATTGGCCCCTTTAGTCCCGAGAGTGCAGGGGATTATGCCTCTGGGACTAATCATTCCCTCCCGACATACGGTTATGCCAAATCCTACAGCGGTGTAACCGTAGAACAGTTTATGAAGTCTGTTTCATTTCAGAATCTAAGCAGACAGGGATTAAAAGGATTGGCAAAGAGCATAATTACAATGGCTGAAGAAGAAAAATTATCGGCACATGCCAATGCGGTTAAAGTGAGGTTAAAATGAATATACTGGAACTTGTAAGACCAAACATTAGAAATCTGAAGCCGTACAGCTCGGCACGAGAAGAGAATAAGATAAAGGGGATTCTGATGGATGCCAATGAAAATCCATTTGAACCTTTAAATTCACAAATAAGAGGATTGGAATTAAACAGATACCCGGACCCATTCCAGTATGAAGTAAGAAACGCTCTTTCAGAGCTGACCGGAGCGGGATATGATAAGATATTCTGCGGTGTTGGCTCGGATGAAATAATTGACCTGATAATAAGAATATTCTGTGTCCCCGGAAAGGATAATGCCGTTATACCGGAACCGACTTATGGAATGTATTCGGTTGCCTGCTCGGTAAATGATGTTGAGGTTAAGCAGGTACTTTTAAATGAAAATATGGAAATTGATTCTGAAAAAATCCTCTCTGCCGCAGATGAAAAGAGCAAAATATTATTCCTCTGTTCCCCTAATAATCCAACCGGGAACCTGATAAAAAAAGAAACAATCCTTGAATTGTGCCGAAAATTCAGAGGAATTGTGGTTGTGGATGAAGCATATATCGATTTTGCTTCGGAAGGAAGTGTTATAGGTGAAACAGTAATATTTAATAATTTAATTGTAATGAGAACTTTTTCAAAGGCCTGGGGACTGGCGGGTATCCGATTCGGTTATTGCGCTGCCAATGAGGAAATTATCCGTTTGCTTTTCAAGATTAAGGCTCCGTATACCCTCAACAGGCTTACTACGGCTGCGGTATTGGATGCAGTCAAAAAGTTAGATGAAATTAAAACGAAAATTGCAGTGATTATTTCAGAGAGAGAGAAACTGGCAAAAAGACTTGCCGGAACGGAGGGAATTGAAAAGGTATTTCCCTCCGAATCAAATTATATCCTGTTTAAGGTCCAAAATCCGGAAACAGTTAAAAGGGCATTATATGAAAAGGGGATAATAATAAGAGACAGGAGCAGTCAACCGATGCTCAAAGGATGCCTAAGGGTATCTGTAGGCACTCCGGAACAGAATACAATTTTTATAACAGCATTAAGGAGAGTATTATGCGAAAAGCAGAACTGAAAAGAAAAACAAAGGAAACTTCAATTAAAATAAAAGTCAATCTGGATGGCAGCGGCGATGG
>JAEXUB010000144.1 GCA_023453125.1 Bacteroidota bacterium
CGGAATCCCCTTCCCCAGCAATATTGGGATTCGGGTAATTATCATTTCGTCAATCAATCCCTCCTTGAGAAATGATTGAATTGTTTTTCCCCCGTCAATATAAAGGTTATTAAAACCGCGCGAATTAAGGCGCTTAACAATTTCAGCAGGCGCGCCGGTAATTATCTCAGCCTTCCCTGTTTTGTCTGCCGGTATGTTCTTCAGGCTTTTGCTTAATACGAATACCGGTTTTTCATAAGGCCAGAATTCCATAGAAACAACAGTTTCAAACGTATTGCGCCCCATTACAAGAGCATCTATGTTTTTCATAAAATCGGCAAATCCGTAATCGCTTCCGTCGGGATTCGGGATTTCAAGGAGCCAGTCAATGCTTCCGTTTTCCCGGGCAATAAATCCGTCAATACTTTCGGCTATATATATATAATTAGTCATTATAACTCATTTATTAATCTATGCAATAATATGGTTGATAGAATAATTTAGCAATTTCTGTTATATAATTTTCTTCTGTTCCGTTAAAGTTATAATTTGATTAATAGTTGTGTTTAGCATATTA
Source organism: Bacteroidota bacterium (assembly GCA_023453125.1). Lineage (GTDB taxonomy): Bacteria > Bacteroidota > Ignavibacteria > Ignavibacteriales > Melioribacteraceae > JAEXUB01. The sequence goes on from JAEXUB010000144.1 coordinate 557, forward strand.
TTTTGCATATATTTAAAAATATTTGTTACTAACAATTTTGGATAGATTATGAAAATCGGAAGAAGCGCAGGGGTACTCCTGCACCCAACATCGCTTCCGGGGAGATTTGGAATTGGAGATCTCGGGCCGGATGCTTTCAGATTTGTAGATTTTTTAAGAGACGCAGGTCAAACATTATGGCAGGTTCTCCCGCTCGGGCCAACCGGATACGGCGACTCACCATATCAGTGTTTCTCTGCTTTTGCCGGCAATCCGCTTCTTATCAGTCCAGACCTGCTGATGCAGGAGGGGCTTCTCTCGGAGCATGACCTGCATCCGATTGACAAAGGACATCCGCATAAAATTGATTTCGGCCATGTAATTCATCATAAATACGAACTGTTAAGAAAAGCTTTCGAAACATTCAGCCACCTTCACAAATCAAAGAACCATGAATACAGGGATTTTTGCGTTAAGGAAGATTACTGGCTTGACGACTATTCCCTTTTTATGGCAGCAAAGCAGCACCATAACAGCGTTACCTGGACTAAGTGGGATCATAATCTGGTTGCCAGAAAGAAACTGCCCGAGTGGAAAGAAAAACTTGCACACGAAATTGATTTCCAGAAATTCATTCAGTTCATTTTTGACAGACAGTGGAAAAACATCCGCACTTATGCGCATCACAACGGGATTAAGATTATTGGCGATCTGCCGATATTCGTTGCATACGACAGCGCCGATGTATGGGCTAACAAGGATTTGTTTACAATTCACAAAGACGGCTCGCTTGAGTTTGTTGCCGGTGTACCGCCGGATTATTTCAGTGCTACCGGACAGCTCTGGGGAAATCCACTCTATAAATGGAAAAAGATGGAAAAGGACAATTATGCCTGGTGGCAGAGCAGAATTTCTAAACTTCTCGAAATGGTGGACGTTATAAGAATTGACCACTTTAGAGGATTTGAAGCTTATTGGAGAATTCCGGGGGATGCCGATACCGCCATTAACGGTACCTGGGTTAAAGGGCCCGGAGAAAAATTCTTTAATGCTATCAGAAAGTCGCACGGAGACCTTCCCATTATTGCGGAGGACCTGGGAGTTATTACAGATTCAGTTGAAAAGCTGAGAGACCAGTTTGAATTCCCCGGAATAAAAATACTCCAGTTCGGACTTGGAGAACATGGCGATGCCAAGTTCCTCCCTCATAATTATGTAAAGAATTGCGTAGTGCATACTGGCAGCCACGATAATGAGACCACAAAAGGATTTCTCGATTCGGAAAGGCACAAGCATTCGGGCGTTTATGAATGGGCTCAGAAATATCTCGATTATCACGGTGACGATATGACTTTCCAATTAATCCGCGCCGCTTATGCATCCGCAGCCAATATCTGCGTAATTCCAATGCAGGATATTCTCGGGCTTGGGAACGATGCAAGAATGAATTTCCCCAGCACCTTAGGGGGTAACTGGAACTGGCGCTTTTCGTGGGACCAGATTCATCATGGACTCGGAGCCAGATATAAAGAAATGACACTCTTGTATGACCGGCCCCCGAGAAGACATTATGAAAACGCAGTAATAGATACTGCCGAGGAGTAGAAATGGAATACAAAGCGGACAGCAGCCGTTATGATAAAATGAAATATAACCGGTGCGGGAACAGCGGTTTAAAACTTCCCGCAATCTCGCTCGGGTTATGGCATAACTTTGGCAGCGCCGATAATTTTGAAAATTGCACTAATATGGCACGCCGTGCTTTTGATCTCGGAATTACTCATTTCGATTTAGCAAATAATTACGGCCCCCCGTACGGTTCGGCAGAAGAAACTTTCGGGAAAATTCTGAAAAATGATCTTGGTATATACAGGGATGAACTTGTAATCTCGACCAAAGCCGGTTGGGATATGTGGCCCGGCCCGTACGGAAATTTCGGATCGAAAAAATACCTTATTGCAAGCCTGGACCAGAGCCTTAAAAGAATGGGGCTTGAATATGTAGATATTTTCTACCATCACCGCCCCGATCCCGAAACCAGACTTGAATAAACAAAGCAAGCACTCGACCAGATTGTAAGAAGCGGCAAGGCTCTGTACGTAGGTGTTTCGCAATACAGCCCCGAGCTAACAAGACGCGCTTATGAAATTCTATTTGATCTGGGTACTCCGTTCATTATACATCAGCCGAATTATAATATGTTTGACCGGGGGATTGTAAACGGACTTCTTAATCCCCTGTCTGAGCTAAATCTTGGTTCAATAGTATTTTCCCCTTTGGCGCAGGGACTGCTAACCAATAGGTATCTTAATAATATACCTGCCGATTCGAGAGCGGCAAGGGATGGCAGATTCCTAAAACCATCCGATATTACGGAAGAGAGACTGGGTAAACTTAAAAGACTGAATGAAATTGCTCAAAACAGGAATCAGACTCTGGCTCAATTATCTCTCACCTGGGTTTTAAGGCAGCCTGCGGTTACTTCTGCTTTAATAGGCGCCAGCAAGGTGGAGCAGATTGAGGACGCCGCCGGGACAATTAACAATCTGCATATATCCTACGAAGAATGTTCTTTAATTGACTCAATTTTGTATCAATAAAAAAGTCCTTCTCCCCTATCAAAACGGGGGGAAGGACCAAATCTCATAATTGCTTCTATTTAGCCTTTGTTGTATTTAGTACAGGTTCCCCTAAGTATCAGGTCCGTATCCACAACAATATTTTTATAATCGAAATTATCAACATTATCAATATTCTGCAGAAGGAGCTCAATTGATTTTTCCGCAAGCAGTTCTGTTGACTGGTTTACACAGCTGAGAGGAGGGGAAAGAAAACTCTGCACTTCGGAGTTACCGAAGCAGATAAGGTCAATATCTTCCGGTATTCGCATACCAACTTCCTTTACCGCTGTATAGATTCCCAAAGCAACCGGATAAGTGACTGCAAGAATCAGATCCGGCAGGTTCTTTTCCCTATAGAGTTTCATAAAGGAGTCGTAACCGCTTCTTTCGCTGAAATCCCCTTCAACAATCCACTCATTCCTTACCGGTATGTTGTTATCCTTAAGCGCGCTTACAAACCCATTAATTCTTTCCCTGCCAATGTTAATTCTTGTATTACCGGCAAAATGGGCAATATTTTTGTATCCGAGTTTTATTGCATGGTCATTTGCCTTGTAAGCGCCCCCCCGGTCGTCAACTGTTACTGTATTGCAGTTGGGTAAATTCGGAATTCTGTCAATAAACACCAGAGGCACCTTTTTTTTCTTGGCAGTCTCAAAAATTTCAAAATCGGTCGTATCCTGAGAAATAGAGACTATTATCCCGTCAACCCTCATTGAAAGAAGAGTTTGAATCTGTTTTAGCTGCATTTCGGCATTTTCATGGCAAACGGTAAGAAAAACCTGATAATTATTTACATAAGCCTGAGTATAGATCTGGTCAATAAGCGAGCTGAAAAAATGATGTGCAATTTCGGGTAGAACAACACCTATGGTATTCGATTTCCCCGCCGCCAGGTTCCTTGCCATGTAATTAGGGGTATACCCTATTTCAAGAGCTGTTTTTTTAACCAGTTCTGCAGTCGCAACCGATATATCGGGATGCCCTCTGAGCGCTTTGGAAACGGTTATAATCGAAACACCCAGCTTTTGAGCAATATCATTCAATGTTATCTGTTTGGACTGCATAAGAATTTTAATTTTGTTATTAAATTCGTCAAATAGTTCAGCAGTTAAATTTAGTCCCGCAAAAAATATCTCGGCATCTTTTTAACAGCATATTATTATAATACTTCCTGAACGCCCGATAATCAACGTTTATAGCAGCCATAAAATAACGAATATTCTTCAAAAACAGCACTTTTTTTTCCTTTATCGGGTAAATTATAAGTGCCCTGGCGGAGAAAAAATAGTTGATTTTTATCAAATTCTTTTTGTAAATTGAATTTGCGGTTATGTAAATTATTAATTAACAGAGCCCGGATCAAACCATTGATCATCCGCTCTTACTAATTGTGACGATATAAGAAAAATGATTACACTGTTATTAGCTGTACTCATATTTGGCTGTGCCTCCCTTATTTATATCATCCCGCAAAACTACACTTTACAGTTAGCGCTACCTAAAAAACAAGATTTGAATGTCCGTTCTGGATTATTTTCAGTTCTCCTCTTTGGAACCCCGCGCACTATTTTGATTGTTGATTTTTCGTGCTTTGCTCAGAAGATAAATGAGTACTTTGCCCGGATCTTAAAAGTTGTTATAAAGTTTATTTACGGACCTGTTTCATCCAATAAGTCCATTTTTGTATTATACAATATTCAACAGAGTACCAGAAGATTAAAAATTTTTATTCAACTAACTAAAACTATCCCAAATTAAACCGGGGGAAAAAAAATGACAAAACCAAAAAAACGTAACAACCACGCGGTACTGAATGTTTTTATTGCAGTACTCGTGTTTTTTATGATGCAGGCGGGATCCACCCTGTTAGCTCAGGAAACGGAAATCCGCGGTAAAATAACAAGTGCCGAAGAGGGTGCCGAATTAATCGGTGCTACCGTAATGGAAAAAGGCACTTCAAACGGAACTGCTACCGATGTTAACGGTAATTACAGACTCAGAGTAAGAAGAAATGCTGTTCTGGTAGTTTCCTACATCGGCTATCTTACACAGGAAGTAGCAGTCGGAAACCAGACAACAGTCAACGTCATATTGAAATTAAACCCTAAAATGCTTAAAGAAGTGGAAGTGGTTGGAATCGGTTACGGTGAAGTTAAAAAAACAGACGCTACCGGATCGGTTACTGCAATTTCTGCAAAAGATTTTGCTAAAGGCTCAATTACATCTCCTCAGGAACTCCTTATCGGCAAGGCCCCCGGCGTTGTAGTTAACTCACTCGGCGGTGCCGCAGGCGCAGGTACAAAAATCCGTATCCGCGGCGGTTCGTCAATTCAGGGAAACAACGATCCTCTTATTGTTATTGACGATATCCCATTGGAAAGCTCAGGCATTTCCGGTATGGCTAACCCGCTTTCTTCAATTAACCCGAATGATATTGAATCGTACGTAATTCTTAAAGACGCTTCTGCAACTGCCATTTACGGTTCAAGAGCTTCTAACGGCGTTATCATCATCAAGACAAAGAAAGGCGCTTTGGTTGGTAAAGATCAGGAAGCCAAACTTTCAATTTCATATAACGGTAATTTCTCATTAGCCTCCCCTTCAAAATTATTATCCGTTTTTTCAGGGGATGAATTCAGAGCATTAATTGCAGACAGAGTTGCCAATCACGGTCTTACAAATGCCGCTTTAAGCAGACTCGGCACAGCAAACACAGACTGGCAGGATGAAATTTACAGAACTGCGGCTTCAACAGAACACAACATCAGCTTAAGCCATTCAATAGGACTCGTTCCTTACCGTCTCTCTCTCGATTATCTGTATCAGGGCGGTATCCTTAAATATAACAGCTTAGACAGAAAGAATGCATCACTTAACGTTAATCCTTCCCTTTTTGACGGCGACCTCAAAATGGACTTAAACGCATCATTCTCCTGGATTAACAACAATTTCTCAAACAACGACGCTATCGGCTCTGCAGTAGAATTCGATCCTACACAGCCGGTTAGAAACGGAAACACAAGATACGGCGGATATACAGCCTGGACAGAAATCAGCTCAGGCGATCCATTGAACGGAGCTCCGAATAACATTGCTACACACAACCCGGTTGCCCGTCTTGAATACCGCGACAATACATCCGAAGCCAAGAGATATATCCTCGGCGGCAAATTCGATTATAAACTTCCTTTTATCGAAAATCTGAAAGCTACATTGAATCTGGGCTATGATTACTTTACCACAACCGGAAGCGATATTACCAACACTCTTGCTTCCTGGTCATACAGAGAACCTGAAAACCAGATTAGAGAATATACACAGACAAAGAAAAACAGCCTTTTGGACTTCTATCTGAATTACAAGACAGAATTCAGCTTTAACAAAATTGATGTTACAGGAGGTTATTCATATCAGCATTTTTACAATGAAGGGCAGAATTCAAACAGAGCTTGGGACCCGGCAGTACCGGGCGCTCGCACTACCCCTTATAAGAACGAATACTATCTCCTCTCATTCTTCGGAAGATTGAATTATACATTATTCGACAGATATCTTTTAACAGCCACATTAAGAAACGACGGTTCTTCAAGATTTTCTAAAGACAACCGTTGGGGTCTCTTCCCTGCATTCGCAGCAGGCTGGAAAATCACTGAAGAACCTTTCTTCGGAAAATCAGAGGTGATTGACGAATTGAAACTCCGCGCAAGCTGGGGTAAAACAGGACAGCAGGACGTAGGCGGCAATTACTATCCTTATATTCCTACATATACGGGAAGTACCTCAGGCGCTTACTATCAGTTCGGAGATACATACTATTCAACACTCCGTCCTGATGCTTACGATGCAAACCTGAAATGGGAAACAGTTACTTCTCTTAACGCCGGTCTCGATTTCTCATTCTTAAAGAGAAGAATTACCGGTTCTATTGAAATCTATAAAAATACATCAGACGACTTATTGAACAGCATTCCTATTCCGGTAGGAAGCAATTTCTCCAACTTCCTCCTTACAAACGTAGGTTCAATGGAGAACACAGGATTTGAAATAGGCATTAATGCAACACCGATTATTGAAAACGATTTTTCATGGGATATCGGTTTTAACTTAACATACAACAAGAACGAAATCACAAAACTTACATTGACAGACGATCCTGCTTATACAGGTGTTAACACAGGCGGAATCTCAGGCGGTGTAGGCAATAACGTTCAGAAATTCATCGTCGGTATGCCGGCAAGAGTATTCTTCCTCTTTAACCAGGTTCGCGATGCCAACGGCAATCCTATTGAAGGTTTGTATGTTGACAAGAGCGGCAAAGGGGGCAACGTAGCAGGCAACGAATTGAACAAATACTATTTCAAATCACCGGATCCTGATGTTTTAGTCGGCATCTCCTCAAGAATCAATATTTACGACTTTGATTTAAGCTTCTCAGGAAGATTGAGCATTGGCAATTATGTTTACAACAACAACGCATCCAACAGAGCTCTCTATCAGCAGGTTTATAACCAGAGCGGTTATTTGTCAAACATCCTCACCGATGTCCGCAAGACCAACTTCACAACAGCACAGTACTGGTCAAGCGTATATCTTGAAAACGCATCATATTTCAAGATGGACTATATCAGCTTAGGTTATAATTTCTCGTCACTCTTTGGAAATGATATCAGCGGCAGAGTTGGATTGTCTGTACAGAACGTATTCACCATCACCAACTATACAGGCTTGGATCCTGAAGTTGATAACGGTATCGATAACAACATCTATCCAAGACCGCGTACTTTCATGTTGTCAGTCAGTCTCAATTATTAATTTTAGGAAGGAATATGAAAATGAAAAAGTATAAATTCTTAACACCAGTAATAATCATTATTACTGCATTCTTGTTCACATCCTGCGTCAAGGACCTGGATGTTGAACCTATCGATCCGAATGTAAATACACTTAACAACGTATTCAAGGATCAGGCGTCATATAAACGCGCTCTCGCTAAAGTCTATGCCAGCTATGCAATTAGCGGTCAGACAGGCGGCGGCGGCGGAAGCGCTGACATCGCAGGCATCGATGAAAACTTCGGTAACTATCTCCGTCAGTACTGGGGACTCCAGGAACTTCCTACAGATGAAGCAATCATCGCATGGGACGATGCTACAATTAAGGATTTCCACTGGCAGACCTGGTCTCCTAACGATGTCTTTTTAACAGCATTGTATTCAAGAATTTTCTACACTGTGACAATAAGCAATGAATTTATAAGGAACGCCAACACCGCAATCGGCTCAGCTTCTGGAACATTCCTCAGCGACCTGAACAAGTTCAAAGCAGAAGCCCGTTTCCTCCGCGCTTTATCTTACTGGCACGCAATTGATATGTTCGGCAATACACCGTTTGTAACAGAAGACGACCTTCCGGGCGCTTTCTTCCCGAGAGCAATCTCACGTACAGACCTCTTTACCTATATTGAGAACGAACTGAAAGCAATTGAAAACGATCTGCCTGCTCCACGACAGAATGAATATGCAAGAGCCGACAGAGGCGCTGCATGGTTCCTTCTTGCTAAATTGTATCTCAATGCAAAGGTTTATATCGGTATTGATAAAAACACAGAAGCATTAACCTATCTTAACAAAGTTCTTACAGCAGGTTATTCAATTGATAATAACTACAATCGTTTATTCTGCGCAGACAACAACCAGAGCCCTGAAATCATATTCCCTATTGCATTTGACGGACAGAATACACAGCAGTACGGCGGTATGACATTCCTTCTCCATGCATCAAACGGCGGCGGTATGCCACTGTCAGGTATTGACGGCGGATGGGGCGGTATCAGAACCATTAAAGATTTTGTCGCTAAATTCAATATAACCGAAAACAATTTCGCTGCTACAAAAGAATATCAGGGAGCCGATAAGAGAGGAATGTTCTTCTTTGATAACTCTTCATGGCAGTGGGATATTACCAACGTCGGTACATTTACACACGGAATCGGCGTTACAAAATTCAAAAACGTTACATCAACCGGAGGCGCTGCCCCTAATGCTCATGCTACTTTCGTAAGCACCGATTTCCCGATGTTCCGTCTTGCCGATGCTTACCTTATGTATGCTGAAGCAGTTGTAAGAGGGGGTTCAGGCGGCGACATGGCAACAGCAGTTAACTATGTTAACGCACTTAGAAGACGCGCCTACGGAAACAACAGCGGCGATATTACATCGTCCGATTTAACATTAAACTTCCTTTTGGATGAACGCGGACGCGAACTTTATTGGGAAGGACACAGAAGAACAGATTTAATCCGCTTCGGCCAGTTTACCAACGGAACCTATGTATGGCAGTGGAAAGGCGGAGTAAAGAACGGTATTCAGACAAGCGCACACAGAAATCTGTACCCAATTCCAGTTAACGATCTTAACGCAAATCCGAATTTAAGACAGAATCCGGGTTATTAATAAAGACAAGTATTAATGTTTAAGGAAGATAAAAAATGAAAAAACTAAAATTATTTATTTTTATTGCGCTAATCGGGTTCCTTGCCTCAGCTTGCGACAGAGACATAACAGAACCTCTGATCAGCTCAAATCCCACCACACCAAGTGTGGCGGATGCAGTATTTACAGCTAACTTTACAATCGCAAATGCAGACAGCCTTATGAGATTCAGCTGGAGCGCTTCCAATTTCGGATTCCAGTCATCAACTACTTATGCTCTTCAGCTATCTCCGAGCAGCACTTTTGCAAGTGATGTTGCAACTATCGTTTCTACACAGCAGTTAAGCGCATCCGTAAAAGTTGCGGATATTAATGCCCTCCTCCTTTCCTGGAATAAGGAAATAGGACAGGCAGCTACAGTATATTACAGAGTCGCCTCTTCGGTTAATTCCGATTATGTTGTTTACTCGGGCATTAAATCAAAATCCTTAATCCCTTATGAAACTCTGATTGACTACCCGATGGTTTATGCCCCCGGTTCATATCAGGGATGGTCTCCTGGAAATGTTAACGGCAGACTGTACTCATATGGTTTCAATAGTCAGTACAGCGGCATTATCCGCCTTGTTGACGGCGCAAACGCCAACGTCGAATTCAAGATTACTTCAATTGCGGCCTGGTCGGGCACCAACTGGGGCGGTTCTTTAACCAAAACCGGTTCTAATTATTCCGGTTCACTCGATCCTAACGGCGGAAACTTTGTAGTTGCAGCAGGCACATACCGCATTACTGTTGATGTTTCTGCTCTTACAATTTCTCTCACCAAGACAGATGATTGGGGAATTATTGGTTCAGCGGTTCCGCCATACGACTGGTCAAGAGACGTGGATTTGTTCTACAACGGCCAGCGCAAGATGTGGGAAATTACTGCAGACTTCCACGCAGGCGATATTAAATTCAGAGCCAACGACGGATGGGATAACAACCTTGGGGATTCCGGAGCAAACGGAACACTCGATCCGGGGGGAGATAACATCGTATTACCCGGCGGCGCAGGTAATTATACAATCAGAATGGATCCTGACAGAAAGATCTACACTATAAAGAAAAACTAGATGCATGCTCCAACAAAAAAGGCTGCCTTCGGGCAGCCTTTTTTGTATCCTTAATTACTTCCTAAACTTCTTATCTGCTACTCAAAACTAATACCTGATAAGGCTTAAGCAGAGTCTCTTTCCCTTTAACATTTTTACCGCTTATCAAATCCTTATATTGCGTCTTTTCATCGGGCAGAATGCCTCCGTTAAATTTTACCCTGTTTTCATTCGGATTGTTGTTTACGATAACAAAAATTTTTTCTCCGGCGTAGGATCTGCTGTATGCAAGTATTCCTCTCTCCTCATCCACAGCATTTAATTCAACACCGCCAAGAGAAAGAACCGGATTATTATTCCTAATTGAAACCAGTTTTTTATACCACTTGAAGAGATCATTATCAACCTTAACCGGGTCGGGCTTTCTCTGATTTCCGAAAGGGTGCGTCTTTTCAGTTTCATATTTGAATTCCTTCCAAACCATCGGTTTTCTGCAGTCCGGGTCGTCGCCCCCCCACATTCCGACTTCGTCGCCATAATAAATCTGCGGAGCACCCGGCATCGTAAACTGCATTGCTGTTATAAGCTTTTGCCTCATAATCTCCTGTGCGTTCGGCTTTCTAACATCAAATTTGCGGTCCTGATTCGGATTTCCCCCATGATCGTATAATAAATCGGGATTTACGAACTGGGAGCCAATCCTCTCAACGTCGTGGCTGCAGAGCAGATTCATCATTACATAATAATTCTCTTTCGGATACTGCTTAAAGAGGGTATTAAGACTGTCAATAAATCCATTCGGACCAATTCTGTCCTTGCGGTTAATAACAAAATTTTTTAAAGCTCTTGCAAAACGGTAGTTCATTACCGCATCAAACTGGTCCCCCTTTAACCAGGGGGTTGCGACCATCATTTTATAATTCTGCCAGTCGTCCCACCATATTTCCCCGGTGATATATGCATCGGGATTAATTTCTTTAACCCATATCCTGAAATCCTTCCAGAAATTGTGGTTAACCATTTCGGCAACATCAAGGCGCCATCCGTCTATACCGTCTTCGGGACTTCCGTCTCCGTTCGGGTCCATCCATCTTTTAATAACTGCATGTACATGCTCTTTAGGCCCGGCAACCAGGCCGTTATTATCTTCCTTAATTTCAGGAAGGTCCCTGACGCCAAGCCATCCGGCGTAGTCGAACTTTGTGCCTTTGGAAGGCTCGTCCCACGATTTGATTGTATACCAGTCTTTGTAATTTGAGTTCTGTTGGTTCTTTACTACATCTTTAAATGCCCAGAAATTTGTTCCTGTATGGTTGAAGACTCCGTCCAGAATTATTTTTATTCCTCTCTTATGGCATTCGTTAATTAATTTAAGGAATAATTTGTCGGCCGTAGTCCACTGCCAGGTTGAAGGGTCCCCCGGAATTTCCTTTGCCCAAATTTCCTTATCCTTTTTCGGATCGGGGCCGAAATTATCATCAACGTGATGATACATTGCTGCATCGTACTTATGTGACGACGGCGACTCAAAAATAGGATTCAGGTAGAGAGCATTAATTCCAAGGTCTTTCAGGTAGTCCAATTTATTGATTATCCCCTGAATATCCCCGCCGTATCTTCTAACTCCTGAGTTCCAGTAGAAATCTTTCCCTGTCTTAACTTCCCAGGGCTGTAATTTGTACCAGTCGCTTGTCCAGGGATGTACCTGCCACCCTTCCGGAATTACATAAGGCCATCCGCCAAGCATATCTTCCGGAACAGGATCATTATTCTTATCACCGTTATAGAATCGTTCCGGAAAAATCTGATACCAGACTGCTTTCTTTGCCCACTCCGG
>JAEXUB010000174.1 GCA_023453125.1 Bacteroidota bacterium
GGAAAGTAGACGGGCTGATAATATTTATGCAGGATTATTACCGCCATAATTATTCCCATATCGCCTCCCTCAAAAAGAAAAAATATCCTTTTGTGCTTATAGACCGCTATATCCCCGGACTTGAAACTGATTATGTAGTTGTAAATAATAAGGACATACTTTACAGAATTTGCTCATATCTTAAATACAGCAGAAATTGCGAGAAAATATTTTTTGTCCCGGACCCTTCAAGCACAATTGAAATTACCGCTACTGAAGATAAAATATCGGGATACCTGAATGCCGTTGCTCTTCTCTACGGCAAAGGGGAGAACAATATTATTAAGTTCGGCAATATGATTAAGAACCTTAAAAAGTATTCGGCGGATTATTCAAATATCGGAATAGTATTCAATCACGATGCACTTCTGCTGGAATTCAAAAAGGAAGCAAAAAAGAAATACGGCAGACTCCCCGGAAACTGCCACCTGTTCGGCTATAACAACAGCCATTCCCCCTGGGAGTTTCCTACTGTAGAACAGTTCAACGACCGGATAGGCTCCGAAGCGGCTGAACTGCTTATTGAAAGGATTGAAAATCCTCTTAAACCTGTGAAAAAGATCCTTGTGGATGCCAAGATGATTCTCCCGGACAGCAGGAATAAATTCAAAATGGAAAAATAGCCCGGCCGTTTATTCCGGTTCCGGCTGTTTCTCCGGTCTCAAACTGTATATATACAGTTTAACTGAAAGTTCTTATATTTGATCCGGGAAAACAGGGTAACTATTAAGAAATAATATAAATCGGGAAGTAAAATGAAAAAGCTAATCCTTCTGTTATTTATCAGTGTGCTTATATCGGCACAATCCAAAAAGACCCCTTATGATTATGTAAATCCCTTCATCGGAACGGACGATATGGGGCATACCTACCCCGGGGCTGTAGTTCCGTTCGGACTTGTGCAGCTGAGTCCCGATACCGATTCCGTGCTTTACAGTTACGGTAAAGGGTACAACGGGGATGTATACAGGTACTGCGCAGGATATCAGTACACCGATAAGACGATAGTAGGATTCAGCCATACACATTTTAACGGTACCGGTCATTCGGATCTAGGTGATATACTTCTGATGCCGACCACCGGTAAAGTAAAACTGAATCCCGGAGTCAAAGATGTAAAGGGGAGCGGATACCGTTCTTTTTTCTCTCACGCAAATGAAACAGCAAAACCGGGTTATTATGCCGTTAAGCTTGACGATTATAATATCGACGTAGAGTTAACTGCTACCGAGAGGGTAGGATTCCACAGATATAAATTTCCAAAATCATCCGATGCGCACGTTATAATGGATCTGACTTCGGGTATTTATAATTATGACGGTAAAGTTGCATGGGCTTCGGTAAGGGTAGAGAATGACCGTCTGATTACCGGTTTCAGGCAGACCCACGGCTGGGCAAGGACAAGGTATGTATACTTTGCAATTGAATTCTCCAAGCCGATAAAGTCATATGGTTTGAGGAATGAAGAAAGGCTTGTCTACGGCGGCTTTTGGAGAAGATGGAATGAAAACGATAATTTCCCCGAACGTGCCGGCAGGAAGATAAAAGGATTTTTTAATTTTGATACGAACGATGGTGAGGAAGTTCTTGTAAAAGTAGCTCTTTCGGGCGTGAGTACGGATAATGCGGTTGAAAACCTGAGAGCGGAAATTCCGGGGTGGGATTTTAATGCTGTTGTTGCTCAGGCAAAGGAAAAATGGAATGCCGAACTCTCAAAGATTATGATTGATGCCCCCGAAGACAGAATGATTAATTTTTATACGTCTATGTATCACGCATTCCTCAATCCGAATGTCTTCTCCGATGTAAACGGGGAATACAGGGGATTGGATCAGGTAATCCACAAACCGGGTACATTTACAAATTATACAACGTTTTCTCTATGGGATACATACAGAGCTCTGCATCCGCTGTATACAATAGTCCAGCAGAAGAGGACTTCCGATATAGTCAACTCTATGATTGCCCATTATGAGCAGAGCGTTCATAAGATACTGCCAATCTGGTCCCACTGGGCAAAAGATAACTGGTGCATGATCGGATATCACGCGGTGCCGGTACTTGCGGATGCAGCTATGAAGAATATTCCGGGGATTGATTATAATAAGGCATTGGAAGCAATGGTTTCAAGCGCCAATTATGATAAATATGAAGGAGTGGCCGCATATAAAAAACTCGGGTATGTTCCTACTAATGCGAGCGGGGTTTCTGCTTCGGTTACTCTTGAGTATGCTTATGACGACTGGACAATCTACAAACTCGCAGAAAAATTAGGGAATAACAAAATTGCCGAGGAATTTTATAAAAGAGCCGGCAATTTCAAAAATATTTATGACAAAGAAACTCATTATATGAGGGCAAAGGATGCCGAAGGGAAATTCAAGACCCCGTTCGATCCCCTCAGCGTTGCAGGACAGGGGTATATTGAAGGAAATGCCTGGAATTATTCTCTCTATGTGCCTCAGGATGTAAAAGGGTTTATCGGTTTGCTCGGAAGCAGCAATAAACTGGTTACCTGGCTCGATTCGCTCTTTACATTTGACCTTCCCGATAAATATTTCGGTGAAAGCGAAGATGTAACTAAAGTTGGAATGATCGGGAATTACGTGCATGGAAACGAACCGAGCCACCACGTGCCATATATGTACAACTACGCCGGTGTCCCGTGGAAAACTCAGGAAAGAATTCATCAGATAGTAAATACAATGTATAAACCGGAGCCTCACGGATTATGCGGCAACGATGACTGCGGTCAGATGTCGGCCTGGTATATCTTCTCCGTTATGGGATTTTATCCCGTTACGCCAGGTACAAACGAGTATGTAATCGGCTCCCCCTGCGTTAAGAATGCTGAAATTAAATTGGAAAACGGAAAAACATTCAGGATTGCCGCTGAAAACTATTCGGAAAAGAATATTTATATTGAAAAGGCATTCCTTAACGGCAAGCCTATTAACCGTACTTTTATTACACACGAAGAAATTGTTTCAGGCGGGGATTTGAAGTTTGTTATGTCCTCCAAGCCAAATAAAAAATGGGGAACAGGTAAGGATTCTGCTCCATATTCAATGACTAAGTAAATTTTAAAATTGAGGAATGAATGAAACAAATTAGAGTTTTTCTTTTAATATTTATTTTTACCGCGCTTTCAACTGCTGCCGGTCAGACAAAAGTAAAACAGCTGGTTGATTATATTAAGCCTCTAATAGGGACTAACGGAGAAGGGAACACCTATCCCGGTCCCGCGGCACCGCACGGTATGGTTCAGCTAGGACCCGATACTGATAAAAGAAGCTGGGGCACCGCATCCGGATACGAATATGCCGACAGCGTAATTATCGGTTTCTCAATGCAGCATCTAAGCGGAACAGGAATCCCCGATCTGGGAGATTTTCTTATTATGCCGTCGGTAGGTGAGCCTGAATTCAAATCGGGACTCGTTACGAGAAAGAACAAACACGGCGGATCCTATTTTGTCCAGGATCCCGATTCAGGATACTGCACAAAGTATTATCATAAGGATGAAATTGTTAAAGCAGGATATTACAGCGTATTTCTTCCTGAGCATAAAGTAAGGGTTGAACTAGCCGCTACAGAAAGAGCAGGCATTCTAAAGTTTACATTTCCGAAGAGCGTTAAATCAAATATAATGATGGACCTTAGCCACGTGCTCCAGTGGAATGTTAAATGGTCCAATGTGCGAGCCGAAAACAAATCCCTTGTAACCGGTTATCATCTTGTTCAGGGGTGGGCAAAGGAAAGGCATCTATATTTTGCAGCAAAGTATTCCCGTCCTTTCGATGATTTTGGAATTATGAACGGAGGTAAAAAAGTAATTTATAATACCGCGCGCTTCAGGAGCCGTTATGAATCTGCCGGCACCGACCTGCAATACTATACCCGCTATTCAACGGGGGAAAACGAGGTGATTCTGGTTAAGATTGGCATCTCTCCAATCAGCACCGCGAATGCAGTTAAAAATCTTGATACCGAAATTCCGGGATGGGATTTTAATAAGGTTGTCTCCGATACACGCGCTAAATGGAACCGTGAAATGGAAAAAATGACGGTTGAAGGAACAGAGGAGGAGAAAGAGACTTTTTATACTTCCCTTTATCATTGCCTTCTTACCCCTACCCTTTATCAGGATGTTGACGGTACCTACCGCGGACTCGACCAGAACATAAGAAAGGCAAAAGGATTTACAAACTACGCCATCTTTTCTTTGTGGGATACCTACAGGGCAACTCATCCGTTATTCAATCTTATTCAGCCGTCAAGAAATGCGGATATGATCAATTCTATGCTGGCGCATTACGATCAGAGCGTGGAAAAACTTCTTCCCGTATGGTCCCTGAATAATAATGAAACCTGGTGTATGATCGGATATCACGCAGTTCCGGTAATTGCAGACGCGATAATGCAGGGGGTAAAGGGATTTGATTATGAAAGAGCATATGAAGCCTGCAAAGCTACCGCAATGAATAAAAATTATGACTCTGTTGAAGAATATGCCCGGATTGGGTATGTCCCGTTCGATCACGAGAATGAGTCTGTATCCAAGACTCTCGAATATGCATATGACGACTACTGTATTGCACAGATGGCAAAGAAACTGGGAAAGAAAGAGGACTTTGAATATTTCACAAAACGCTCTATGGCATATAAAAACATTTTTGATCCATCAACAAAGCTGATGAGAGGAAAAGATTCCAAGGGGAACTGGCGCACTCCTTTCGATCCTTACGGATATATTGAAGATATGAATAAGAGGGATATTACGGAAGGAACTAACTGGCAGTACAGCTGGTATGTGCCTCACGATGTTGAAGGGCTTATTAATCTTCAGGGGGGAAAAGAGGCTTTCTGTACAAAGCTCGATACCCTGTTTATGGAAAAGAAAGACGGGAAGATGGAAGCCGGGTCTGAAGATATTCTGGGAAGATTCGGAGAATACTGGCACGGTAATGAACCGGCTCATCACGTTGCATATCTTTACAATTATGGGGGACAGCCCTGGAAGGCTCAGAACCTTGTAAGAAGAATAATGACTACACAGTACGGCAACAAGCCGAATTCACTCTGCGGAAATGACGACTGCGGACAAATGTCTGCCTGGTATCTCTTTAACGCAATGGGATTCTACCCGGTAGCACCGTCAAGCAATTATTATTCTATCGGTACTCCCTGCGCAAAAGAGGTCAGAGTTAAATTAGGAAACGGCAGGACTTTTACAACAAAGGCTGTTAATTACTCCGCACAAAATATGTACATCCAGTCGGCAAAATTAAACGGAAAGGAGTGGAACAGCACACTTCTCCCGGTTAATGAAGTCCTGAAAGGGGGCACGCTGGAATTTGTAATGGGAGCGAAGCCTAATGTGAATTGGGGGACCGGAAATAAATAGAAATTAAAAAGGCGCTTTAAGCGCCTTTTTTATTGCCCGGCAATAATCTTTTTAATCTCTTCAAGTTCCTCCCATCTTTTATAGAGGGAAAGAACCAGATTCTTAGCTTTTTCCAGTTCGCCTGCAAGTTCTGATGTGCGGTGAGAGTGCTTCTCATAAAAATCTGGAGAGGAGAACAAACCTTCAATCCTTTCAACTTCCGCCTCGGCGTTCATAATATCTTCTTCAATAGTCTCTATTTCCTTGGCTTCCTTCCAGGAAAGTTTCCTTACTTTGGGCTTCTCCCTCGGGACTTCTTTTTTCTCTTTCGATGGGGCGGGAAGAGCATCTTTTCTGCCGGCATCGCGTTTCTCAATATAATAGTCGTAATTCCCTTCGCTGAAATGGATTTTACCATCTCCTTCGAATGCAAGAATTCCATTGCAAACCCTGTTGAGGAAATACCGGTCGTGGCTTACAATAATAAGGCAACCTTCAAACGCAAAAAGCGCTTCTTCAAGAATCCTTAGAGTAGGGAGGTCAAGGTCATTTGTAGGCTCATCAAGAAGAAGAAAATTGCCTCCGTTCTTAAGAATTTTAGCAAGAGTCAATCTGCTTCTCTCTCCTCCGGAAAGCCTTCCTACAAAAGTATTAATTCTTTCATCTTCAAATAGAAACCTTCTTAAGTAGGTCCATACATTCATTTCGGTCTTGCCGAACTTAATTGTCTCGCTTCCTTCCCCAATCGATTCAAAAACCGTCTCGCTGTCGTTAAGTATTAACCTTGACTGGTCAATATAATTAAACTTTGTTTTTTCCCCTGTTTCAATCTGTCCGGTTGTAGGCCTTATTTCTCCGAGGATCATTCTGAGTAGAGTCGTCTTACCCGCCCCGTTTTTACCTACTATTCCCAGTTTTCTGCCGGGTTCAAAATTGAACATCAATCCTTCAAAGAGATTTTTATAACCTATGGACACGCCGCAGTTTTTCAATTCCAGAATCTTATTCCCCAGTTTTTCCGCGGGAGGGATTACCAGATCAACATCAAGTTCAACTTCGTTATTCTGCTCCGCTACCACTTCAAAATAGCGGTCAAGTCTGCTCTTGGCTTTTGTTCTCCTTGCCCTGGGCCCTCTCTTTACCCATTCAAGCTCTCTTCTAAGGAAATTCTGTCTCTTCCTTTCTTCTATTTCCTTTATTGCCTGTCTTTCTGACTTGTTTATCAGATAGTCTGTATAATTCCCCTGATGCGAGTAAAACTGTCCGGTCGTTAGCTCAACAATCCTGTTGGCTATCCTGTCCAGAAAATAGCGGTCGTGAGTTACGAATATACAGGTCCCTTTATAGGATGCAAGATAATTCTCAATCCACTCGATTGAATCGGTATCGAGATGGTTTGTCGGTTCGTCGAGAATCAATAATTCCGGCTGCGATATTAAAGCGTGGCATAGGGCCACTCTTCTTTTTTCTCCCCCTGATAAAGTGGAAATCATCCTTTCCTTTTCGGGGGAGTGGAGTGATTTTATAAGGAGGGCTATTTTTCTTTCAAGGTCCCATCCTTCAGCCCGGTGAATCTCTTCTTCAAGAACTATTTTCCTGGCCGAATCGTGCTGCAGGCTTTCATATTCCTTTATCAGCTTTACAATTCTTTCAGCCCCTTTAATAATATTGCCGTAAACATCAGTCGT
>JAEXUB010000206.1 GCA_023453125.1 Bacteroidota bacterium
TGGATTGAATCGGGATTTATTAAAGATGAGATTCATTATGACGACTCCGATTATCCGGAAAAAATAATTGCCGGAATAGAAAAATTGCAGGCTTGTGAAGTGCGGATTCAGGCAGCGAAAACAGGAATGGCCGCAGTTGACGGAAAAGGGGCTGAACTTGCCGCTGCGGAGATTCTTATTGCTTTTTGCGGTGAGAATGATTTTTATCTGCGCCCCGCCGTATCCGATGATGCAAAGAATATCTATGACCTTTCCAGCGATCCGGTTGTAAGGGAAAATTCCATCATTACAAAGCCGATTGAATGGAATGAGCATATGAAATGGTTCAACAAAAAGTTGTTGGATAAGAACCATTTCTTTCTTCTCGCTTTCTCTAAAGAGGGGGAA
The DNA here is from genome assembly GCA_023453125.1 of Bacteroidota bacterium. GTDB lineage: Bacteria > Bacteroidota > Ignavibacteria > Ignavibacteriales > Melioribacteraceae > JAEXUB01. The sequence goes on from JAEXUB010000206.1 coordinate 388, forward strand.
TTTATCGGCCAGGTCCGCTTCGGCGCGGAAGAGAAGAGCGCAGTTGTCAGTATTTCAATTGCTTCTTCATTCAGGGGAAAGAACCTTTCTTCAAGGATTCTTATTAATGCATCGGAACTCTTTTTCTCCCATTTTACCGGAGTGGAAAAAATAAAAGCATATATTAAACCGGATAACACTTCCTCCATTAAGTCATTTTTAAAGGCGGGATATGCTTTTCATTCTTCCGAAATGATAAATAACGAAGACTTTAATTTATATCTGAAAATGAAATGATAAAAATAGGAAACAGGGAAATCGGCGATGGAAAGCCGGTGTTCGTGATTGCCGAGCTATCGGCAAACCATAACCAGAATATCGATACTGCCGTAAAAACCGTTTATGCCGCTAAAGAAGCGGGGGCAGACGCAATTAAACTGCAGACATACACGGCAGATACAATTACTCTCGACTGCGATAATGATTATTTCCAGATTAAACAGGGAACAATATGGGACGGGACAACGCTGCATAAGCTCTATCAGCAGGCATATACACCCTGGGAATGGCAGCCTAAGCTGAAAGAGATAGCTGAAAGCATCGGACTTATCTGCTTCTCCTCCCCGTTCGATAAAACGGCCGTGGATTTTCTCGAAGGGATGAACGTTCCTGCATATAAAGTAGCCTCATTTGAAATTACCGATCTTCCTCTTATTAAATATATAGCATCCAAAAACAAGCCGGTTATAATCTCTACCGGAATTGCATACGAAAAGGAAATAAAACTTGCAGTTGATACCTGCCGTAATGCGGGCAATGACCAAATAATTCTGCTTAAATGCACATCGGAATACCCGGCTCCCTTTGAAGAGATGAATTTAAATACTATTCCCCTAATGAAAGAGAGATTCGGTACTTTAACCGGATTGTCCGATCATTCGATGGGAATTTCGGTGCCGATTGCCGCCGTTGCCCTTGGCGCAAGAGTAATTGAGAAACACCTTATTATTGACCGCTCCATCGGCGGGCCCGATTCCTCATTTTCTCTCGAACCGGCGGAATTTAAACAAATGGTTGATTCTATCAGAGAAGTTGAGAAAGCTCTCGGAACAGGTACATTTGATGTCTCTGAAAAAGCAGCCCGCAGCAGAAATTTTTCCCGATCCCTCTTTGCCGTAAAGGATATAAAAGAAGGGGAAATATTTACTGAAGAGAATGTGCGGTCAATCAGGCCCGGATACGGACTTCCGCCTCAATATCTGGAGCGGCTATTGGGAAAGAAATCAAAGAGAAGTATCAAACGGGGAGAACCTTTAAAAGATATAGATTTGTAACAGTATTGGATTTTAATTGTTTGTTTTAATATAGGGGTTAAAAAAAGCTGAGGAAATATGAAATCGGGAATTTTTCTATCAATCATTCTATTTGTTATTATCACAGCCGGGTGCACCAGCGAAGAAAAAATAACAGAACCGGAAGCCGTTAAAAGCGGCCGGTTGAAAATCAGTTTCGATAAAATTTTGGATATGACGGAACTTGAGGAAATAAGCCTGCTGCTTACCAGAATCGGTCACGAAACAATTTCTAAAACAATCAAAACAAATGAAACGTCATCAATATTTTTATTCGATAAAGTTATAGAGCCGGGGATCTGGCACGTAAAAATCGGGATTAAATTGAGTTCTGCATCTTCTTCATACGAAGAAGATATAAATGTACTTCCCAATTTTGTTACTGCAGCCGCCCTGACAAAGGGCAATTCAGGAATGTTCAAATTTGAATATGCATGGAATAAACAAATTGAGTTCCATGATTTCGGAATAAACCCGGTCTTTACACGAAACAATTCAGTCAATTCTCCCGGTTTGGGTGTGGCAAGCTCTTTCATTCTCTATGAAGAGAATAAATACAAGATGTGGTATGCAAATATGTATCCGGATAGGAAATATGATATTAATTATGCAGAATCGGGGGATGGAATTAACTGGCAGAGCAAATCTCAATCTGCAGTTATAAGTCCGGGAACCGGTAATGCCTGGGATAGTTATGCGGTATATCCGGGTGCCGTAATTAAAGAGGGCTCGCTTTATAAGATGTATTATGTGGGTGTTACAGGCTATAGTTCTGATAGTTATGTCGGATTAGCTACATCAGCTGACGGTATAAACTGGTCCAAGCATCCTGAACCTGTAATTGCATTCCCATTTAGAAGGATGGCGGTAAACACTGTATTGAAGTATGCCGGAAATTATATGCTCTATTATAATTTCACAGATCTGAGATCTGGTGAAACCGGAATCGGTTTAATTACTTCGGCTGACGGATTGGTGTGGAGCAATGCAAAAGATCATATAATAACCATAGGACAGCAGTGGGAAACGAATTATCTTATTTCCCCTTGCGTCCGTCTTGAAAACGGGATTTTTATAATGTATTACGGAACCCTTGTCAACAATGCCTTTGGAATAGCAGCTTCGACTGACGGAATTAATTGGAAAAAATCCACCAACAATCCTATATTTACAAAGGAGAAGACTGAATGGGCAGAGCAAGTCAGATATCCCTTCGTGATAAAAATAAATGATGTATTCAGGCTTTATTATACCGGATATAGAAATGGATTTTTGTCCATTGCATTTGCAGAAGGATTAAATTTGTAGTATGGAAAAAACGTGCGTTATAGTACAGGCCCGTGTGGGGTCAACAAGGCTGCCTAATAAAGTGCTTATGGATTTATGCGGCAGGCCGGTACTCTGGCACGTCCTTAACCGTCTCCGCAAATCGCAGCTTATTTCAGGTATAATTATAGCTACAACTATTCTCCCGGATGATGATGCAATTCAGCAGTTCTGCGAAGAGAATGATGCGGCGTTTTACAGAGGCAGCTCCGAGAATGTTCTTTCCCGCTATTATGAAGCCGCACAGAAATATGATGTTAAGAGAATTATCAGAATTACATCCGACTGCCCGGTAATAGACCCCGTATTGATAGACGAAATGATAAAGGAATTCGAGAAATCGGGTGCAGACTATTTGAGCAATTCAATAGTAAGAACATTTCCCCGCGGGCTGGATACCGAGATTTTCCCTTTCCGGGTTCTTGAACAGGTTTTTTACGAAGCCGCTAAGCCGCACGAGCTTGAGCACGTTACCCCTTATATTTATCAGCATCCTGAACTTTTCAAGCTGCAGAACTTTGCCGGAGAGATAGATTATTCTGCGCTCAGATGGACTCTTGATACCGAAGAGGATTACAGGCTGATAAAAGAAATTTACGATGCCCTTTATGAAGAGAACGGAATGTTTTACTGGAAGGATGTTTTAAAGCTGTTCAATGAGAAACCGGAGCTTGCCGAAATAAACAGGCACATTGAGCAGAAAAAATTAGGCGGGTAATCAACCCGCCTTTAATTTTTCTGTCCTGTCTGCTATCTTCATCTGTTCAATAAGATGGTCAAGGTCCCCTTCCATAATGTTGGAAAGGTTATAAATGGTAAGGTCAATCCTATGGTCGGTAACTCTGTTCTGGGGGAAATTGTAAGTGCGTATTTTATCACTCCGGTCCCCCTTTTTAACCATCGATTTTCTTTGAGCCGCTATTTCGCTGCTCTGTTCCTGCATTTTCATATCGCGCAGACGGGCTTTTAAAACTTTCATTGCCTTCTGGCGGTTCTTAAGCTGGGAGCGTTCATCCTGGCACTGTACAACCATTCCGGTCGGTATGTGAGTGATGCGGATAGCAGTTTCAACTTTATTAACGTTCTGCCCTCCGGCGCCTCCGCTTCGGAAAACGTCAACTCTCAGATCGTTTGGGTCGATTTCAACTTCAACGTCCTCTACTTCGGGGAGAATAACAACCGAAGCTGCCGAAGTATGAACGCGTCCGCTTCCTTCCGTAAGAGGAACACGCTGAACTCTGTGGACCCCCGATTCGAATTTAAGGTCGCCGTAAACACTTTCCCCCGCAAGAGAGAAAACAACTTCTTTAAGGCCTCCCAAGCCTCCCGATTCGTTGATTTCAATCAGTTCACTCTTCCATCCTCTCTTTTCGGCATAGCGTGAATACATTCTGAAAAGGTCCGATGCAAAGAGTCCCGCTTCATCACCTCCGGTGCCTGCTCGGATTTCAACAATTACGTTCTTGTCATCATCCGGATCTTTAGGAATAAGAAGCACTTTAATTCTTTCTTCGAGTTCTTCCTTCTTTGCCTTCAGCTCTTCCATTTCCATCTCGGCCATTGAAACGAGTTCTTTATCCTCGTTGGCGTCTATGATCTGTTTATTCCCTTCAACATTTTTCATCACCTGGTCATATTCATTATAAGCCGCTACGATAGCGGTTAGGTCGCTTCTTTCTTTGCTAAGGCTTATCATCTTCTGCTGATTTGAAACAATTGAAGGATCTGAAAGCTCTTCGTTTATCTTGTCGAATTTTTCTTTTACTTCTCTTAATTTCTCAATGAATTCCATCAAAACCTCTTAAAAGGAATGTAAATATAGCCAAACCCCCGCTCAAAATCTAAGATTTTAATATCCATAACTTAAAGCGTTGCCGCAGAAACAGCGTAAAAATGCATTTTTATGGTTGCGGCTGAAAACAGATTTATTTAAACTATGTATGAACATTTGAACAATTGGGAGGAGTATGGAAAACAGAGCCGATAAGAAGAATCTATTATATCTTACCGTAATTAGCGTAGCCGTTGCAATAGGAGGATTCCTGTTCGGTTTCGATACGGCGGTAATTTCGGGAACGATTGGATTTGTAAAGGAAAAATTCATCCTCGGCTCAATTGCCGAAGGGTATCTGGTAAGTTCGGCGCTGATTGGATGCATTGCCGGCGTTCTGGGGGCGGGGATTCTCAGCGACCGGTTCGGCCCAAAGAAAATCTTATTTCTATCGGCTCTCCTCTTTGCAGCTTCAGGAATTATGACCGCACTGCCCCAGAGCTATCAGTTATTAATAACAGGCCGTTTCATTGGGGGATTGGGAATAGGAATTGCATCGATGCTTTCCCCTCTTTTTATTTCAGAATTCTCTCCGGCGGAATACAGGGGTAGGATGGTTACTTTATACCAGCTGGCAATTACCATCGGAATTCTGGCCGCCTATTTTTCGAATGCGTTCCTGCTCGATATTTCGGTATCGGCAAAACCGGAGGCATCAGGGGGCTCGCTGCTGCATTATCTCTTTGTAGATGAAGTCTGGCGCGGAATGTTTGCCACTCTGCTTTTCCCTGCTCTTCTATTTCTTATCCTTCTATTTTTCGTTCCGGAGAGTCCAAGGTGGCTTATTAAAAGGGGGGAAGAGAAGAGAGCATTTAACATATTAAAAAAACTTGCCGGTGAAAATTATGCATCGGCGCAGTCGGGCGAAATTAAGGAATCGCTTCAGCTTGAAGAAGGCTCCCTGAAGCAGCTCTTCAAGCCGGGAATGAGAAAGGCCCTGTTAATTGGAATACTTCTTCCATTCTTTTCCCAGATCAGCGGCATAAATGTAATAATATATTACGGGCCTAAAATTTTTCAGGAGGCGGGATTTGCAATCGGCGATGCATTCGGAAGCCAGGTAACTATAGGTGTTATCAATGTTCTTTTTACACTTGTTGCAATATGGAAAATAGACAGCTACGGTAGAAGGCCCCTTCTGCTGCTCGGGGTTGGGGGGGTAACTGTTTCTTTAATAGTTATAGGAATTTATTTTTTTCTAGGTATTTCCGGAAGCTCTATACTCCTTTTATACTTCCTCTTGTTTATTGCATGCTTCGCATTTTCATTCGGGCCTGTCTGCTGGGTAATAATATCGGAAATATTCCCTACCAAAATAAGGGGAAGGGCAATGTCTATAGCAACGTTCTCCCTTTGGATTACAAATGCGGTAATAGGGCAGCTGTTTCCGTGGCTTCTTGAAAATATAAATGCTTACGGCACATTCTGGTTCTTCGCGGCAACTTCAATTATCGGATTCATTTTTATTTATAAAATGATTCCTGAAACAAAAAATAAATCCCTTGAGGAAATTGAAAAATTCTGGTTAGAAAAAAATAATTATAACGGATAAATATGAAACTGCAAATTGACCACAAAAGCCAGCTTCCCTTACATATTCAGGTGGAAAGCCTACTGCGCAATCTTATAATGGATGAGGAATACCAGAACGGCAAGCTGCTGCCGGCGGAAACCGATCTGGCAAATATGCTCGGCATTGCGCGCAATACGGTAAGACAGGCATTCAACAAGCTTGTTCTTGAGGGAATCCTGATTAGAAAAAAAGGACTCGGCACCCGGGTTGCCGAAAAGAACATTGTTACTAATCTTGATAACTGGAGCTTCTCTTCGGAAATGCTTGAAAAGGGAATTGATTCGAAACTTTATCTTATGAATATTATGGAAGTACCCGCGGACAGGGAAGTATCGGAAGCCCTTGCAATTCCGATTAATTCAAAGGTTCTTATGCTTGAGAGAATAAGAGGCACAAAGAAGAAACCGATTGTATACTTTGTCTCCTTCTTTCATCCCAGAGCGGGAATTAAAACCAATTCCGATTTTGCAAAGCCCCTCTACAGAATGCTTGAAGAGGAGTATTCAATTTTTGTCTCTCTTTCTAAAGAGGAAATAAGGGCTATCAATGCCGATAAGGAGATGGCTTCTTTCCTTAATATTGAAATGGGAGACCCTATTCTTCTGAGAAAAAGAAAAGTTTACGACCCCGGCGACAGGATAATTGAATATAACCTCGGGTATTACCGGGCCGACAGTTTTGCCTATACAATAAATATTGTAAGGGAAAAGTAGCCGATAATGAATAAGAGTAAGTTTAACAAATTCCCGGTTACGGAAATTAAAGGGAAATATATTCCTTTTGCGGGATGGGAGAAGATTGGCGGTGAATTGAGCCGGGTAAATGCTACAGGTACTATTAGAATTCTGGCTCTTGAATGTTATCCGGGAGTTAATGAAGAGGATATTAAGAAGAAACTCCTTCCGCTTCTGCCGGATCATAATCTGATTGAGACAAAAGACTGCTTCAAATCCCCCGAAGAAATTAAAAATATGACTGCGGCGACTCTCACGGATGATCCTGTCTTCGCATTCTATGCAGATTATAGTATTGAACAGTTTTTCGACGAGGAAAAACTAAAAGTTATTAAAGCCGAACTTAAAAAACCAATATCTAAACCGGTACTGGTCCTTGGTACGGGAGCAGCGGTAATCGCACAGCCGGATTTGATAGTCTATGCAGATATGCCCAGATGGGAAATTCAGCTGCGCTACAGAAAAAATGAAACCGGTAATCTGGGGCTGGAAAACCGGAATGATAAACCCTCTCAGAAATATAAAAGAGGTTTTTTTATTGACTGGCGGGTCTGCGACAAGCTTAAGCAGAAGCTTTTTGAACATATCAATTTTTATCTTGATACGGCAGATGAAAACAATCCTAAGATGGTTAACGGAAAAGCAATAAGGGAAGCGGTGAGGCAGATTAGTATGCGTCCCTTTGAACTTAAACCCTACTTCGACCCCGGTCCGTGGGGAGGGGAATGGATGAGAGAGGTTTGCGGACTCGATAAGGAAGCTCCCAATTATGCCTGGTGCTTTAATTGCGTTCCGGAAGAGAACAGCATACTGCTGAATATCGGGGGAGAGATAATTGAAATGCCCGCAATAAATGTTGTATTCTTCCGTCCGGTAGAGCTTCTCGGTGAA
>JAEXUB010000153.1 GCA_023453125.1 Bacteroidota bacterium
GCAAAAGTATTTACTGTTGATACATCAAGAAAATATTTTAATGCGCCTGCCGAGGCCGACCAGTTTGCGCTGAATGATGTTTGAGCAACTGAAGTACCCGCGGCGGCCGTAGTTGGAACGGGAGCTGTTAATACCGTAATAACATCTGAGTTAGCGCCGGTTCCGAAGTTATTGGCAGCGCGCACTCTGTAGTAATAAGTTGTATTGGCCGATAATCCTGTTACAGAGCGGGTAATTACCGCACCAAGTTCAAGGTTTGAATATCCTGCAACAAAGGTCCCGGCAGAGAAATCGGAAGTAGTGGCAACATCAAGGAAATATTTAGTAGCTCCGGTGGCAGCGCTCCAATTGGCGGAAAAAGAAGATTCATTTATTGCTGTTGCGGCAGATACGGCAGGGGCTGCAGGTGCGGTAACCACTGTTATTACGTTCGAATAGCCTGTTGTTCCGTCTATATCAAATGCCCTTACCCGGTAATAATAAGTGGTGCCGGATAGAATTCCTGTGCCAACCGAATAGGTTGTAACATTGCCAAGGTTTAGATTCTGATATCCGGGGAGGAAAGAGGAGAAATTGGAAACGGTTGATACATCCAGCAGATAACCCGTTGCTCCGGCCGAAGCGCCCCAATTTGCGCTGAAAGTATTATCGGTAATGCCGGTTGCAGCAGCTGCTACAGGGTCGAATGTAATTGACCTAGAGTTGAATGTCCCGTCCCCTGTCATTGTGCCGTCCCTGTTTCCGCTGGTTAGGGTGGAACCGGAACTTACACTTATTGATGCCCCCTGCGAAATGGTGACACTGCTCTGAGCTTTTAGAAAGCCGCTAAGGGCAAATATTATTAAAAACAGATATATTTTTTTCATTTTTTTTGTCGGCAATTATTATCGTTTTATTTAGCTGCTATTATTCTATCCTTTCCTGCTGAATTTTTGGCTAACCTTATCTGCTCTTCAAGTTCCCCTTTGAGATTTTTTATCTCGGCAAACTCATCCCTCAATTTTCTGTTCTCTGCAATTATTTCTCTGTTAAGTCTTTTTAATTCTTCTATTTCAGAGCGTAATTCTTTGGTCCTTTTTTCGAGCGCTTTAACTCCCGCCATGTTTATTCCGTCAATAGAAATTGAGTTTATGCCCAGACTGTCGCTTCCGTTAAGATGGAAAGCGGAATAAAAATCCTGCGATACGGGACCTACATATTTTTCATTAGGGTCTGTTTTTTTATAATTCCATTTGGTAATAGGTATGCTGCTAATTTTATCGAGTACTGATTCCCCGTCAACCGGTTCAAAATTTTCCTTCATATTTTTATCGCAGTAATTGCTCCATCCGGACTGTCCGTGTCTCATATATACTCCCGATACGGAATCGGGATAAGAGCTCCAGAAACGGTAACCTCCGCTGAATCTCATTGTAATCTGGTTATCTGCAGATGCATAAGCAGTCTGGAAGTAAGTATCGTCCCCAATAACCACTGAACCGTCCTTGCCGTTAGTATCCGCCCCGGCCCCCAGTGCAATAGAATAAATACCGGAGGCAATAACCTGGGTGCCGATTGCAATAGAGTGTGATCCTGAAGCCATGCAGTAGGAACCGAGAGCAAGAGAGTAGTCCCCTGTCGCCTTGTTATAAGCTCCTATGGCTGTAGAGGCAGTAGCAGTAGCACGCGGATAATACCCGAAAGCTACAGAATACAAACCCAATTTGGGATAGAGAGTGCCGTCGTCATCCCAATAACTGCTTTCAGCCATACCGGCCCTTATTGCCCCTTTACGCGGATACCAGTGGAATCGTAATCCGGAGCCAAGGGCGCGGGCAGTACCTGTGTTTATTGTGCCGGTAACTAGGAGTCCCTCGGTACCGCCGATTTCAACCTGCGCGCGCGGATTGGAAACGTTTGTTCCAATTCCCAAAAGCCCGTTGCTTTGCGATATTCTAAAAAATGTATTAACCGCATCTTTAACCGCAAATGTGCCGCCGGCGGCAAGTGTATTCGTAATGTTCTGAGCCTGCAAGGATATTGCGGTAAATAATATAATTGATAATAATAATTTTTTCATGCGTCTCTCCTTTGAGATGAAGATTTTGCGTAAAAGATTATATATAAAACAGGTTAATAATTTCGGCTGAACAGAAATGGACAGTTAATCGGTATTGAATTCAGTAATATTGTATAGGATTGAATCAATTGTGCCCTTAAAATATTCCAGTTCCCCCTCATCCTGATACCATACGCCGCTAAAAGAAGAGGGGAATTTTATACCATCCTTTTCTATGTAATTGCCCGAAACAGCAGCCCACCTTATATTCCTGCTGCTGCTGTCGCTTTGCGACTGGAATCTATCATCCGAAACAAAACGGGTCATTTCGTAATTTTCGTTGAATTCGAATATACCCGAGACCTTATTGCCTCCAAATTCTATTGTGGCTTTTGCTTTATCAGGTCCGTATTCAGACCATTTTATGTATGGCTGCAGTGCCTGCCAGGGGAGGAGGAGAGTTTCGGCTAGCGTGGTTACAAGTCCCGAGCAATCCATCTCTCTCGATTTTGCGTCCTGAACTTTCAGCAGATAGAGAATTTTAATAAACATATTCCCTATTCCGTTCTGGTACTTATCCCTCCCTTCAAAAGGGAAAATAAAACCAAGAAAACTTTTCATATAAACAATTCTGCAAGGTTCGGGAACCGAATTGAATTGAAGACAATCAAGCTTTAGCCATTGAGCAGTTTTGCTCCTTTTAAATGAGACATCTTTCCAGAAAATCCGGGCATTGTCTGTCCTCGGTTTACCTACGTAACCGCAGCTGCGAATATAATTTTTAACGGAATCGGGGAGGTGTGCAATATCTTCTTCAGAGAGGGGACTGTTATCTGAGGGAGGAAATTTTTTTATTTCTTCTTTAATTTCGGCTGAAAAAAGGTCTTTGAGAAAGCGGTATTTTACCCCCATTGAACAGCTCCAGGATTTGTATCCTAAAAATAAGAGTGGTTTATCTTATTGGCAAATTAATAATAAACAAGCATGGTTTTCATATTCGGGGCAGTAATGTTATTTTTGCCTAATAATATATTGAACGGAGAATATAATGAAGTATAAATTGTTTGCAGCCGGAATTTTCTTTTCCTTTTTCTTTATAGTACAAACCAATGCGCAGATTACTCCCGCATATCTGATGGAAACAGTTGATTATCTATGCAGCAGGGAGATGGCGGGACGGCTGCCGGGGCATTCGGGTTATACAAAAGCCGCCGCTTTTATGGCAAAACAATTCAAGGATTTTAAGTTAAAACCCATCGGTAAAGACTATTATCAGCGATTTAAGGTAGAGTATAACGAAATATTGGGACCGGAACATTTCGCCATTATTAAAGACGGCAGAAAAAAAGAATATAAGCTCGGTACAGATTACGTTTACAGGGGTTTTACCGGAGCCGGAAAAATGAAAGCCGGTGTTGTCTTCTGCGGATACGGTCTTTCACAGCCGGAACTGGGATATGATGATTATGCGGGGATTGATGTAAAAGGAAAGATTGCGCTTGTTTTTAAATATAATCCCAGGTGGAGCATAAATAATAAAGCCTTTACCAACGGAAATCCGCGCGAGAAAGCAATTGTCGCCGCAAAGAAGGGGGCTAAGGGAATTTTGTTTGTTTCCTTTCCTCACGACCCCGAGCCGCAGAAACCGATTGGAAGCGTAATTGCGGGAGCCGGTGAGCAGATGAAAAATTTTCCTGAAGTGCATATTGAACTCTATATGGCAGATGAACTCTTTGAAGGCAGCGGCACAACTTTAAAGGAAATGCAGAGCAAAATTGATACGGAGAAAAAACCGAATTCAATTCCATTGAAGCACCAGGTTGACCTTGAAGTGCACACAAAATATGTAAAGGAAAAGGAAGTGGTTAATGTTGCGGGTATTCTGGTCGGCAGCGATCCTAAGGC
>JAEXUB010000272.1 GCA_023453125.1 Bacteroidota bacterium
CCCCCGTTGAGAATAACATATGCATCCCCAATTTCAACCAGCTTTGTTAGTCGCTCCATTAAGGTATTGCATTTTATCTCCTTAGTAAGATATCTGCTTGGCAGGGCATTGAAAATATTAACTGTAACGCCAATAGCCTCTACTCCTTTTTCTGATGCTCCTTTTGAAACCGCATCCATAATTCCCTGAAAGCCGCCGGAACAAACATTAATACCTGCTTCTGCCAGAAGGCTCCCCAGACGGGATGCCGATTCATATTCGGCATCCCCCGGGCGCGGAATTGAACTCCCGAAAATTGTTACTGTCTTTTTCATTTAATTCTTCTTAAATCAGGTTTGCCTGCATTAACCCAGGCTGAATATATTGCTGAGGCTAATCCCTTTCCTGCCAGATTAAGCTGGTCGATAGTCATATATTTTGTGCGGAACCACATGAGTTTTCTGTAAGTATCGTCATATTTGCCCGTCCCATTATTCTGAAGCGCAATTTTGTCAGCAGTCGAAATTACATCGGCATAGGTATTAGCCCTGGTAATGGCGTCGAAAGTAACTTCTTTAATATTTTTAACAACAGCCGGCTTTCCCCCTTCGAATCTGGAGTTTATTTCCACAACATTTGAATCGAGCATATCTATTTCATACCGGAAATGGAGCCCCTTCTGTCCGGTAAGCTGCCCGTTATAATTAAGATTGGTGTGCTGAGGCTGATATGAATCCCCTACATAATGAGCCAGGTCGGACATATAAAGGAGTATATCCTGTTTCTTTTTGGATTTAAATGCCTTGATTAGCTTGTTATAACTATCTTCAACCGCCCAGGGAAGAGTACCCATTTTAGTAATAACTGAATCGGGGTATTTCTTTTTTAGAGAATCGAGATTTTGAATCATTTCTCCTTTAAGAAATTCCTTGTAATAATCGATATCAATAAAGTGTTTGGGAGCTTCAGTCTTATCCTCCCCTTTTCTGTAATCCGGATCGACAGAATGGTCAATTACATATTTCTGCCAGTCCTTTGGTATGAACATAGATCCCGACAGATTTTTCATTGCATTGGAGGCCACAATCTTATGCCCTTTATCCCCCCATCCTAAATAGACTGAAAAAGAAATGATTATAAGTAATGCCGTAATAAGTAGTCTGTTTTTCATATTTTTTTACCTGTTATTTGAACTATAATTTTTCTGTTTCTGGCTTTGTTGTCAAAATCAACAAAGATTATCTGCTGCCAGGTTCCTAACAGCAATTCCCCTCCAATAAACGGGATTGTAAGTGAAGCCCCCTGTAGCGAAGCCCTGATATGAGCATATCCATTCCCGTCGTGCCAGGCTTCATCGTGATTGTAACTTTTCCCAGATGGAACAAGTTTTTCCATAAATTCCGGATAGTCTCTAAGCAGGCCCGGTTCATATTCAATTGTTGTTATTCCGGCTGTAGAACCGGGGACAAAAACAAGGATACTGCCTTCATTAAAATCAGAGTCAGTGAGTATTTCCTGTACCTTTGGGGTTATATCAACGATATCATTGAATCCTTTTGATACTAAATCGAATGCAGCCGTTTTAATTTCCATACTTCCGCTCCCTTTTTAAACTTACAGAGACGCCCGTGAGGCGTCTCTGTATAAATCCGGAATTTAGAAATTCCTTATTCTCCGCTGATCTGAAGAATTGATTTCTTAATAATTTCTACAGCTTCTTTAATCTGAGCTTCATTTATAACCAATGGAGGAGCAAAGCGGATTATATGCTCGTGTGTAGGCTTTGCAAGCAATCCGTTTTCCTTCATCTGAAGGCAAACATCCCATGCTTTTTTACCGTTTTTAGGCTTAATTACAATTGCGTTCAGCAAGCCTTTACCGCGTACAAGCTCAACCATATCAGATTTAATTTTAGAAGCTTCCTCACGGAAGAGTTTGCCCATTTTTTCTGCATTTTCGGCTAGTTTTTCTTCTTTAAGAACTTCAAGCGCAGCCATTGCAACTTTTGCGGCAAGAGGATTTCCGCCGAATGTTGAGCCATGTTCTCCCGGTTTGATAACGAGCATTACTTCATCATCGGCAAGAACTGCAGAGATAGGCATGGAGCCGCCTGACAATGCTTTTCCGAGAATGAGAATGTCGGGTTTAATTCCTTCATGATCAACTGCGAGCATTTTACCTGTTCTGGCAAGCCCTGTCTGAACTTCGTCAGCTATAAAGAGGACGTTCTTTGCCTTGCACATTTCATAGGCTTTTTTCAGATATCCTTCATCAGGAACAACAACGCCGGCTTCCCCCTGAATCGGTTCAACAAGAAAACCTGCTACGGTTGGATCGGCTAATGCAGCTTCAAGTGATTTCAGATCATTATAAGGTATTTTTATGAAGCCCGGTGTATAAGGGCCGAATCCCTTATATGAATCGGGGTCGTTAGACATTGAGATAACTGTGATTGTCCTGCCGTGGAAGTTTCCTTCGCAAACAATTATTTTAGCTTCATTTTCAGCAATTCCTTTTTTGTCATAAGCCCAGCGGCGGCACAATTTTAATGCAGTTTCATCCGCTTCGGCGCCTGAATTCATCGGAAGCATTTTCTGATATCCGAAATACTCAGTTATATATTTTTCATATGCACCGAGACAATCATTATAGAATGCCCTTGATGTAAGAGTAAGTGTCTTAGCCTGTTCACATAAAGTATTAATAATTTTCGGATGGCAATGCCCCTGGTTAACAGCCGAATATGCCGAGAGAAAATCAAAATATTTTTTACCTTCTACGTCCCATAAGAAAATTCCTTCCCCCCTGGAAAGTACGACAGGAAGAGGATGATAGTTATGTGCTCCGTATTTTTCTTCTAGAGCAATGTAGTCTTGTGTCAACATTTCGTTCTCACTTTTTATGTTTAAAGATGCGTGTAAAGTTAAGTAAAAGGGGGGTAATTTTCGAGTGAAAAATCAGCGTTCCGAGTGAAGCCACTGGTCTATTGTAATCTTAAGAAAATGGATATTTATCGGTTTAGCAATATAATCGTCCATACCGCCGTTTATGCACATTTCCCTGTCTTTCATGCTTGAATGGGCCGTAACTGCAATAATAGGCACTTTTGCCACCCTGCCGGGGAGTGCGCGCACAGTTTTGGTGGCTGTAATACCGTCCATATCGTCCATTTCTATATCCATAAGAACAAGGTCAAATTTTCCCGTTTTAATTGCAGCTATGGCATCAGTACCGTTAGATACAGCTTCAACATTATAGCCTACCTCTCTCAATATTTTCAGTTCGAGGCTCTGGCTTATCGGGTTATCTTCAACCAGCAGAAGCGTCTTTTTGTCCGATTTTGGTTCCTCCTCAAGGGAAGAATCAAGAATTTCATCTATTTCCTCCCGGGACTCAGCAATAATCTCCTGAAATTTTGGAGGGATTTTATCAATTAGGGGTTTTGCCTCCTTATTCGGAATCTCTTCCTGAACTATCTTTTCTGCAGGAACCTCTTTCTTTCCGCTTTCCGATATTTTAAATGTAAGAGTAAAAAAGAAATTGCTGCCAACTCCTTCGGTACTCTCAATATTTATTTCTCCCCCCATCAGCTGTACAAATTCTTTGCAGATTAGAAGACCAAGACCGGTTCCTTTAATACTTTGCGATGCATCCAGCTGGGAATAAGCCTCAAAGAGCTTGGATATTTTTTCCTTTGGTATTCCGGGACCGGTATCTTTCACGGATGTAAGAATGGTAATTGAATCCTCACTCCTTTCGATGCACTTAAGCGATAATGATACTTCCCCCTTTTCGGTATACTTATGAGCATTCGATAAAAGATTCAGTATAATTTGTCTGTACCTGGTTGCATCCCCTATCAGCCCTTCCGGAATATTCTCGTCAATAATAGAATTCAACTGAAGCCCTTTGGATTTCATTGCCTGCTTTATGATTGCAAGAGCTTTGTCAACCTCCTGCCTAAGAGCAAACTCAATTATATTGAGTTCCATCTTTCCTGCTTCAATTTTGCTTATATCAAGTATGTTATTAATAATTTGCAGTAGAGTATCTGACGCGGTTCTTACATCCTTGGCAAAACTTTTCATCTCTTCTTTATCATCAAAAAGGTCATTTTCAACGAGTGTCAGGAATCCCATAATTGAATTCATTGGAGTCCTAATTTCGTGGCTCATACCAGCAAGAAATTTGGTCTTGTACTGACTTTCCTGTCTGGCTCTTTGTGCTGAAATTTCGATTTTGGTTTTTTCGTCCCTCAGAGCATCAAGAGCCTTTTGTCTTTCGGCTTCGGCCATTACCTGCTGGGTAATATCAATGATGCTTCCTTCATAGAATGCGGGATTATTATCCTCATTGTAGCTGAGCCTGATATTCATTTTAGCAAACAAATCCAAATTGTCGCTTCTTTTCAGGAGCACCCGGAAATTTTTTATCTTTGACTGTTTTTCGAATAATTTATTCAACAGTTCAACATCGCCGGGACGTTTAAAGACATTCTTAAACAAATTAAGATTCAGCAGATCCTCTTCGGTATTAACTGCCAGCATTTTGGCAAGACTTAGATTTGCAGTAAGGAACTGTCCTTCGAGTGTGCATTGAAATATTCCTTCGGCTGAATTCTCGAATATATTCCTGAATTTTTTTTCGGATATGGAGACTTCCATCGATTTCTGAATGCTCACTTTTCGCAGCTTGTAATTAACCGCACTGGCTACAACAGCCATTACACTTATAAATAAAACTAATAATACCGATTCAAAAACATTCGGCAATAGGAGAATTGATTTATCAGTCAGCAGAATTGAAGCTGCAAAAACTATGTTGTAGTAAATTGCAACTATAATCTGATTCTTGACATCCCAGCTTAGAAATAATGCCGCAGTAAAGATAATTAAACTAAGTATGTGCGAATTGACCGTAAATGTAGCCGGAATAAGGAAGATTATACTGCCGAAAGAGAGAATAATTGTAATTAACAGAAAGTGGACTAAAAATACGGGATGGTGTTTGCCTGTCCGGAAATAGGAAAGAGTTAAAAGGAAAAAAGCAATTATAATTGCAGAAAGCCGGGCAACATAAATAGGCACTGCGTGTTCTGCCAAATACTGCACTTCGAAGAATAGGGCAAAAATGCCCGCTGTTGCGGTAAAATACGCAAGCGCCCTGAAAGGTGCCAATAAATGCTTTTTGGCTTCCTCTATTAAACTATCCTCTTTAATTTGGGCTGATTTAGTCGTATTTGTAGTCACTTTTAGCTATTTTTGCCTGATAAATATCTTTAGGAAATCTGACTAAATGGAAAATATTTTATAATCTTATGCATTAAATAATGATTTTTTAGCTAATAATCAAAAAAAATATGATCGACTTTTTATACAACATAGACCTCCAGGTATTTTATTTTATCAACCAAACGCTTTCTAACCGCCTGTTTGATAAATTCTTCCCTTTTATTACGGAAGTAAAACACTGGTACCTGGTTTATCTTATACTTTGGTTAATCCTCTTTATAAAAGGGGGAAGAATAGGAAAAATTACCGCGGTTGCAATTATTCTTGCCATTACCGTTTCGGATCAGATAAGCAGCCATTTTCTTAAAGACCTGTTTGCAAGAATAAGGCCATGCAATGCCCTTCCGGATGTAAATATTCTTGCTTCGTGCACAGAATCTTTCTCTTTTCCCTCTTCGCACGCTGTAAACAATTTTACAATTGCACTACTGCTGCTTAGAATCTACCCTAAACTTAAATGGATACTCCTCATTTCCGCATTTCTGATTGCATTTTCCCGTCCTTATTGCGGAGTACACTATCCTTCCGATATTCTTGGAGGGGCTGTTATAGGGAGTTTAATGGGGTATTTATTCTCATTATTGGTTATATATGCCGATAAATGGATGGCAGGTAAAAATTTTAGAAAAAAAATGAAAAGTTAAGGAATTATATGAAATCAAAAATCGACATTGCCAGAAACTGGTTCCCGAGATACACCGGAACTCCGCTTGATGAAATAGGAGATTATCTGCTTTTAACCAATTTCCAAAATTACGTAACAAAGTTTGCAGAGATTTTTGACTGTAATGTTAACGGGATTGGCAAACCGATGCAGTCAGCTACCAACAATAATGGCCTGACAATTATCAATTTCGGCATCGGCTCTCCGAACGCGGCAACAATTATGGATCTTCTGACCGCCCGCGCTCCCAAAGGAGTTCTTTTTCTGGGCAAATGCGGAGGCTTGAAAGACTCAACTGAAATAGGACATTTTATTCTTCCGATTGCGGCAATAAGGGGAGAAGGTACAAGCAACGATTACGCTCCACAGGAGGTTCCTGCCCTTCCCTCATTTAAACTCCACAAATTTGTCTCAGATAAAATTATTAACCATAACGTGGAATACCGCACAGGTGTGATATATACCACAAACAGAAGATTATGGGAGTATGATGAAGAATTCAAGGATTATTTAAGAACCATCGGCGCAATTGGAATTGATATGGAAACGGCGACTTTATTTATTGCCGGTTACGTAAACCAGATTGCAAGAGGCGCATTATTGCTTGTTTCGGACCTCCCGATGTTTCCGGAAGGAATTAAGACCGAAGAATCGGACAAAAAAGTGACGGAAAAATTTGTTGATCTGCATCTGCAAATTGGTATAGAAGCTATGACTGAAATAGGAAGCAAAGGAGAAGCTATTAAACACTTCGCATTTTAGGAACTTGTTTCTCTGCGTGTTGTAAGAATATAAAAAGGAGCTTAATTATGAAAAAAATCTACTTTTCCCCGCTAATTCCCCTTTTTCTTATAATATTTACGGCTTCTTCATTTGGACAGGCTAATAATGATGTCAAGTCCACTATAGGCACCATAATTGAAATGAGCAAGGCAAAGAATTATGAAGCAGCAGCAAAATTCGTAGCCTTCAGGCCGGATGATAAGAAAATGGAGTATAAAGCCCCTCAGCTCAGCAGCCGAGAACAGATGAATTATATTAAAAGGCTTCTTAAAAGAATTGGGGCCCTTGCCGATGTGAGTTCTTCATTTAAGATCGGAGAAGTTAGCACCCGGGAGATTTCAGGAGTAAAATTCGAAAAAATTCCTGTTGATTTTTTAAGCGGTTCTCAAAAACTTAATGCATCATTCCTATTTATTAATATTCAGGGAAGCTATCTGCTGGCAGAAATTGAATAATTAATATTATTCGGGTGTCTTTGGAATTTTTTATTTATTCTTGCATATAGGACTATTGAGTACTCTGAATGAAAAGTGAATTAACAATTATCAAAGCGGCCGAAAAAGACATTTCTACAATTCTATTCTTCATAAAAAAGATTGCCGAATATGAGAAACTGGAAGACCAGGTAACCGCAACCGAAGAAATTCTTAAAGAGAGCCTTTTCGGCATTGAAAAAGGAGCCGAAGTAATTATTGCGTACGAAAATAATATCCCCGTAGGCTATGCAGTATATTTTTATAATTTCTCAACTTTCCTAGGCAAAAGAGGATTATACCTTGAAGATTTATTTGTGCTTCCGGAGCATAGAGGTAAAGGTTACGGCAAATCATTGTTTGAATACTTAATAAAACTTGCTAAGGAAAAAGAGTGCGGGCGGTTTGAATGGTGCGTTCTTAACTGGAATACCCCTGCAATTGAATTTTACAAAACCTTCGGCGCCGAAAAACTTGATGAATGGTCTATATTCAGGCTGAACAAAGAAAATCTGGACAAACTATAATTATGAAAGCAATACTGGAATCTGTAAAAGATTGGCTGCAGCAATATCCTATTCTTTACGATAATATCAAATACCTGGGTGTTGCAGCTCTTGCATACATATCATATTTCATTACCAGAAAAGTTTTTTTCAGGATAATACAGAATCTGACAAGAAAAACTAAAACCTCTATCGATGATGTAATTTTCAACAATAAAATTATCCGATATATATCTTTAATTGTCCCCCTCTATATCATACAGCGTTTTGCCTATCTGGAGGAATCGCTTAAAGGTTTTATTATAATTTCAACAAATGCCCTTATAATTTTATTCGTCCTTCTTGCCATAGGCAATTTAATTACGTCGGTAACTGAACATTTGGAAAAGAATGAAAAATTTGCCCGCCAGCCGATTAAAGGATATGCTCAGGTGGCAAAAATTATACTCTATGTATATGGCGCGCTTTTCATAATAGGCATTTTCACCGGAGAAAAACCGTGGGTGATATTAACCGGAATCGGCGCCCTTTCGGCTGTGCTGCTGCTGGTATTCAAAGATACCCTGCTCGGATTCGTCGCTTCAATTCAGATTTCCTCTTATGAATTGATTAAAATCGGCGACTGGATTGAAATGCCCTCATTCGGCGCCGACGGCGAAGTTGTAGATATTGCACTTCATTCCATTAGAATTCAAAACTGGGATAAGACCTATACACTTATTCCTACTTATAAGCTTGTTGAGAATTCATTCAAAAACTGGAAAGGGATGGAACAGTCCGGCAGCCGCAGAATTAAAAGGCATCTTAATATAGATATCAACAGCATCCGGTTTATGGACGCACAATTAATAAAGGCTATCCTGGAATCGGACCACATCAGCAGTGAGATTAAAGACTCAATAAAAAACTCTGAATCCCTTGGCAGCAGAGACATTACAAATCTTGGGCTGTTTATTCAATATACCAATCTATATATTCTAAACAGACCCGATATAAGAAAAGATTTAATCTCGGTTGTCAGAACACAGCAGTCAACTTCCGACGGGCTTCCTATTGAAATCTATGCATTCTGTTCATATACCGATCTGATTGAATACGAACGGACACAAAAAGAAATATTTGAGCACATATTTGCCATTCTTCCGCTATTCGGACTTGCAGTATTCCAACACCCGGGAGGGAATGATTTTAAAAATGGATTTAAAATTCAGAATTAGGCAATGGAGTATATCGGCAATTTGGATTGTCCTTTTCTTAATCTTTAGCGGCCGGATTGAAGCTCAGAATAAAAATTACGCTGCCGGATTAAGCGGCGGCATTTCCAATTTTGAATCCCTTTCCGCTTCGGTAACAGGTATTCACTTAAATGCATCGTTTGAATTCCCGGTCTGGTTCAGCAGGGCATTTAATTTTAAAGCATCTCTTTTCTACATAAGAAAAACCGAATTCTTTCTGCCTGAAGATGAAAGCAATTACTACCCCTATTTTTATGGAGCATCTTTCAGCGGTATAATGCGCCAGAAAATAAATTCTCCATTTTATATTGAAGAGCATGCCGGACTAATGGTGCTTAAGAATAATTTCTTCGGCAGTATAAGCGAAACAAACTATGGAATTACTTTCGGCGCCGCGGGAGGTATTGATTTCAGAGCTGGGAACGAAACAGGCTTCTTATTAAGCCTTGGCTACAACGGAGGCATTACATTTAACGGAAGCACCCCTTCCTTTAATTCTTTTCTGCTGCAGGGACAATTATTCTTTTAAAGATATTTTAAGCCGGCTACAGGATAACTCCCCAGTACTTTTAAAAACAGGGTTTTCTCTTCAAGCGCATTCAATAAATTTTTAATCTTTCTGTCTCTTAAGTTCCCCTCGAAATCAATGTAGAATATTTCGTCCCACGGAGAGCCGGTAACCGGGCGGGATATAATGCGGGTGAGAGTAATGTTTCTTCTTTTAAATATTATTAATGCATCAGCCAGAGCCCCTGCCTTGTTCGGCGTAGAGATAATAATTGAAGTTTTGCACGGAACTCCAATAGGCGGTTCCGAGGGCTCTTGAGCAAGAACCAGAAATCGGGTAAAATTGCCTGTCTGGTTGGCAATATTTCTTTTTAGAATTTTAAGACCATAAATCCTTGCGGCATCTTCTCCTGCAATTGCGCCAACCGAAGCATTTTTTTCATCCCTAATTTTCTTAAAGGACATTGCCGTATCGGGGAAATACTCAAGAGAGCAATCCTTTAGCGAGGCTATAAAATTGCTGCATTGGGCTTCAGCCTGATAGTGGGCATAAATTTTATTAATTCCTGAGAGAGGTACTTTTTTTATTGCCGCCAGGCAGTGATTAATTCTGTAAATTTCTTCGCCTACTATATATAGGGTTGTATTGAGAAGTAAATCGTGTACCTCATTAATCCCCCCTGATGTAGTATTCTCAATCGGAAGGAGGGCGTAATCGGCCTTCCCTTTTTCCACCGTATTAAAGACTTCATTGAACCTTTTTTTGCTTATCAGGTTCACCGATTCCCGTTTGGCATTAAAATATTTAAGCGCAGCCAGATAACTGTAAGAGCCTTCAATTCCCTGAATAGCTAGGCTTAGTGCCTCTTTAGAAACCTGTTTGGGGTAAGTACCTGAAAGGTATTTTCTCTGCAGATTAACCGAGTCTTCAATTATCTCCCTGAACAATCCGGAGATAAAAAAGACATCGAGTTTTCTCTTTTTAGCAATACCGATTATTCTGTTAATAATTTCCTTTTCTCTTTCGGCTTCTCTGGTTGGTTTTGCCCCCTTGCTTTTAACTTTTATTATTTTCAGACTAAGTTTTCTTCTTTTGGTAATCAAGTCCAATAACCGGGTATCGAGGGAATCAATTTCCTGCCTGATACGAAGAATTTCTTTTTTTACAATTGGGTCTTTTTTCATTAAAGTTTAAATTGATTTTTTGTTAAAAAAAATCCCGTTTTGCCCGAAAATGAGCTAAAAAAGGGTTCTTGAAATCGATTTCAGTCAAAATCCAGAGAATAGGTGTAAAGGTATGAAAATCCCCTTTAAAATGAAATTTGCCTATGGCACATAAAAATTTGACATCTTTTAATTATTAATTTATTTTATCAAAGGATAAAATAATCCGTTATTCCTTTTAACACTCCAAAAAATGGGAGTATTTAATGAAAAACATATCAAGAAGATCATTTATTAGAAATTCAGCATTAATTTCGGCAACTGCATTAGGAACTTCGACGACTACGAAAGCTGCAAAGGATGAACCATTATCAGAAGAGAGATTCGGAGTTCTTGTTGACACAACAGTTTGTATTGGATGCCGGAGATGCGAATGGGCCTGTAAAGAGGCTCATGGAATGGAAAATCAGCCTGTTGATTCGTACGATGACAGGTCCGTTTTTAATTCCAAAAGAAGACCCGATGCCCACGCTCTTTGTGTAGTTAATGAATACGATAATCCGGTTGATTCTTCAAGACCAACCGACATTAAGGTTCAATGCATGCATTGCGACAAGCCTGCATGCGTTTCTGCATGTATAGTATCGGCATTTAAAAAACAGGAGAATGGTGCTGTAACATGGGACGATAGCCGCTGTATTGGATGCCGTTACTGTATGATTGCATGTCCTTTCCAGATTCCCGCATACGATTATCATAAGGCGATTGAGCCGGAAGTTAGAAAATGCGATTTCTGCTATGACAGGCTTAAACAGGATAAACTCCCTGCCTGTGCCGAAATTTGCCCTGCAGAAGCTCTTACGTTTGGAAAAAGAGTTGAGCTTATTGCAATTGCCAGAAATAAGATAAAATTATATCCGGAAAGATATAAGAATCACGTATTCGGCGAATCAGAAGTCGGAGGAACAAGCTGGCTTTACCTGGCTGGACAGGATTTTGAAAAAATCGGATTCCCGAAACTTGGCAAATCACCCGCCCCCGGCGTTTCGGAATCAATTCAGCATGGTTTATTTGCCTATTTCGTTCCCCCAATTGCTCTTTATGCCCTTCTTGGAGGGATAATGTGGCTCAATAAACGGAAAGAACATTCGGACAAGGAGGAATAAATGCACGATTTCATGAAACCAAAACAGATTGAGAACAAATTCCTTTCACCGGGTGTAATTGTTCTTATTGCCCTTGCAGTAAACGGACTCATATTCCTTGCCGGAAGATTTTTTTTCGGGCTTGGCGCCGTTACCAATTTAGATAATCAGCATCCCTGGGGTATATGGATTGCTATTGATGTTGCTGTCGGTGTTGCATTAGCCGCAGGCGGGTTTACCTCTGCAGCCTTAGGGCACATTATGCATAAAGAAAACTACCACGTTATTGTACGTCCCGCTCTTCTAACTGCTATGCTTGGCTACACTTTTGTGGCTATGGGAGTTGCCGTAGATCTCGGACGTTATTATGATATCTGGCACGTTATGCTTCCTCCAAACTGGAATGGTAACTCAGCTCTTTTTGAAGTAGGTATGTGCGTTATGATTTATGTTACAGTACTATATATAGAATTCCTGCCGATTGTATGCGAAAGATTTATAGGAAAGGTTAACCTTCCCGGTTTTCTCTCAAGATTCAATCAAAAGGTTGAAAGACTCCTTGTTTTCCTCGATAAAGGACTCGATAAGACAATGTTTATTTTCATTATTGCAGGCGTAGTTCTTTCATGCCTTCACCAGTCCTCTCTCGGAACTCTGATGGTTATTGCAGGTCCAAAGATGCACCCCCTCTGGCAGACACCGGTATTGCCTCTTTTATTCCTTTTATCCGCAATTGCAGTTGGTTTCCCGATGGTTATCTTCGAATCGCTCCTTGCATCCCGCTCTTTTAAGCTGAAACCGGAAATGGATGTATTATCGGGATTGGGGAATGTTATGCCGGCATTACTCGGCATTTATCTTGCATTCAAGATTGGCGATATGGTTATTAGAGAATCGTTTGTATACCTTAATACATTTTCAACCGAAAGCGTACTTTTTGTACTCGAAATTCTGATAGGATTTGTAATCCCTCTAAGAATGTTCCTCTCCCGTAAATTATCCAAGACTCCTTACGGGCTTTTCATTGCATCCTCCCTTGTAATTCTGGGAGTGATAATGAACAGAGTGAACAATTTTCTTATTGCATATAATCCCCCGTTTGCCGAAAAGGCCTATTATCCTTCAATCGGAGAAATTTCTGTTACAGTCGGTTTGATTGCAATTGAGATTCTTCTCTATAGAGCTTTTGTAAAGATATTCCCGATTATAAGCCTGCCTGGCGCTACCACAATCAAAGCAAAATACACTATCAGAGGTATGGCAAAATGAGATATTTAAAAATTATATTAATAGCGATATTACTGGGGCAGATTACATACGCTCAGGATAAGAACGCCGGAACCTCCGGCTGCAAGCAATGCCACGAGACAAATATTCCAACAAAAGATAATCCCCGTCTTAAAAAATGCCCAAGGGATTTAATGGAAACCGTACACCGCTCCCCTTCCCAGGGTCCTAAAATAATAATGATGGATAATTTCAAAACCGGTCCGAATCTCTATCCGCCTGTCCGGTTCTCCCATCAGACGCACGCAGAAATGGCTGATATGTCAGGTTCATGCCAGATGTGCCATCATTATAATCCTGTTGGCCCTATTCTTCCATGCAAGGAATGCCACAGCACAGAAAGAAAGAGAAGCGATGTATCTAAAATTGATTTGAAAGGCGCATACCATGTGCGCTGTATGAACTGCCACCGCTCATTCACCAATCAGGTTGAATGTACCACCTGCCACAAGCAGAATGAGAAGAAAATCAGTTCAGCGGCAAAGAAAACCACTCATATGGAAGTAAAACGCCCTGTAGTTCTGACCTACAATACTAACTTCAACAAAGGCAAAGTGGTTACTTTTTATCACGATGAACATGTAAGCACTTTCGGGCTTGATTGCGTTCAGTGCCACACCGACGAAGGCTGCGTAAAATGCCACAGAAAATCAACTGTACCGGCAAATGTTAAACCGGCTTTGGAACAGAAGCACAGCAAGTGCGCAAAATGCCACTCGGTTAAAGATAACTGCAGTATGTGCCACAGCGATCAGAAGAAAGGGCCTTTCGATCACAAAGCCAGAACCGGATGGGAATTAAACAAGTTTCACGTTAAGCTCTCCTGTTCAAAATGCCATACTGAAAAAAATAAGTTTACAAAACTTAACAACGAATGCTCAAGCTGCCACGCTAAATGGACTGCCGAGACATTCGATCATAAAATTACCGGCCTTCAGTTAGACGAAACTCACGCACCTAATGAATGCGATGTTTGCCATACTGAAAAGAATTTCAAAAAACCGGTATGTACTAATTGTCACGAAAATTATAACTATCCCGATAAAAAACCGGGCAAACTGATTAAAAAATAGAGACTCATGTTTAAGAAGGTTGGTTTCAAGCTCATATTTGTCGTAAGTATTACTACACTGCTCATTATCAGCGTGTATTCCTACTTTAATATCCGTTCGCAGACAAACATGCTGCTGAGCGAAGTAGACAGGCATGCAAACCAGCTGAGCGAGGCCGTTAAAAACGGTACCCGCTACGATATGCTTTTTAATCAGAGAGAACGGATTCATCAGATAATTAATACTATCGGCCGCGGTTCCGACATAAAAGCTGTCCGGATTCTTAATAAAGAAGGAGTGGTTATGTACTCTTCGGACAGTACATTTGTAGGACAAATGGTAAATAAAAGAGCCGAAGCCTGTTATGCGTGCCATGCTGCCGATAAGCCTCTTGAGAGAATTTCAATTGAAGAAAGAACCCGTATCTTCCGGATTCATCCTGATTCCGGAAGAGTTTACGGGATTATTAATCCCATTTATAATGAACCTTCCTGCTGGACTGCCGACTGCCATGCGCATCCAAAAAGTGCAACGGTTCTTGGGGTTCTGGATGTTACAATGTCGCTCGAGCAGGTTGATGGGGAAATTCTTGAAAGCGAGATTACCGAATTAATTTTCGCTATTATCTCGGTGGTTTCTATAGGAATTATTATCGGCGTTTTTGTTAAGAAATGGGTTGATAAACCGGTTAAGGAACTTGTACACGGGACAAATAGAGTTGCTTCCGGAGAATTAAACTATACAATTAAGCACACGGGTAAAGACGAACTTGGAGTGCTTGCCAATTCTTTCAATAACATGACAAAAAAGCTGAACGAAATGAGGCTGCAGTTATTCCAGAGCGAGAAACTAGCTTCTATTGGCCAGCTTGCAGCCGGTGTTGCTCACGAAATTAATAATCCTCTTACAGGTGTTCTTACATACAGCAGTTTTCTTCTTAAAAGGACCAAAGACAATCCTGAAATTCAGGAAGACCTGAATGTAATTGTAAGGGAAACAAAGAGAAGCCGCGAAATTGTTAAGAGTCTTCTCGATTTTTCGAGGCAGTCTACTCCTAAAATGAGTCCGGCAGATTTAAATGAGATAATCAACAAGGCAGAAGCTGTAGTTCTGAATAAGCTTAAACTTAATAATATTGTTCTTGTAAAAGATTTTGATGCCGCTCTTCCGCAGATTACTGTGGACGCAAACCAGATTCAGCAGGTTATTATTAATTTCCTCGTTAATGCCACCGATGCTATCGGTCCTAAAGGAGGGAAAATTACAATAAAAACTACTGAGATTGAACTCTCTCCAAAAGGTATTACTCAGATTAAGAGAGCTGAATGCCCGAACGGACATAATCTGATTGATGACGACCACCGTATTGACGGCAAGCCTTCAATTAAATTAAAAGTCCAGTATGGATCCAATATAGGTTTTATCCATTTAGATCCGATGTACGGGCTCGGAAAGAATCATTTTGGTATTCCCGTCCCCAAGAATAAGACAATTCACATCGGGTGCCCGGAATGCGATGTTACGATGATAAACAAAACTGAGAAGTGCGACAAATGCGGTTCCGAGATTTATGAAGTGAATATTCCGGGGCAGGGATTGCTTCTGGGGTGCGCGAGAGTAAACTGCAACTGGCAGAGATGGGATTATATCGATAAAGCAGGAAAGAAAAGATTCGCTGAATTGTCTATTGCCGATACCGGATGCGGTATTGATCCTGAAAACATTAATAAGATATTTGACCCCTTCTTTTCTACTAAAGGGCAAAAAGGAACCGGTCTCGGTTTATCAGTCAATTGGGGCATTATTGATAATCATGGCGGCTCTATTGCTGTTATAAGCAAAGTCGGCGAAGGAACAATGTTCAAAATAAGGCTCCCGCTGGAGCAGAAAAGTGTTTAGGCATGGCAGAAAAAGAGATAAAAGATATACTGGTTATTGATGACGAGCAGGTTATACTCGATTCTATAATCAAGATCGGGAAACTGGAAGGATTAAAAGTTGACCCGGCAGATAACGGAAAAAACGCATTGGATTTTCTTGAGCATTCCGAATACAGGCTTATCATAAGCGATATTATGATGCCCGTTATGGATGGTTTTGCCCTGCTTGAGGAACTTTCGGCAAGAAACCTTTATATTCCCGTTATTATGACTACCGGATATTCTACAATTGAGAATGCAATTAATTCCTTGTACAAAGGGGCAATCGATTTTATTCCCAAGCCCTTCTCAATTGAGGAAATTTCCTCTGTTGTTGCACGCGGTCTTAAATATTACGAAGTAACAAAAAACCGGACATCTCCCCTGAATGACGGCGATGCTTCAGGCTTTGTACCCTGCCCTGCTAAATATTACAGGATCGGGTATTCAAGCTGGGTCTATTACGCAGGCAAAAAAAGCGTTGTGGTAGGAGTTACCGATTTATTTAATAAAACCATTGACACAATAAGAAAAATTGATTTAATTGAGACCGGCGGACAGATATCACAGGCCGGATTGGCTTTAAAAATAGAAACAGAAAACGACCTGGTTCATCAGATTTATTCTCCCGTAAGCGGGAAGATTCTCTCATATAACGAGAAAGTCCTTTCGGATTTTTCTCTTATTGAAAAGGATCCCTATTTTGAAGGGTGGATTTATCAGATTGAACCGGACGATTTTGAGAATGAAATTAAAAACTTAATTCCAAGCAGTACAGACAGAGTTTAATTTAGAAGGAGAATAATAGTTATGCCACTGTTTATTTTCGCGGTAATAGTATTTATTATAGCCGATATCTTTATCAGGCTGTTTCTTAAGAAAGTTGAGGCTTCTAAACTTAGAAAAGAAAGAGAAGCCGTTCTTACAGAAAGTCTTTCCATTGACTTCAGCAAAGAGGCAAAATCGCTCAAAAGAGCCGATGTACCGAATCCAAGAGCTAAAATATTGTGTGTTGACGACGAAGATGTAATTCTTGACAGCTTTAGAAAAATTCTTGTTTTAGACGGCTATTCAGTTGATACCGTTAATAGCGGTCCCGAGGCTCTTAACCTCATCAAGTCAAACCATTACGATTTTCTCTTTACAGATCTTAAAATGCCCGAAATGGACGGCGTTGAAGTTGCCAAATCGGTTAAAAGTGTACGCCCTGATATCGACGTTATAATCATCACCGGTTACGCAACCGTTGAAACCGCTGTTGAATGTATGAAGTACGGCGCTATGGATTATGTTCAGAAGCCATTCACAGAAGATGAGCTCCTTGAATTTGTAAAGAAAGCTGTGGTTAAGAGAGAAGACAGAATTAAAAAGCAATTGAAACCGAGAGTGCATATTACCCACGTAAGCGAAAACGAAAAAGTTAACATCGGCGAATTTGTAATTCCGGGAGGTGTATTCATTTCGGAAGGACATACATGGGCAAGCATTTCGCAGGATGGCACTGTAAAAGTAGGGCTCGACGATTTTGCAAAGAAATTAATCGGGAACATTGAAGACATTGAATTCCCGAATCTCGGAATGAGCATTGCAAAAGGACAGCCATTGTTCTCAATCAAGCAGAATAAAAAATCAATCAAGTTCCTTTCACCGGTAAGCGGAGTTGTCTCAAAAATAAATTCAGAACTTTCTGAAAATCCCGAACTCCTTAATTTCTCTATTTACGAAGGAAACTGGATTGCATCCATCGATGCAGACCATCTGGACACCGAACTTCCGCAGCTTAAAATTGGTAAAAATGCGGTTTCTTTCTTCCAGGAGGAAATTGACCGTTACGTTGCATCAATTAAGAATTACATTAAAGATGAAAAGGGTTCCAGCCACGATTTCCAGTATTATTGGGGACAGCTTGAAAGCCTTGAAGAAAAGAACTGGTATATAATCACCGGCGAATTTTTCGGCAAATAAAGGATAAATGGAACCTTATATTTATAGATACTTAAACCGGCAGAGGATTTAATGAAAAGAATTTTATTAGCATCGTTTTTGATTCCACTGATTTTCCCCCTGATTTGCTTTTCGCAAACCAAGGAAGACATGGTCTGTCTTGATTGTCACGGCGACCGTACGTTGAAAACTCAAAGGAATGGAAAAGATGTATCGTTATTTGTTAACGGTAAATCCTTTGCCGGTTCAGTTCATAAAGATATAAGCTGTGTGGGATGCCACGATGACGTTAATCCGGAAAACCTGCCGCACAATGAAAAACTTAAAAAAGTAGACTGTGCAAACTGCCACGAAAAACCGGCTGAACATTATAACCGCAGTTTACACGGCCAGGCGGTTAGAAAAGGGATGAACCTTGCTCCTAATTGCGCCACCTGCCATTCCAAGCACGAAATTTTGAGCTCTAAAAACACTAAGTCTAAAACCTATGTAATGAATATACCCTCTCTTTGCGGCAGCTGCCACAAAGAAGGCACTCCCGTCTCTAAACTGATTGTAACCAGCCAGAAAAATATTCTTGAGAATTATTCTGAATCGATACACGGCGACGGATTATTCAAACGTGGATTGACTGTTACGGCTGTATGTACAAGCTGTCATACTTCGCATGATATTCTTCCTCATAATAACCCGGCATCAACAATCAACAGGAATGCAATTGCCAAAACCTGTATGCAGTGCCATACCCAGATTGAATCGGTTCATCAGAAAGTAATCAATGGCCAGCTATGGGAAAAACAGCCGAATAAAATTCCGGTTTGTATTGAATGCCATCAGCCGCACAAGGTTAGAAGGGTATTTTATGAAGACAGTCTGCCTGACGAATCCTGCATGAAATGCCATAGCAATAGGGATCTTTATAAAACAGTTGACGGAAAGAGAGTATCTCTTTTTGTTGATTTCAACCATTTCAAAGGATCCGCGCATACTAATCAGTCGTGTATTAAATGCCACGTAAATGTTAACCCTACTAAAAATCCGGTCTGCAAGAACAGCGGGAAAGTAGACTGTTCAATCTGTCATCAGCAGCAGGTTGAAGATTATAAAATTTCAATACATGGCAAGATGCATTTTGAAGGAAATAATATTGCCCCTTATTGTACAGACTGCCATACCAGCCACAACATTCAATCAAAAAAGGTTCAGACCTCCCCTACATTTGCCCGTAACGTTCCGGAATTGTGCGGTAAATGCCATCGTGAGGGGAAAAATGTTGCAACTGCAATCGATGAAAGCAAAAAGGGAATCATTACCACTTATAAAGAAAGTATTCACGGAAAAGGCCTTCTGCAGAGCGGACTTCTGGTAACCGCTACTTGTGTAGACTGCCATTCAAGTCACAAGGAACTTCCATTTAAGGATCCTAATTCAACGGTTAATCCCAAAAACATTTCCGCTACCTGCGCAAAATGCCATCTCGGCGTTTATGAAAAATTCAAAAAGAGTGTTCACAGCCCAGATATAACAAAAACCGACAAGAGACTTCCTGGATGCAACGACTGCCACCTTTCACACGAAATCAACCGTGTCGATTTAAAAGATTTCAGACAGTCAATTGTTCAGCAGTGCGGACAGTGTCATGAGGACGTTACATCAAGTTACTTTGAAACTTTTCACGGAAAAGTTACAAACCTTGGTTCCGTAGGCGCGGCAAAATGCTATGACTGCCACGGATCTCACGAAATTCTCCCCTCTTCGGATATAAACTCAACTCTGAGCAGAAAAAATATTATTGAAACTTGCCGTCAGTGCCATCCTAATTCAAATCACAAGTTTGTTGGCTATTTAAGCCACGCAACGCATCACGACCAGGATAAATATCCATTCCTATATTTTACATATTTATTCATGGTTATTTTATTAGTAAGTACATTTTCATTTTTCGGCCTTCATACCTTATTGTGGTTTTTAAGGCTGATGAAAGATAAAATTAAAAAGAAATAGCAGGAAATAAATGGCTGAACTAAAAGAAGAAGAAAAATATTACGAAAGATTTGATGCTTTTTCCAGGTTTTTGCATCTCCTGGTTATTATCAGTTTCATTTCACTGGCAATAACTGGGATGGTAATCAAATTCTCTGATATCGGAGTCTTTCAATTCGTATCTGAGCTTTTAGGAGGATACAGAGTTACAGGCGCAATTCACCGTTTCGCCGCTTTTATAACCTTTCTCTACTTTTTCTTACATATAGGTTATCTTATTAGGAAGTCCAAAATCAGAAAGAAATCCTTTGCGAATTTCTTTAAGGGTGAAAATTCCCTTATTCCGAATTTAACCGATTTAAAAGAGCTCATTGCCACAACAAAATGGTTCTTCGGCAAGGGAGAACGTCCTCCTTATGGAAGATGGACCTATTGGGAAAAATTTGATTACTGGGCTGTTTTCTGGGGCGTTGCGGTTATTGGAAGCAGCGGTCTAATTCTCTGGTTCCCTGAATTCTTTACAATGCTCGGACTGCCGGGATGGTTTATCAACGTAGCCACCATAATTCACAGCGATGAGGCTTTGCTTGCCGCCGGCTTCATTTTTACTTATCATTTCTTCAATACTCATTTCCGCCCGGACAAATTTCCCATGGATACTGTAATCTTTACAGGAAAAGTCAGTATGGAAGAGCTTAAGCATGACCGCCCTAGGGAATATGAACAGATAATGCAGAATCCCGAACTGCAAAAGAAAATAGGTGGTGCCCCTTCAGAGGCTCTTGTGCACGCTGCAAGAATATTCGGGTTTACAGCCTTGACACTTGGCATATTACTCATATTACTAATTATTTACTCAATGATTTTCTTATATAAATAATCAAAACTTGGAGTTTTAATGTTGAACAGGCAATTAAGATATTGGTTACTTCCTCTTTTCTTCTTCATTTTGTGGTCCGGATCATCTTCCGTTATGGCACAGGATTTTAACTGCACTGACTGCCACGATACCAAGATAGATAAATCGGTCCACAAGGATGCTATCGGGTGCCAGGATTGTCATGCCGATGTTAAAGATGAAAAACATACAGAGAAGAAACCTGTTAAAGTAAAGTGCGAAACCTGCCACGAGGAATATGCCGTCTCTATGAACAAGGATATTCACCGCAGGCTGATTACTAAGGTTAAAAATCCGCCGGATTGCAAAGTATGCCACGGTTCGCACGAAATTGTTAAACCGCCTAAGGAAAATAACCTTAAAGTAAAAGAATACTGTTCAAAGTGCCATCAGTCGATGGTTATGGCTAACCCCTACCATGCAAAATCGGTAAGCGGCAATATTTGCGAAAGCTGCCATACCGGAGTTAACCATAAAACCGCGCTGAAAAGCTCTGTACATAAAAATCTTGAATGCGCAGATTGCCACAATTATATATCGAACAATCTGGCTAAACATCCTAAGAATATGAAAACCTCGCAGAAAGCCGACTGTTATCTTTGCCATTCTAACATTGCAAAAGAGCACAGAGAAAGCATACACGGCATTTCGTTAAACGAAGGGGTAGATGAAGCCGCTATGTGCTGGAACTGCCATGGCTCGCATGATATCAAAAAAATAAGCGACCCGGCAAGCATGGCGCATCCTGATAATATTGCAAAGACTTGCGCAACGTGCCATGACAATAGCACAATAATGGCAAAATTCGATTTAGGAATTAAAAATCCGGGGCAGAATTATCAGAATTCTGTTCACGGTAAACTTCATGCCGGCGGAAGAAAAGATGCACCTACCTGTATTCAATGCCATGGCGTTCACGATATTAAGAATAAAATTCAGCCCGGTTCAAAGATTTCCACATTCAATATTCCACAGCTTTGCGCTACCTGCCATAAGGATGCGGCAGCCGACTATGAAAAATCGATACATTGGATAAGAGCTAAGAAAGGATTCCGCGAATCTCCTGTTTGCGACGATTGCCACAGCGAACACAGCATTAAGCAGGTTAATTCAACGCAAAAGAGAAAGGAATCAAAAAAAATACAGGAAGAGACTTGTGCCGTTTGCCACCAGAATCCCAGAATTGCCGCTCGTTTCGGCTCTCAGGGGGGGCAGGCATTAATGTACCAGGATAGTTATCACGGACTGGCAGTTATGAGAGGCGATGATAAAGCTGCTATGTGCGTTGACTGCCACGAAGTTCATAAAATTCTTCCAAGATCTTACGATGAATCTACTGTACATCCAGATAATGTAACCGAGACCTGTAAAAAATGTCATCCGGGGGCAACAACGGTGTTTTCGCAGAGTTATTCTCATAAAACATTAAATGCAGAAGCAGCAAAGGTTGAAAGTATTGTTGGTACAATTTATTTCTGGATGATTGTTTCGGTTATCGGCGGCATGATTGCTCATAACCTCTTAATTTTCGTTTATGAAGTAAGAAAGAAACGGAAAAAAACTCTACACGAAATTACTATCCCCCGCTTCACCAAAAACGAGGTTATCCAGCACTATTTGCTCCTAACTTCATTTATTACTCTGGCAATTACCGGTTTTGCTCTTAAGTACAATCAAAGCTGGTGGGCCGAGATGCTAAGATACTTCGGTATGTCGGAATTTGCGCGCCAATGGATTCACAGAAGCGCTGCAATTGTAATGATAATTACAGGGCTTTACCATACTTATTATCTCTTCTTTACTCCAAGGGGACGCGATGTATTGAAAAATCTTGTTCCAAAATGGAGCGACCTTATTGAAGCACGCGATAATATTTTCTATTACCTGAGGCTTACAAAACAAAAACCGCATTTTGACAAATACGACTATACAGAAAAAGCTGAATACTGGGCTCTTATTTGGGGTACTATTGTTATGGGCGCTACTGGATTTATTCTCTGGTTCCCTACAATTGTAGGCAATTGGGCTCCGGTATGGTTAATAAAAGTATCGGAACTAATCCATTTCTACGAAGCAATTCTTGCTACTCTTGCCATTGTTGTATGGCACTGGTTCTTTGTTATTTTCCATCCGCACGAATATCCAATGAGCGTTACCTGGATTGACGGAAAAATGTCGCTCCATACCTACCGCCATCATCACGAAAAACATTTCAGAAAAATTGTTCTGGAATGGATGGAATATAAGAACGGAACCAGGGATATTAAGAGGCTTAGCAATTCCACTCTCCTGTTCACGCAAGCCTTTGAAAAGAAAGGACTTAACCCGGATATTATACTTCAGAAAGAGATAGAAAATGACCCCGAGTTGGGAGCCTGGATTCAGGAAAAAATGGCTCCTAAAGAGGCATAATAGTTATTTTTTAGTAAATCAGATAAAAAGAAATCAGGTATTGTTTATTTACCTGATTTCTTTTATCTTAAAAAGGATAAAAATGTACTTTTAATTTATTTTCTACATTATTGGGAGACCTAAAAATGAAAAAATCTGCTATTTTGTTCGCAGCACTAGTTGCTATTTATTTAGTTCTGCCTTCTAACGCTTTTGCCCAGCAGGCAAGCTATGAAGGTGTTTCTGTTTGTACAATGTGCCACAAAACCGAGAAACAGGGACAGCAGTTAAAGATCTGGCAGGAAAGCAAACACGCAAATGCTTACAAGACACTCCAGACCCCTAAAGCCGATGAAATTGCTAAAGCAAAGACAGGCAAAAAAGCTGTTGAATCTCCTGAATGCCTCAAATGCCATGCTACCGGTTATAATGTTGACAAAGCTTTAATCGGTGCTAAATTTAAAGTTGAAGATGGCGTTCAGTGCGAAACCTGCCACGGTGCCGGCTCTCTTTATAAATCTATGGCTGTTATGAAAAATCAGGCTGAAGCTATTAAGAAAGGAATGACCGATCTTAAAGACGCTGAAAGCCATTGCAAAAAATGCCACAATCCTGAAAGCCCGACCTACAAAGAATTCAAATTTGCAGAAGCAGCGGCAAAAATTAAACACAGCGTTCCGAAATCATAAATATTTCCGCGGGTAATTAAAAATGAAAAAAATAATTTTCGCATTGTTGATCTTTCTGCCCTTCCTTGCAAATGCACAAAACATTAATGGCAGATTATCTTCGGCGCTATACACTTTCGAGAGATTTGATACCCAGAATTCATCGGAAAAATATATTAGAACCTTTGAAAACATCGGATTGAACTTTAACCTGGGAAAATTCTCCCTCGTTACAAGAACAAATATCGAAGCCAATATCGGAAATTCACTCGATAACGATCCGAGAGTCCGGTTTTATAATTTATATCTCGAAGCCAGAAAGCTTTTTGACATTGCCACCGTTAAAATTGGCCGTCAGTCCAACTTCAATAATGTTGCGGGAGGATTGTTCGACGGTATCGATTTGAAACTCGAAAAATGGGATTTCAAAGTAAGCGGTTTTTACGGGGGCAATGTGCCCGCTTTTCAAAAGCTTGAGCTGACCGATGACTGGAAGAACGATTACATTATGGGGGGCAAAATTGAAACCGGTATTATTCCCAATACCTATTTTGCCTTCAGCTATATTGATAAAAACTTCAAGGCTGTAGATTATACTTCACTGAGAATCAATAACAATCTCGACCCGATTCAGGTACTGATTCAGCAGAAATCAAATCAGTATAAATTTATAAGCGGCGAAGCTTCCTATTTTATGGATAATATCTTCAATGTCTACGCACAATACGATTACGACCTTAATTTCAAAGAAACGGCTAAGTTTGAAGTTACAGGACGTTACGAACAGATTAAAGATCTTGGCATTGAAGTTTATTACAACTACCGCCAGCCCCTCATCCGCTATAATTCAATTTTCTCCGTATTCGATTACGGCAATACTTGGGAAATTGAAGGAAGCGTAGATTATAAGATTTTCGACTGGCTTACAGTATATGAAAAATTCGCTCATGTAAAATATCAGGATGCTACCTCTCAGCGTTTTACATTAGGCTTATCCTCTGAATTCGGAAGCATCAGTTACAGAAAGAATTTAGGGTATGCCGGGGAACTTGACGCGGTTTCTCTCTTTACAGGTCATTCTTTCTTCGACGGTTTTTTAACTCCTTCGGTAGGTATTTCCTTTACCAAATACAAACTTAGCGAAGAAGATGCTGTTAATAACCTTACAAGCATATTGGCCGGTTTTAACCTGCGCCCCTGGAAGAATTTCTCTTTCGATTTGCAGGGTCAATATATGGACAATAAGATCTATAAGAACGATTTCCGCTTGTTAGCTAAAATTAATTATTGGTTTAACACTAATTTATAAGACATCATGAAAATAAAACACATATACCTTGTATTGTCATTATTCGTTCTTTCTTTTCTGGCAATTGCAGCCATTTCCGCTACGGCTGTTACAGAAAGCAAGACAAATAAAGACATTATTAAATTCTCGCATAAAAAGCATGAAAGTGTTGAGTGTGCCGCCTGCCATAAAGGTGTTGCGGAAAGTACTTCTTTGAACACACGGCTGCTTCCTGAAAAAGCTGCCTGCGCCGATTGTCATGATGTTGAAGATGACAAAAACTGCAACTTATGCCATTATCAGGATAAATACGAAGCCCTGGTTAAAAAAGAAGCAGGAGTTTATTTTAACCATAAATTCCATATTGCCGACCAGAAACAGGAGGACTGCCAATCGTGCCATAAAGGTATGATTCAGGCCGATTACAGTGCCGAAGTTAAAGCCCCTCAGATGGACGGATGCTATACCTGCCACAATAACAAAACCAATGCATCTGAGTATTGCGAGAGCTGCCATATTTCTACGGTTAATCTCCTCCCGGCAGACCACAGATCGGCCGGCTTCCTTAAAGGACACAAAATTCAGGCAAAAACAGGAAAGAATAATTGTGCTATGTGCCACGATAATGCTTTCTGCGAAGCCTGTCACGTTTCAACAACGGCAATTACACAAAAAAACACAAAGACTGATTTCTATGCGCCTCTTACAACCTACAGTTTAGTTGACGGCGCAAAGCAGCAGGCTATTACCCGCGTGCACGATTTGAATTTCAAATTCACACACGGCATCGATTCGAAGAGCAAGACCTCGGAATGCCAGACCTGTCATAATAAGGAAACATT
Source organism: Bacteroidota bacterium (assembly GCA_023453125.1). Classification (GTDB taxonomy): domain Bacteria; phylum Bacteroidota; class Ignavibacteria; order Ignavibacteriales; family Melioribacteraceae; genus JAEXUB01. Next base: position 26,020 of record JAEXUB010000272.1, read on the forward strand.
CTGCGCCGAATGCCACGATTCGAAAGGGGGCGATTTCGCTATTGCAGGTATGATTCCCTCGAATCATAAAAAAGCCGGTTTCGTTACAATCGGAGTTGGCACCGGCGGTGGAATTCATGCGGTTCAGGCCCGCCGCGATATAGAAAAATGTGCTTCCTGCCACGATGTTCAGGGAGGCGACGCTAACTGCGTTTTATGCCATACTGATAATGACGGCATTAAAGGCACTAATCCGAAAACCCATATTAAAAACTATATGCGCAGTAGTAAAGGCGATTGGCATTCAGATCAGGGATCTGTCTGCTTTAACTGCCATATTGACGCGAATGCCCGTCCTACCGGTATTGCCGGTAACGGATTCTGCGGTTACTGCCATACTAGAAAATAATTAAACTGACAGGTTGATTATGCGAAACATTAAATATTATTTTTTACTGATACCATTTGTTTTATTTGTTGTTACTTCCTGCAGCGACTTGAAAGATAACCTTTCCGCTCCGGAACCTATTTCCGTTCACGGAAAGGATGTAATGAATTCGAATGCAGATATGTTCCATGGACGTATCCTGACATCCCAGGGGCTGAATCAGTGCCGCGAATGCCACTCCAGAGATTTCTCCGGGGGCACCGCTAAGGTTAGCTGCGCCGGATGTCATTCCGGCATTACCGTGCATAAACCGGGTATTGTCGACGTAAATTCTGCCGATTTTCACGCGAAATTTATAAAGAATACTGTCTGGGATATGACCAAATGCTCACAGTGTCACGGTTCTACTTACGGCGGCGGAACTGCCAGTCCTTCCTGCAACACATGCCACTCAGGCTCTAACGGCCCAGAAGCATGCAATACCTGCCACGGCGATTTCAGCAACCAGCAAAAAATTGCACCTCCCCGTGCTCTTGACGGCTCTACTGCTGTTACATCACCTAAGGTAGGCGCTCACGACCTACACCTTTTCAATGCGGCTATGGGTGAAAAAGCGGCTTGTAACGACTGCCATACAGTACCAACCCGATTGACATCGGCAGGACATATAGACAATGATGGAAAGGCGGAAGTATCATTCCTTACCAATAAGACAGGAATGGGTACCATTGCCGGCTCATACAGCTTTACAACAAATAAGTGTTCAAATACATATTGCCACGGAAACTTTGAGTTAAACCGTTCAAATTCTTCCTACCAGTTCATCTTCTCGGCCGATAAAATGACCGGTTTAAAGAAAGAAGTTCTATGGACAAAGGTTGACGGTACCCAGACAACCTGCGGTTCATGCCATGGTTTACCCCCAGAAGGACACATTTCCTATTCACTCAATACCTGTACAATCTGCCACCAGGGAGTTGTAGATAATAAGGGTAAAATAGTTAATGCCTCCCTTCATATTAACGGTAAAGTCAATGTATTTGGCTTAGAATATTAGTTTTCAGCTCGTTTTAAGCCCGGCCTTAAGCCGGGCTTTTTTTTGCCCTTTAATATCCCACTTTTAGTCCCTTTTTTACCTATTATTTCTTAAATTTAAAGACTATTTTTTTACTTTCAGTATTATTGAAATATGGCCAGTACAATTAACATATTGAATCTGCTTTTGCCTCTTTTATACGGAGCTACGGCTGCGGTTTATGCACTCGATTTTATTAAGGAAAAACTCCCTTTCCAAAATTCAAAAAGAGTTTTTCTCCTTATTTCTATTCTGGCGCATCTTTTTTACCTTTACAGCCGTACAGTTGAGTATAACCACACTCCGATTACGAATAAATTTGAGATTTTCTCTGTCCTCGCTTTTTCTATTGCCTTATCTTATTTCATATTGGAGCTGCTGACCGATATAAGAAGAACCGGGGCGTTTATAATTTTTATTTCCCTTTTATTTCAGCTTATCTCCTCCCTGTTCATCACCCATAACTATTCGGTGCCCGAAGTACTTCGTAACCGGATGCTCGGCCTCCACGTTATAAGCGCTCTTCTCGGCTATTCCGGATTCGCAATTTCGGCAGTTTATGGGATATTATTCCTGACACTCTACAAAAATCTGAAAACAAATAAATTCGGCCTCTTCTTCAACAGGCTCCCCAGTCTCGAAATACTTGAACAGTTAAGTTTTTATTCCTTTGTAATTGGATTTATTCTTCTTACTGTTGCCATTATTATAGGCTTTATATGGCTGCCCCAGGCATTTCCTAATTTCAGTTATGCCGATCCGAAACTTATTGCCACATTTATTGTATGGGTCTTTTACGGCGCAGGCATAATAAGCAAAATGATGGCAAACTGGTATGGTAAAAAAGTAGTAGGATTTTCAATTGCAGGATTTATTCTGGTAATTCTATCATTGATAATAACAAGCCAACTGGCTCAATCATTTCATTCATTTTATTGAGAAATACCAAGCGAAATGAATTTAGCAGGAATTTCATTAAATCATAAAACCGCCCCAATTGAATTGCGGGAAGCTCTCCATTTAAGCAAAGAGGAAATTACAGAGTTTATTCCCCGGCTCAAAAAGGAGCACCTCGATGCAGGATTTGTAATCTCAACCTGCAATCGGACGGAAGTATTCGGCTTCCTAAAAAATAATTCTTTAGACATTGCCCCGATTATTAACAGCCTTATAGATTTTAAGCCCGTCACAGGAATAAAACCGCAGAACTTTAACAGATTTTATTCCTGCAGCGCAATGAAACATGTTTTCTCCGTTGCCACCGGAATTGAATCTTTGATTGTCGGCGACAGCCAGATACTCGGACAGGTAAAAGAATCTTTTGAAATATCAGAGGACCTCAATTTTGCCGATTCAATCCTAAAGAAATTTTTCGATTCAACAATCCGTGTAGGCAAACGGGCAATAAGAGAAACTAGCATTGGAGAAGGAGCAGTCTCTATAAGCTACGCTGCCGTTCAGGTTGTTGAAAAAATCTTTTCGAATCTTAACCGCAAGTCTGCCCTTGTAATCGGGGCAGGTGAGACCGGTAACCTTGCAGCAGTGCATCTGCGCGATAAGGGTGTAGGGAAAATTGCTATCTCAAACAGGACAATTGAAAGAGCGGAAAAACTTGCCGAAAAAATTCACGGCGAAATTGTCCCATTCCAATTCCTTAAAGAGCAGATTCATAACTTTGATATAATTATCAGCGCCACCAGTTCAGAAAGCCTAATCCTGACTCAGGGAGATATTCAAACCGCAGTTAAAAAAAGGAAAGGGGCTCCCATTTGCATTGTGGATATTGCATTACCGAGGGATATTGATCCTGAAGTTAAGAAAATTGACAGCGTGTTTTATAACGACATCGATTCTCTTAAAATAATTGTAGACCAGAATATTCAGAAGAGAATTAACCAGATTCCCGATGTTGAAAAAATTATAATGGAAGAAATGGTCGGATTTGTCGGCTGGTACAATACTCTTGAAGTGGTCCCTACAATCAAGTCCGTACGCGACTTTTTTGAGACAATACGGACCGACGAAATTGAGAAAATAAAGCATAAAGTATCGGATGAGGACTTTGCCAAATTAGATGATATGACCAGGAGAATGATTGGAAGGATTCTTCACAATCCTACTATTAAACTCCGCTCTCTTGCAGAGTCAGGAATTAATTATCAGGATTTAGCCAATTATTCGCTGATTCTGAAAGAACTTTTCGATATAGAAAATAAATTAAAAGAAAATCAAAAGGATTAAATTTTGAAAGAGACAGCAAAAGAAAGATTAGTCATAGGCACACGCGGAAGCGAACTTGCCCTTTGGCAGGCTTATCATATAAAGACTCTTCTGGAAAAGAAGAACAAAAACATTTATGTGGAAATCAACATCATAAAGACCAAGGGGGACAAGATTCTTGATGTAGCCCTCTCCAAGATTGGCGATAAAGGGCTTTTTACAAAGGAACTCGAGAATGAGCTACTGGCGGGAACAATTGACATTGCAGTTCACAGTTTGAAAGACCTTCAGACGAAGCTTCCTGCAGGGCTTATGATAGGGGCAATAACAAAACGCCACAAAGTACAGGATGTATTAATTGCCCGCAAAAAAGGAGTTAAAATAAATTCCTTAAAAGAAAATGCGGTTGTTGCCACCGGTTCATTAAGAAGAAAAGCCCAGCTTCTGCACCTGCGCCCCGATATAACCACTGTTGAATTAAGGGGAAACGTACCTTCCAGAATTAAAAAGTTTCTCGATTCCAAATGGGATGCGATAATTCTGGCAAGAGCAGGGGTTGAAAGGCTTAAACTCGATAAATATATATCATCGGTAATAAGCACAAAAGATATTCTTCCGGCAGTAGGACAGGGCGCTCTTGCAATTGAAGTTAAAAAGACAAACAAGCTTGCCTTAAATGCCCTCAAGAATATAAATGACGAAAAGACTTACATTGCTGCCCTTGCCGAAAGGTCATTTTTAAGAGAGCTTGAAGGAGGATGCCAGGTGCCTATTGGAGCTTTTGCCGAAGTAAAAACCGAAGGCCTCTATCTGGACGGATTTGTGGGAGAAACCGACGGTTCAATTACCTTCAGAAAGAAAATTAAAGGTTCTAAAAAGAATCCGGAGCTTTTGGGTAAAAAGCTTGCAGGCGAGATGAAGAAAGCAGGTGCAGGCACGGTTTTAAAAAGAATCTATTCAGAGCTCAGGAAAAAATGAGTTCTCTGAAGGGAAAAATAATTGCAGTTACCAAAAGCAGGAAAACTGTTGAATCGGCTTTTAAGGAATTAATTGATCTGGGAGCCGAGATTGTATGCATTCCCTCCATAAATATTGTCCCAATCGAAAATAATTCTCTATTCGAAAATGCAGTGGACAATATTGGGCAATTCGATTACCTTGTTTTCACTTCTGCTTCGGGAGTGGAATTCTATAAAAAGTTGGTTGATGAAAGAAGGATTGTACCTGATTACAAAGCCTTAAAAGTCGCCTGTGTAGGAATAAAAACTGCTGATTACTGCAAAGATCTCGGAATACCTGTTAGCATTATCCCCCGTTTCTACAGTGCGGCAGGACTAGCAGAAGAACTTGTAAATTCAGGCTTATTAGGGAAAAAGATTCTTATTCCCACTTCATCAATCGCCCGCGAAGAGCTTTCGAATCTTTTAAAGGCAGCGGGAGCCGATGTGCAGTCTATACCTGTTTACCAGACAAAGATGCCGGGCTTGGACGAGATTGATGAAATACGAAATACGTTTGAAAAAAAGAAAATAGATTTAATAGTGTTTACAAGCCCTTCCAATTTTTCGAATTTTCTGGTTATCTTTAACATTTCTAACCCGTCCCAATTCTTAAAGGATTACCGAATCGGAGCAATTGGGCACACTACAAGAAATGCAATTGCCGGTTCGCAGGTTAATGTTGATATTGTTCCTGAAGAATTCTCATTGGAGGGAATTGCAAAATCCATTATAAGTTTTTATAAAAAATAAAATACAGAGGAAATATTGGAAAAGTTACAAAATGATTTATTTCTAAGAGCAATCAGGAAAGAAAAAATAGATACTACCCCGATATGGATTATGAGACAGGCAGGCAGATACCTTCCCGAATACCGGGCTGTAAGAGAAAAATCTGATTTCCTATCGATGTGCAAGACTCCGGAACTTGCGGCAGAAGTTACAATTCAGCCGGTTGATTTAATTGGCGTTGATGCCGCAATCCTTTTTTCGGATATTCTTGTAATACCCGAAGCCATGGGACTGCACCTTGAGATGAATGAAGGCAAAGGTCCTATATTCCATAATCCGGTAAGAAACCTGGAGGATGTTAAAAACTTAAAGGCAATAGATCCTTTTAAAGAGCTTAAGTATGTAATGGATGCCGTTACTCTTACAAAAAAGGAATTAAACGGGCGCGTTCCATTAATTGGTTTTGCAGGCTCTCCATGGACCTTATTGACCTATATGGTTGAAGGGAAAGGCTCTAAGAACTTTTCCGAGATTAAAAAATTCATCTACCGCAATCCAATAGCCGCTCATGAGGCACTTGCAAAACTTGCAGATGCCGTTGCAGCATACCTTTCGGCTAAAATTGAGTCGGGTGTTAATGCCGTCCAGATTTTCGATACCTGGGGGGGGCTCCTTTCGGAAAACGATTTCCGCGAGTTCTCCCTTGCATATATGCAAAGAGTTATCTCCCAGTTAAAGAGAACTAATCAGCCCGTTATTGTTTTTGCAAAAGGGGTTCATCATTCCCTCAATTTAATGGCCGGTTCCGGTGCTGATATGATAGGGCTTGACTGGACGATGGATCTGGGCTCTGTAAGGAAGCAAATTGGAAAAAAAGTGTCACTGCAGGGAAATCTCGATCCGACCGTATTGTACGGTGATGAAAACTTCATTAGAAGCGAAGCCGTAAAGGTTCTTAATTCATTCGGAAGCGGAAGCGGACATGTATTTAACCTAGGGCACGGAATTCTCCCCGACATAGCTCCCGAAAATGCCAAAGCCCTTGTAAATATTGTACACGAAGAAAGCAGAAAAATGCATCTTGCATAAGTGAAAGGAAAGAAATGTTTAATATCGACATAGAACTTATTAAAAAATATGACCGGCCCGGCCCCCGTTATACCAGCTATCCGACCGCACCCCAGTTTAATACTTCATTTACCCCTCTTAATTTCAGGGGCGAAATAGAAAGAACCAACAATCAGACCGATGCACCCGACCTTTCATTGTATTATCATCTTCCCTTCTGCGATACGCTCTGTTATTTCTGCGGCTGCAATATGATAATTACCAGAAGCAGGGACAGAATTAAAGATTATCTGGCGCATCTAAAAAAAGAAATTGAACTGGTACGTTCTCTAATAAAGGATGACCGGAAGGCAGTTCAGCTCCATTGGGGAGGAGGAACACCAACACACCTCAATCCGGATGAAATTAATGAACTGATCGGATTTATTAACTCAAAATTTGAATTTAAACTCGGCTCCGAAAAAGGATGCGAAATTGACCCGCGCGGACTCGAAAAGGAGCATTTGCAGGCCCTGTTCAACGGAGGATTTAACAGAATCAGTATGGGCGTTCAGGATTTTAATGAAAAGGTTCAGAAAGCCGTTAACAGAATTCAGCCTCAGGAATTAACGCTTCAGGTAGTTAACTGGGTAAGGGAAATAGGCTTCTCAAGCATTAACCTTGACCTTATGTACGGGCTCCCATTTCAGACCCTGAGCACTTTCGAAAAAACCGTAGACGAGACAATTAAGCTTTCCCCCGACAGGATTGCGGTATTCAATTATGCCCACGTACCCTGGATGAAGAAACATATGGAGCTTATAAAGGCAGAGGACCTTCCTAAACCGGAAGAAAAGCTCAGCATACTGAAAATGACAATTGAAAAGCTTACTTCGGCCGGTTACGTTTTCATCGGGATGGACCATTTTGCCAAACCGACAGATGATATGGCAGTAGCGCTGAGAGAAAAGAAATTATACCGCAATTTCCAGGGATACAGCACCCACTCCGGAACCGATTTGTATGGATTTGGTATAACCAGTATTAGCCAGATCGGAAATGTATATGCCCAGAATGTTAAGAAAGAAAAAGAATACTTCGAGCATCTGCAGAACGGTCTTATTCCGGTTGAGAAAGGATACCACCTTAATGAAGATGACATTTTAAGAAGGTCTGTTATTACTCGCGTAATGTGCGATTTTGAACTCGATTTCTCACAGGTTGAATCAAACTTTAATATAAAATTCGAAGATTATTTCGCAAACGGTTTAAATTCGCTAAAGGAAATGGTTGACGACGGACTTATTGAGATTGCCGGACGTAAGATTCTTGTAACGGAAATGGGCCGGCTGCTTATACGTAACGTAGCAATGGCTTTTGACGGATATATAGAAAGAAAAGAAGATACAGGCAAATATTCGCGCACTGTTTAGAAAGGAATAAATGAAAAAATACTCTGTTGTTTTATTCAATCTCGGGGGCCCCGATTCTTTGGATGCCGTTGAACCATTCCTCAAAAATCTATTCAGCGACCCCGATATATTCAATCTTCCATTCGGACAAAAACTCTTTGCAAAGATTATCTCTAAACGAAGAGCTCCTAAAGTTGCCGCGGAATACGAACTGATTGGCGGCAAATCCCCTCTTAACGAATGGACAGAAAAACAGAGAAGCCTGCTCGAAACTGAATTGCGTAATTCAGGATTTGATGCTGATGTATATACGGCAATGCGTTACTGGAATCCATTGACTGATGAAACAGTTTCAAAAATTGAGAATGCCGGATATGAAAAGATTATTCTTCTCCCTTTGTATCCTCATTATTCAATAACTACAACTGGCTCTTCATTCAATGAATGGAACCGTCATTACAAGGGGGATAAAGGAAAACTTGTATATATTAAGGATTATTATACCGATCCGGGTTATATAAATTCACTTAATGAACGGATTGACGGGGGGCTTCAGAAATTCCCCCCGGAACTGAGAGACAAGGTTCAGCTTGTATTCAGTGCGCACGGCACTCCCGTAAGCCTGGTTAAAAAAGGAGACCCTTACAGCATTCAGATTAAAGCGACTGTTAATGCTGTTATGAAAGCCAGAAATAATTCGCACAGCCATTCCCTCTGCTTTCAGAGCAAGGTAGGGCCGGTTAAATGGCTTGAGCCTTCAACTTCGGATATGATTAAAACTCTGGCCGGACAAAACATCAAAAATCTCCTCATAATTCCTATTAGCTTTGTCTCGGACCATATAGAAACTTTATTTGAACTTAATATTGAATACAGGCACGTTGCCGATAAATCAGGAATAGATAATTATATTGTGATGGAAGGATTAAACGAGTCTCCTCTTTTCATTAATACTCTGAAGGAGCTCATATTAAAAAACGGGGCGGTTAAAGAATGAATAAAAATATTGTAATACTCGGGGCGGGAATATCTGGGCTTACTACGGCATACTGGCTGCATAAAGCAGGTAAAGATTTCACTATTCTTGAGGCTAAAAAGGAACCGGGAGGCGCAATGGAAACCGCCGGCGTGGATAATTTCCTTGTTGATTTCGGTCCAAACAGCGGACTTGAGACCACCCCTCTAATATCTCAGATAGCAGGTGAAATAGGGCTTGCCGATGAAATGGTTTATGCCAATGAAAACTCGAATAAGAGATATATTTTAAGGGATAACGAACTACACGCTCTTCCGATGACTCCCGGTTCGTTCTTAAAATCCGGACTCTTTTCAGCCAAAGGGAAACTCCGCTTAATGGCTGAGCCTTTTATAGGTAAATCTGAAGACGGCTATTATCAGAGCATTGCCCAATTTGTTGAAAGAAGGCTCGGTAAAGAATTTCTCGATTATGCAATTGATCCATTTGTATCCGGAGTAAGCGCAGGCGACCCATTTAAATTAAGCGTTAAATCGGCATTCCCCAAGCTTTACCGCCTCGAAGAACTTTACGGCGGATTAATTAAAGGAATGATAAAAGGAGCCAAGGAAAGAAAAAGAAGCAAAGAGCAATCCAAACAAAGCGCAAAGATGTTTTCTTTTGTTAATGGAATGCAGTCTTTCCCGAATAAAATAGCTTCTCTCTTCCCCGAAAGATTAAATTATAACTGCTCAATTACCGGCATCAAAAAATCCTCAGAAGGATATCTGGTTGAGTATACAGAAAACGGCACTCCAAAATCTGTTGAGTGCGGAATTTTAATATCCACAATACCTGCATACGAACTGGCAAAGAAAGTAGGAGGATTGGATTCAACTCTTTCAAAGCACCTGGAGGATATTTTTTATCCTACGGTAATGGTGCTGTATCTGGGCTTTTCTAAGAATCAGATAGAGCGCCCGCTGGATGGTTTCGGATATTTAATCCCCTCGAAGGAAAAAAGGAATTATCTGGGGGCCATCTGGAGCTCTACCATTTTCCCTAATAGAGCCGGGGATGATAAAGCATCATTTACCCTATTTGTCGGCGGGGCCAGAAAAGGGGACCTATTTAAAATGGAGAAAAATGAGCTCATAAATAAGGTTATTGCTGAATTTTCGCGCGATATGCATATCACAGGCGCCCCCGTTTTTACAGCAGATAAAATTTGGGACAAGGCGATTCCCCAATATAATATCGGATATATTGAACACGAGAATTATTTTGAAAAATTTGAAAAAGAGAACCGGGGTTTTATACTAAGCGGCAACTATAGAGGCGGAATTGCTGTTGGCGACTGCGTTAAAAACTCTGAGATTAACTTTAACAAAGCAATGGAAACATATAAAGAATTATAAATAATAATGGAGGCTTAAATGGCTCAGTATCCAACTAAAAGATTACGCAGATTAAGATATAACCCTACAGTAAGGGATATGGTAAGAGAAACTTCTTTATCAAAAAACGACCTCATATATCCCCTTTTTGTTATTTACGGCAATAAGGTAAAGAATGAAATTAAATCGATGCCCGGCGTTTACCAGATGTCACTCGATGTACTTGTAGAGGAGTGCAAAGAAATTGAAGCATTAGGCATACCAGCAGTTATTTTATTCGGAATTCCTGAACATAAAGATGAAGTAGGTTCCGGCGCTTACGACGAAAACGGAATAATTCAGCAGGCAGTTAGAGTAATTAAAGCCAACACAAAGAAACTGCTGGTAATTACTGACGTATGCTTATGCGAATATACATCGCACGGGCATTGCGGTGTTCTTGACGGCGAGAATATTCTGAATGATGAAACCGTATCTCTTTTGGCAAAGGAAGCAGTTTCGCACGCCCAGGCAGGTGCAGATATTATTGCCCCGAGCGATATGATGGACGGAAGAATTTCCTCTATCCGCAAGGCACTGGATTATAAAGGATTTGCACATATTCCTATTATGAGCTATGCAGTTAAATACGCTTCAGGTTATTACGGCCCGTTTCGCGACGCTGCGGAATCTGCTCCTGCTTTCGGCGACAGACGTTCACATCAGATGGATATTGCGAACTCAAACGAGGCTATTAGAGAAGCAGAAAGCGATATTGAAGAAGGCGCGGATATGATTATGGTTAAACCAGCCGGCGCTTATCTCGACATTATCCACAGAGTAAAAGAAAAATTCCAGATGCCCACGGCTGCATACCAGGTAAGCGGCGAATACTCAATGATTAAGGCCGCAGGCAAAATGGGATGGATTGATGAGGAAAGAGTGATGCTTGAATCCCTTATCGGCATTAAAAGAGCAGGCGCTGATATGATTTTAACCTATTTTGCAAAAGATGTCGCAAAATATATCGATAAACAAAATAAGAATTGAAGAAAATAAAATCGGAGAAAGCATGGATATTTCAAAAAGTATAGCGCTTTTTGAAGAAGCTAAAAAATATATTCCGGGAGGAGTTAATTCCCCTGTAAGGGCATTCAAAGCAGTTGGAGGTACTCCCCTCTTTATTGAAAAAGGAGACGGCTCAAAATTCTACGATGCCAATGGAAACGAATATATTGATTATATTGGAAGCTGGGGCCCCCATCTGTTCGGCCATAATGCCCCCTTTATTAAAGAAGCTCTCCTTGAGAATATTGAAAAAGGAACAAGCTTCGGCGCACCTACGGCGCAGGAAGTTGAAATGGCAAAGCTTGTTACTTCGTTAGTACCGTCGATGGATATGGTCCGTATGGTTAACAGCGGTACCGAAGCAACAATGAGCGCAATTAGAGCCGCCCGCGGCTATACCGGCAAGGATAAGATTATCAAATTCGAAGGATGCTACCACGGGCATGCAGATTTCTTCCTTATTAAAGCAGGTTCAGGAGCCCTTACATTCGGAATTCCTACAAGTCCCGGTGTAACAAAGGCTAACGCGTCAGATACTTTAATAGCTGATTATAACCATATAGAATCTGTTAAGGAGCTAGTTAAGGCAAACAGGAATGAGATTGCGGCAATTATTATTGAGCCTATTGCTGGGAATGTCGGCGTAATTCCGGCCTCTCCTGAATTCCTGAAAGAACTCCGCGCTATCTGCGACGAAGAAAAAATTGTTTTAATTTTTGACGAAGTTATGAGCGGTTTCAGAGTTGCCAAAGGGGGCGCGCAGGAAATTTACGGCATAACCCCGGACCTTTCAACATTCGGTAAGATTATCGGCGGAGGCCTTCCTGTTGGAGCATTCGGCGGAAAGAAAGAGATAATGGAAAAAATATCTCCGAGCGGACCTGTTTACCAGGCAGGTACTCTAAGCGGTAATCCGCTTGCAATGTCGGCAGGTATTGCCGTGCTTAAGCACATTCAGAACAATCCTGATATTTACAAAATGCTCGAAGAAAAATCGGCTTATCTTGAAGCGGGCTTTGCCGAAAACAATAAAAAGCTTGGAAAAAAATATGCAATGAACAGAATCAGCTCAATGATGTGTATGTTTTTTACTGAAGAACCGGTTCACGATTATGCAAGCGCTCTCAAATCTGATACGGCATTATACGGTAAATTTTACCATGAAATGCTTAACCGTGGAGTTTACCTTGCTCCTGCCCAGTTCGAAGCCCTGTTTGTTTCTACTGTACACACAACAGAAGACCTCGATAAGACTATAAAAGCTCACTATGAATCGCTGAAAGCAGTTCTATAAAAGGAAATCAGAATTATAAAGGAAGAGGCTGCCCAATGGCAGCCTCTTTTATTTTGGTATGTCTTAAAATCAGTCAGCCATTAAGCAGGCAATAGCAGCAGTATTTACTATATCATCAACGCTGCAGCCTCTGCTGAGATCGAAGAAAGGTTTCTTTAAGCCCTGGCTTACAGGTCCTATTGCCTGAGCGCCGCCGAGGCGTTCTGCAATTTTGTAGCCGATATTTCCTGCCTGAAGATCGGGGAACACAAGAACGTTTGCTTTGCCGGCAACATCGCTGCCCGGTGCTTTTTTCTTCCCTATAGCTTCAACTATTGCCGCATCGAACTGCATTTCACCGTCAATCTTTAAATCAGGGCGTTTTTCTCTGGCAATTTTCAATGCTTCCCTTACCTTATCAACCAGTTCATGTTCAGCGCTTCCTTTTGTAGAGAAAGAGAGCATTGCGACTCTTGGTTCTTCCCCTGTAAGCTTCTGATGGTTAATAGCTGTTGAAATGGCTATATCGGCAAGCTGTGGAGCAGTAGGATTAGGATTAACTGCGCAGTCAGCAAAGCTGAATACTTTATCGGGATAGGTCATTAAGAAGAAGCTGGAAACAATCGATATTCCTTCGGGCATACCGACAATCTGGATTGATGCGCGCATTACATCGGCAGTTGTTGCAAATGAACCTGATACGGAAGCATCAGCCATTCCCTCTTTAACCATCATTGCGCCGAAGAAAATGTCGCGCTTCAGGATTTCGCGCGCCTGTTCAATAGTCATTCCTTTATGCTTGCGCATATTATAGAAAATATTCGAAAAGTCGCTCAGTTTTTCTGATTTTTCATGATCGATTACTCTTACCCCTGTAAGATCAACTCCCGCATTCTTAGCATCATTTCTAATTTTCTCTTCGCTTCCCAATAAAATAACGTGGGCAATTTTTTCATTGGTTAATTTTTCAGCGGCTTTCAATACACGTTCATCGTGAGATTCCGGCAGTACAACTGTTTTCTTTCTCTGTGCCGCTTTCTCTCTTATTTTTACAAGTAATTCTACTTCAGCCATTTTATTTCCATTTTTTATTGATAATGATAATACAAATATAAAAAAATAGAGGCATTCTGAGGAATTCGGAGATAAAGAACCTCCAATTTATTAATTGAATATTAGAGCCATAAATTCAATATGTTTTTCCGGGGCAGGAGTTTCCTGAATACCAATTCATCCGCCCATTAAAGTCGCTGGAGTTAAATTTCCGCACTAAAAGGGGGAAAAATATATTTGCTAATTTCAAAATATTTCCAAATTTTTAGAAAAGGCATTATGGGCATAAATCTATGCAGCTTGGAGACACCGGTTCAAAAAAGACATATAAGGTTTTATTAATACTCTTTGTAATTGGCATTGTTGCATATCTTTCCTATTTATTCTTCAATGTACTCATAATGCTTGCCGTTTCAACTCTTATAGCTATGATATTTAATCCTATTGTAACATTTCTTGAGAAGAAGGGGGTGCCGAGATGGTTTGCAGCTCTCTTTGTTTTTGCCACCGGTGCCGCACTTTGTTTTCTCCTCCTTTCAATTCTGATTCCTAAAATAACGGGGCAGCTCGATACCATATCAAAAACAGTTTCGCAGGAAAACCTCAATAAGGTTGTTAAGAATATTGAGACTTCAATTCGTCCCTATATCCCTTTTGTAAAGCCGGGAGAGATAAGCGCTCAGTTAAGGACTTTTATTACCAACCAGTTCACCCAGTCATTTTATCATTTGAATGAAATTCTCTCGAGCATTATGTCTGTCCTGGCTATAATGGTTATAGTTCCGTTTATGACATTCTTCCTTTTAAAAGATAACAGGCGTATTGTCCGCGGGTTAATTAATATAATGCCCAACAAGTATTTCGAGATGTCATATTGGGTTATCAGGCAGATAGCCACGCAGCTTGGAAAATTTGTACGCGGATGGATCTTTGACGCATTTATTGTAGGCGCATTAAGTTCGGCAGGATTAGCAATTCTGGGAATCGAAAATGCAATATCAATCGGCCTGATTGCCGGTATTGGGCATTTAATCCCCTATTTCGGACCGGTAATAGGAGGACTCCCGGCAATAATCATTTCTCTCATCCAGTTTGGCGATTTTTCGATGCTTCCGAGTATTTTAATAATGTTTATCATTATTTATACAATCGATAACGGTTTCATTCAGCCAAATATTTATTCAAAGAGCACAGATCTTCATCCGTTGGCAATTATTGTACTGATAATTATCGGCAGCCAGATAATAGGAATTGCAGGAATGCTTCTTGCTGTCCCTATTGCTACGGTCGTAAAAACAGCAGCTAAAGAGATTTATTTGGGATACAAGAATTACAGGGTTATTAAAGTTTAGCTTTTTATTTTAAACATATCTTTCAATTGTTCATACTCACATAATACCGGGACTATAATGGAAATTCAATTCATCGGCGCAGCACAGACAGTAACCGGCTCAATGCATTTAATTAAGGCTAATGGCACTACATTCCTGCTTGACTGCGGACTCTATCAGGGAAGAAGAAAAGAAGCATTCGAACTCAACCGGAATTTTGAATACTTCAGCCCCGATAAAATTGATTTTGTAATTCTATCGCATGCCCACATTGACCATGCGGGAAACCTGCCTACTCTGGTCAAAAGGGGATTCAAAGGGAATATCTATTCCACTTTCGCGACGAGGGATTTAGCTTCTGTTATGCTCAGGGACAGCGGACATATTCAGGAAAAAGATGTTGAGTTTGTAAATAAAAAAAGAAAAAAGAAGGGGCAGAATCTTTTTGAGCCTCTATATACCGAAATTGATGCCCGGCATGCAATTGAACACTTTGTTGGGGTTAATTACCATAGGGAATTCGAAATTAATGAAAATATTGCGGTCACATTTTTCGATGCGGGGCATATTTTGGGCTCTTCAATTGTATATCTTACAATTAAAGAGAAGGGAAGAATTTTAAATTTGGGATTTTCAGGGGACCTTGGCCGGCGCAATTTACCAATACTGAAAGACCCTGAAAAGATTCCCGATGTTGACCTTTTCATATGCGAATCCACCTACGGAAACAGGCTCCACGATAATCCCGAGGATTCGGAAAATCAGCTTGTCCAGGTTATTGAAAAGGCCGTTCAAAGGAAAGGTAAAATTATTGTGCCTGCATTCAGCGTTGGAAGGACACAGGAAATTGTATTTGCGCTCAATAAAATATTCGAGAAAGGGCTCGCCCCCAGAATTCCGGTCTATGTTGATTCTCCTCTCTCTGTAAATGCTACGGAAGTATTCAGAATGCATCCTGAGTGCTTTGATAATGAGACAGCCCAGTTTATGATTAAACACGAGGATCCGTTCGGATTTAATAAACTTAATTATATCACAGATGTAGAAGATTCTAAACGGCTTAACGAACAGACCGGACCCTGCATGATTATTTCAAGTTCGGGAATGTGCGAAGCCGGACGCATTCTGCACCATCTTGCAAATAACGTCGAAAATCCGAACAATATTATTCTTATTGTCGGCTATACCGCTGAATATACTCTTGGAAGAAAACTGGTTAATAGAGAGGCAGTGCTCCCCATATTCGGCGATGAATACACCCTTAAAGCCGAAGTAATTGTGCTCAATTCCTTCAGCGGACATGCCGATTCCGATGAACTGTTCAATTACTGCAGCAGCCTCGATAAAGAAAGAATTCAGAAACTCTTTCTGGTTCACGGGGAATTGGAACAGCAGGAATATTTTAAGGAGCGTCTTTCTTCTAACGGGTTCAATAATGTAATTATTCCTGAGAAAGGGGATAAGTTTATTATCTGATATGAGAAAAGGGGCTAAATATTTTATTGCGTTTTGCGGCATTTCTCTTTTAATTTTTTACCTCACTTCCTGCAGCCGGGAAACCTTTATTAGCGAATCAAACAGTGACACTCCCCCTGCCCCACCCGAAGGACTTAGGGTTTTTGCCGCGCACGATGGAGCCGTTGGAATTGAATGGAATGGGAGTCAGGTAAATTCAATATTACGCTACAATATTTTCCGTTCTAAATTCCCAAATTATAATTTTAAAAAAGTGGGCTTTACAAACGAAACTCATTATATCGATTCCCCCCTATCTTATGATACCACTTATTATTACTATATAACAGCGACCGGCACAAATAATTATGAAAGCAATAACAGCATCACTGTAAACGCAAAACCGGTTAATGCATATCCCCCCAAGAATATTTACGATATCAGCGTGTACGGTAAAAACACTGGGAGTTCAAAATTCATTAAGCTCTATTGGACCCCTCAGGAAGAATATGATCTCAAAGAGTACCGGATTTATAGGTCACTCTTTCCTGATTTCTCAATCTCCCCCGATAAATTAATTGGTACAACCGGTTTTCCCTTCTTTGATGATTACGGCGTTTCATTATTACAGACATATTATTACAAAATAATTGCGGTTGATAAAGGGAATCTTGAAAGTGATTATTCACCGGTTGTATCCGATCTTGTACTCGAAAGCCCAATTTTAATTTATCCTGCAGACAACTCCGCCGTTAAAAACTTGAATAAGCTGCAGTTCCAGAGCTCCTATCCGGCCGGGATTTATAAAATAATAATTCAGTCCAATGAGCTTTACGGAACAATTGCCGAATATAATCTTACGTCCAGCGAAATTAACAGGCCAATAACTCAGATTATTGACCCTGCAATTTTAACATCCTTCAAAAAATATTATTGGAGAGTTATTTCTTATACTCAGTCATTCAGCGAACCGAACAGCTATAGTCCCCTTTTCAGTTTTACTTACATTGCGGAATAACCGGTGAAAAGCAGAAAGGTTAAATTCATTCTCTTCTTTTTCCTAATATTCGGATTAACGGGGACTTTAAGTGCTCAGGAGCTTATTGACACAACATCATTCAGTATGCAGCAGTTTACCGAAAGGGGATTTTCAACAGGGGTGGATAAACAGCTAAACACCTATTTGTTTTCCAATTACCTTAAATACGGTATCTCGGGGAAATATTTCTTCGGAGGAATAAAAGAAATATTCAATTCTACGATAGTAAACACTGCGCAAAAGAATATAAAAGATGAGCATAATCTTTTTGCGATAGGAGGCTACAGATTCAGCGAAAACCTTATTACCGGCATTACATTTAATAACATTTCATTTGCAGACGACAGGCAGACTCAAATAAATAAGACGTCATTATTAAATACTAAATTATTTTTGCAGTATAACCCGTTAAATGGTGTTTCAATTACTCCCTTTGCAGGCTTTTCGAGCAACCAGCAGATTAATGAGTCGGACAACGGATTGATTTACGGGACTGACATCCGACTCAATTCATTAATGATAAGCGATTTCGAAGTAAATTCAATTGTAAAATTCCAGACTGAGGATATTGCGCCGAGAAGAAATCTTCTCAGGAATGCGGCATTAAACCTGACCAATAATTTTGAGGATAATTTCACAAACACCCTATCCGCCTCTTTTTCGGAACAAAGGAAGGATTTTTATTTTACTGCCGATGCGGCATCAGAAAACAATTCCGCCAATAATATCCAGAGCCGTACCGAAACTACTTATGCCATTCAAAACCGGTTCCGCTCTTTTCCGGTTTCAGAAGGTATTTCGGCAGAATTGGCCGGATCTCTCTACTGGAGGACAATTGACAGGGACACCCGATATAACGCAACAGGCGCTGCTTCCTCACTTAATTACGATACTCAGATAAATGAGCTTAAAATTGATCTGTCCGGAGGCTTGGAATACAAGTCTGATCTCATTAATTCCTCCTTAAAATTTTCATTCGCCCAATACGAAGAGAAGCACGAAGCCAGGAAAATCGAGGGAATTGATTATCTTATTTTTACGGATAGAGAAAAAGTTGAATTTAAGAAAAATAACCAGGCCGAAACTGCCCTTCTCTCACTTATTACCACATTGCGGATTTCAGAAAACGATAATTTTGTCTTCAGTATTTTCCACCGTAAACTCAAATATGATACCCCGAGCATCGAAAATTTTGACGACAGGGATGAATTGCTCACTATAGGGCGCCTCGGATATGAAAGAAAATTCAGTGATTTGTTAAAGATGACCTTTAATCTTGAAGGAAGCATGAACAAAATTGTTTATATCTTCTCGGAAAGAAGCTCAAATAATTCTATCAGGCGCTATTTAAAATTCTCAGCCGGCGAAACCTTTTCAAACGGAATCTTTACAACTAATAATGCCGCAGAAGTATCTGCAAATTATACCACATTCGACTATGAGTATCTAAATCCAAGCCTCAGGAGTTATTCTTTCAGGCAATTTATTGCGCGGGACTCATCGGCGTTTCAGGTGACACGAAAAGTAAGGCTTACATTCTACGGTTATATTAAGCTTTCGGAACAGGGGGATTTCAGCTGGAGCAATTTCTCTGAACGCCCGGCCAGAATTTTAAATGAGAAACTGCTTGAGCCAAAAATCGGTTATTATGCGCCCGATTTTTCACTGGCCTGGGGTATACGTTATTTTGACCTTTTAATCTACAATGTAGGTCCGGATGAAGAAAAGCTTTTATCGAGTGAATACAGGAGTATCGGGCCGATTTCCGAAATAAGATACAGAGTCTCTTCAAGGATCAATTTCACCTTCCTTGGGTGGTATGAATTTATTACGGGGGATAACCTGAAAAGGGAGGTCCCGAATCTTATTCTTAAACTGAATTGGCAGATATGATTTTTCGATAAAAAACTTGAATTACAAGCGTTCTAATTATATATTTTTAATATTGAAATAATTGAATAAGTGAAGATTTGAGAGAAAAAATATACAGCAAAGAATTTCCCAGCGATCCGGAACTTTTACCCGAAGCAGAGGAATATATATTAAATATTGCCCGGGAAATTAATCTCGATCAGGAAAAGTTTAACCACCTCACACTTGCTTTCTCGGAAGCAGCCGCCAATTCTATAGTGCACGGAAACAAATCGGATAAGAACAAAATCGTGAAAATCACTGTTACAGTAGATAACGATACGATGACTATCAGCCTTAAAGACCAGGGAGAAGGATTCAAAGTTGAAGAAGTACCCGATCCTACAGCACCGGAAAATATTCTTAAGGATCATGGACGGGGTATTCATATTATGAAATCCTTTCTGCAGGAATTAAAGTATGTTTTCACCCCTGACGGGACTGAAACAATCCTTGTAGTATCGCTGCGGTAGTCATATTCCGGTTTTTCGATTTACTATAAATATCAAATCATATATCTATAATAAAATGGAGTAATGATGGCTCGTAAGAAAATTGCCCTTATAGGAGGCGGCCAGATTGGCGGCGTTCTTGCTCAATTAATTGCTATGAAAGAACTCGGCGACGTTGTAATGTATGATATCGTCGAAGATCTCCCTTCAGGTAAAATGCTCGATATTGCCGAAGCATCAAGAATTGAAGGTTTCGATATCAATCTTAAAGGTACAAACAATTATGCCGATATTGAAGGATCCGATATTGTTATTGTTACTGCCGGGCTCCCCAGAAAACCGGGTATGAGCCGTGACGACCTTTTAACCACAAATGCACAGATTATGAAAACCGTTGCGGAGAATGTGAAAAAATATGCCCCCAATTCTATTGCCATTATCATTTCAAATCCTCTTGACGCAATGGTAACTTTATTCCAGAAGGTAACCGGATTCCCTACAAATAGAGTAATTGGACAGGCAGGAGTACTTGATTCTTCCAGATTCTCCACATTTATTGCATGGGAATTAGGAGTTTCTGTTAAAGATGTTAATGCCATGGTTCTCGGCGGACACGGCGATACGATGGTTCCTCTTGTACGTTATGCCAACGTTAACGGAATGCCGGTTATGGAACAGCTCGAGAGAAAATACAAAGACGCCGCAAAGGCAAAAGAAGTAATGGATGCAATTGTAAACCGCACAAAGATGGCCGGCGGCGAAATTGTAAAACTGCTTAAAACAGGTTCAGCGTTCTATTCCCCTGCATCTGCCGCTGTAGCAATGGCTGAAGCCATTATTAAGGACCAGAACAGGATTCTCCCGGTCTGCGCTTACCTCAAAGGGGAATTCGGCGTTAACGGCTATTATGTTGGCGTACCTGCAGTTTTAGGCGCAAATGGAATTGAAAACGTAGTTGAATTAGCTCTTAACGAACAGGAACAGGCAGAACTGACCAATTCGGTGAATGCGGTTAAAGAACTGGTCGGCGCTATGGAAAATCTGGGATTCTAAAACAGGAATCGAAGATGTTTAAAATAAAAACCCTCTCCAATTGGAGAGGGTTTTCTGTATAAACAAAATCTGAATTATCTTAGTTGACTGAAGGTTCGTAAACGCTGATATATTTTCTGTTGTCTTTCTTAACTTCGAATTTAATCACGCCGTCAATTTTTGCAAACAGAGTATCGTCTTTGCCTCTACCAACGTTAACGCCGGCATGGAATTTTGTGCCTTTCTGACGAACGAGGATTGTGCCTGCTGGAACAGATTCTCCGCCAAAGCGCTTTACGCCCAAATATTGCGGATTACTATCGCGACCGTTTCTTGATGAACCTTGACCTTTCTTATGTGCCATAATAAAACTCCTTCGAATTCTATCCTATTTTTGTTACTTCAATTCTGGTTAACTGCTGACGGTGACCTTTTAATCTTCTATAAGATTTTCTGCGTTTCTTTTTGAAGACAATCACTTTATCGTCTTTAACATGTTCTAAAACCGTGGCCATAACCTTAACACCGTTAACAAGGGGTGAGCCGATTTTGGTTTCGGTATCTGTTGAGAGCAATAAAACCTTATCCAATGTAATATTACTGCTAGGTTCAGCTTTAAGTTTAGGAACATAATACTTCTTGTTCTCAGTTACCTTAAATTGTTGACCTGCTATATCAACAATTGCAAACATCAAATCCTCCAAATTTCTAAAAACTTTAGGGTTTCAAATGTATAAAATACGCCGCTTAAAGTCAAATATTTAACTATATTTAAATATTTCCCTTCTAATTCTCTATTTTTTAAGGGTAAATGAGAATTCGGAACCCTCACCATATTGGCTTTTAACCGCTACTTTTGAACCGTGAGCCTCAATTATATGCTTTACAATGGCTAATCCGAGCCCTGTTCCCCCTATTTCTCGAGAACGGGCTTTGTCAACCCGGTAAAATCTTTCAAATACCCGGGGCAGGTCTTCTTCAGGTATGCCAATTCCGCTGTCTTTTACAGTAATTTTGGCAGATTTGTTCATTTCCTCAACAATAATCGAAATTTCCCCTTTTTCGGTGTATTTTAATGCATTTGTAAGCAAATTAACAAAAACCTGACGCAGCCTGTCTCTATCTCCGAATAGCATTAAATCGCTCCTGACAGGCAAATAATTGATTTGGAGTCCCTTTGCCGAGGCTGCCGGTGTAAAATCCCCTATAATCTCTTCAATATATTCGCCAAAATGAAAATAGCGGAAACTCATCTTCATCTGTCCCGATTCGATCATAGATATATCAATCAGGTCGTTAAGGAGATTGTTCAGATTCTGAGTGTGATTATTTGCCTTTTCGAGAAAACTCATATTTACTTTGGGGTCGTTAACCGCTCCGCCAAGCAGAGTCTCTATAAATCCCTGTATTGCAAATATCGGCGTCCTTAATTCGTGCGACACGCTTCCAAGAAATTCTGTGCGGACCTGCTCAAGCTTTTTCATGCTGGCTATGTCATTCTGAGTCCTTATGAACATTTTCTTTATTTCGTCTTCCAGTTCTTTAAGGCTTCCGCCAAGTTTTATATCCCCGTCCGATTTTAATTCGTTTTTCCTGATAAGCCTTATAATCTGTTTAACGCTATTAATTTCCTTATTCCTTTTCTCCCCCATCCGGTAGGCAAGAAACAGGTTTGCGGCAATAATGCAAATTAGCAGGTAAATCCTGCTGAGATCCTGAGGCTGGACTGCAAAGAAGAATCCGAAATAAATTATTGCGTCTGCAATAAGAAGATACGGAAGATATACCAGCGAAGAGATATAATGAGATTTAAGATTATTCCACATTTTTAAACCGGTAGCCGACTCCCTTAATGGTTTCAATCAAATCGGCCTCCCTGCCCAGTTTTTCCCTTATTTTCCTAACGTGAACATCTACCGTCCTGTCTACAACCAGAACATCGTTTCCCCAAATTTCGCTTAATATCTTGTCCCTGTGAAATACTTTACCGGGACTGGCAGCCAGATATGCGAGTATTTCAAATTCTTTTCTCGGGAATACAATCAGCTCGCCACTGACCTTTACCGTATACTGTTCCCTGTCAATTTCCAACGGACCAATATTAATGTGAGCTTTGTTTTTCTCTTCCGATTCGGCGGTAGTTCTGCGGAGATTTGCCTTAACGCGGGCAATAAATTTTTTAGGCGAAATAGGCTTGGTAATATAATCGTCGGCACCGAGGGAAAGCCCGTGAACCTCATCCATTTCGCTTATCTTGGCAGTCAGAAATAGAACAGGAACCGTTTTAAATGCTTCAATCTCCCTTATTTTAGAGCACGTCTCATAACCGTTCATTTTGGGCATTAACACATCAAGAACTATCAGGTCCGGCTTCTCCGCAAGCATTTCCAATGCCTTTTCTCCATTATTGGCCGAAATTACATTATAGCCTTCCTGAACAAGATTGTATTCAAGGAATTCAATTATATCCTTTTCGTCATCAACCAACAGGATTTTCTGTTTCATCTATTCCCTTCTATTTAATAAATTCTGCAATCCTTACGGCAATGCCTTCAGCATCAAGGCGAAGTAATTTATGAAGCTCGGCCTGAGTGCCGTGGTCAATAAATTTGTCCGGAAGCCCCAAAATGAGGAGATCCGATTTATAATTATTTGCGCTCATAAATTCAGCAACACCGGCGCCGAACCCTCCTACAACCGAGTTTTCTTCAACAGTCACTATCTTCTTAAAACTACCAGATACTTTTGCTAGCATTTCCTCATCGAGAGGCTTTGCAAACCGCATATTTACAACCTGCGTGCTTATTCCTTTTTCGGAGAGAATTTTTTCAGCTTTTACCGAATTATTAACCATGCTTCCTAATGCGAGAAGGCAAACATCTTTACCTTCTTTCAGTATTTCA
This sequence comes from Bacteroidota bacterium, assembly GCA_023453125.1. GTDB lineage: Bacteria > Bacteroidota > Ignavibacteria > Ignavibacteriales > Melioribacteraceae > JAEXUB01. The sequence goes on from JAEXUB010000272.1 coordinate 49,719, forward strand.
GATTTGCCCTGTTCAATCGATTCAAATCCTTCTTTCATTTCAACGCCTAAAGCCGAGCCTCGCGGGTACCTTATTGCTACAGGCCCTTTGATACAATTAATAGCGGTATGAAGCATATCCCTAAGCTCCGATTCATCTTTGGGGGCCATAATAGTCATTCCCGGTATATGGCGCAGAAAGCTAATGTCGAATGTTCCGTGATGAGTCGGCCCGTCGGCTCCTACAAGGCCGGCTCTGTCAAGAATAAAAACCACGTGCAGCTTCTGTAATGCAACGTCGTGAATAATCTGGTCGAAACCTCTCTGCAGAAAAGTTGAATAAATTGCCACTACAGGAATAACCCCCTGTGTTGCCATTCCCGCGGCAAATGTAACAGCATGTTCTTCAGCAATTCCAACATCAAAAAAGCGTTCGGGCATTTCTTTTGCAAGATAATCAAGTCCGGTACCATCCGGCATTGCCGCAGTTATTCCTATTACAAGAGGATTTTCCCTGCATATCTGGACAAGCGATTCTCCGAAAATCTTAGTGTAAGAAGGGACATTCGATTTCTTAAGAGCCTCTCCGGTAAGCTTATCGAAGGGGGTGGCAGCGTGAAGCCTTTGAACATCATCCTCAGCGGGTTTATATCCTTTCCCCTTTTCGCTTGTAACATGGACTAGTATTGGCCCTTTTAAATCTTTTATATGTTCGAATATTTTAATCAGCTCACCAATATTATGCCCGTTGATTGGACCGAAATAGCGGAAACCGAGAGCCTCAAAAAGCATTCCAGGGGTAAGCATAGCTTTAATACCGACTTCGAACCGGGCTGTAACTTTCCTTATCCTGTCACCGAAATTATCCAGCTTCCCGGTAAGGTCCCAGATTGCCCCTTTAAGCTTATTATACTCGGGATGCGCAATCATTTCACTGAAATAATTTGATATCTGCCAGACATTCTTGGCAATAGACATTCTGTTGTCATTAAGCACTACAATAATATCGGTCTTAAGGTATCCGGCGTTATTCATTGCTTCGTAAGCCATACCCCCCGTCATTGCGCCGTCTCCGATAACGGCAATAACTTTCTTTTTTTCTTTTCTCACATCACGCGCAGCAGCAATTCCCAATGCAGCGGATATGGATGTAGAAGCATGCCCCGCCCCGAATGCATCATATTCGCTTTCGGTGCGTTTAAGGAATCCGCTTATTCCGTTCATCTGTCGTATTGTTGGAAGCTGGTCCCTTCTGCCGGTTATTATTTTATGGGGATAAGCCTGATGCCCTGTGTCCCAGACAATCTGGTCATTCGGTGTATCAAAAACTTTATGCAATGCAACAGTAAGTTCAACAGTACCAAGTCCGCCGCCGAAATGCCCCCCTATTTCCGAAATTACATCCACCATATATTCCCTTATTTCGGTACATAGTGTGCGCAATTCGACTATATTCAGATTCTTAATATCTTTTGGAGAATCTATTTTAAACAATATTTTGTATTTCTCTTTATCTACCATTTTTATTCTATATGTTGTTAAGATCGTTTTCAATTTCTTTTTTTAATTCTGTTACTTTAAGTTCCGCATCTTTTAAAACCGAATAACAGTATTTAGAGAGCTTTATCCCCTCTTCGTAAAGCTCTATCGATTTTTCCAATCCTGCTTCTTCCGATTCAAGAAGATCGGAAATTTCCTGAAGCCTCTTTAATGATTCTTCAAACGATAATTCTTTTTTCTTACCCATTTTTGTTCACTTCAATTATGTTGTCAAAAAATTGAATCTTATAACTCTCCTCTTTATTGAGATTCCCGGCCCGGGATACTATCTTTTCATTCTGTCTTACAAGCGTAAAACCCCTTTTTAGGGTATGTTCTACATTATATGTCTCAATCAATCTTTGTGTAAGTTCAACTCTGTTCTTCTCAAATGCAATCTTATTTTCAATATTTGCCTGAATCCTTGATAGAAGATTATCAAGCTGCTGATTCCGGTTCTTTATCATATCGTATGGAATTCTGAAACCATACGACTTTACAAATGAAACCAGATTATTGTTATACTTTTCCTGCTTCTTCTTAAGTTTAAGCAAAGAGGAAGAGCTATATTCATTCAAGAAACCGAGAATTTCATTCTTGTCGGGAGTTGCAATCTCCATAGCCGCGGACGGAGTTGGCGCCCTTAAATCGGCTACAAAATCTGCAATCGTAAAATCAACTTCGTGTCCGACGGCACTTATAACGGGAATTTGGGAGGCATAAATGGCTCGCGCAACTATTTCCTCATTAAAGCACCATAAGTCTTCCAGCGAACCTCCCCCTCTGCCAACAATAATGAGGTCAACTTCCTCTCTTTTATTGAGGAGTTTAATTCCATTTACAATTTCCTGAGCAGCCCCTTCTCCCTGCACTTTGGAAGGCACCACCATCAGTTCAACAAATGGAAAGCGCCTCCTTGCTATATTAATCATATCCTGAAGGGCGGCGCCGTCAATTGCCGTAACAATTCCTATTTTTTCGGGAAATAGCGGAATTGATCTTTTTCTGCTTTCATCAAAAAGCCCTTCATCGTAAAGCCTTCTTTTAAGGTCTTCAAAAGCTTTCTGCAGTTCACCTATTCCGGCGGGCTTCATTGATCTTGCATCAATCTGATAATTGCCGCGGGGAGCATAGACTGTTATTCTTCCCGATACAATAACTTTCATTCCATCCTGCGGGGTGAAAAAGACGTAATTGTTTACTCCCTTCCACATAGTACAGCTAATCTGAGCCCCTGCATCCTTTAGAGTGAAATACCAATGCCCCGAAATGTGGGCCTTGAAATTTGAGATTTCTCCGATAACTGAAATTTCAGAAAATCCCTCTTCAAGAGTCTGCTTAATTTTTCCTGTTAATTCGGAGACTGATATTGTTTCAGGCATATATTAGTTTCTTCAAAATAGGCTTAAAATATCCGTTTTTTTAAACAATAATTCCTTAAACCGACATTAAGTTTATGTTAAATTTAACCCTTTTACAAATTAAGTGAGAAAAAGTTCGAATAGAGGCCAATCGATATTTCGTGGAAACGCCCTTTATCCTCCCCCAGAAAACTGCTGTATCTGTAGCGCGAGAAAAGTGTGAACACATTATAAAAACGGAATAATCCTATTGTCGTTTCTACTGAAATTCCGTATCCTCCCAGGAAATTGGTAAAATAATTCACACCGGGGGCAACAAATTCCAGTACCGGAATTTGAATTACCTGCTTATAACCGGCGGATAAATGATGCTTTGCCTGAAATTCAGGAATATATTTATACTCCAGTCCAAAGTATCCTGCCGGATAATTATAGCCCCCTGAATAGAAAGAAAATAGAGGAATTTCTTTTGAAAGAGCGAAATAATTTTTATCCCCTGCAATAATTAATCCGGGCGAAGGGATGCCGAAAAAAGTGCCCCCGATACAGCAGGTTGTGAAAAGGTTCAGATCTCTGTTCTTTACCAGAAGGTTTTCATCGGAAAGGGTCGTTTCAAATGTCTGCACAAACTCTTTCCCCTTTCTGTCAACCGCGGTAATGGAATAAATAATAAGGAGCGAATCGAATTGAAGGTTTGTCATATCAATTTCAGCTTTATGAGTATCAGTCGGCTTCTCAGATACTTTGAAGAAGTATTTGCCTCCTATTTTCAAGGAGGATGTGCAGCTGTCACTTGTAAAAAATGAAAGAACAAACATATGGGGTGTCTCGGGGGTAATGTAGGAATCGATAATTGTTATTTCAATTCCGGTTGAATCACTCTGCGCATTAGTGCTGACAAGCGGCACGGTAAAAAGAAATAAATACAAGAGTGCTTTTTTCATTTCGTTCCGTAAGAATTATTAGTGTAAATTATATTTATCGAATTATAAATAATACGTTTCCTAATCCGCTAAATCAAGATGCTTTTTTTCGCTCGACTTATTTAATACCGGATAAAAAAGCTATTATTTTTCCCCTATAACAACCTGTGTAAGACCGAATGTTAAAGAATACTTTTTAATATTCCTGAACCCTGCCCCTGCATACAAAGCGGGCAGGTCAATTTTTTCGTGAAAATCCCCTACTGACTCGGGAAGATAAGTATACGCTTCATTATCTTTTGAAATTAAACGGCCTATTAAAGGAAGAACATTATTAAAATAAAACATATAGAAAGATTTAACTATTCTGCTGTTCGGAAGGCGGAATTCCAGCACTGTTACTTTTCCCCCCGGCTTTAGAATCCTGTAAAAACTCGCAAGTCCCTCCGGAATATTATAAAAATTTCTTATTCCAAAGGCTACTGTAATATTAGTGAATGTATTCTCCTTAAAAGGGATATTTTCAGCAACTGCCTGAACTGTTTTCCCCCTTATCCAATCGGCTTTATTGCCAAAAAGGGTCAGCATATTCTGTGAAAGGTCAGCCCCGAAAATTTTATCAACACCGCTTTTTTTTGCAGTAATTGCAAAATCCCCGGTACCGCAGGCTACATCAAGAAGTATTGAATCTTTATTCATTCCGCTGAGACTAATTGCCTTTTTCCGCCAGTAAATGTCTACCCCGGCGCTCAAAAGGTGGTTCAGTAAATCATATTTTCCCGAAATGGAATCAAAAATGCGTTTTACTTGTTTTTGTTTATTCATGGTGCTATTTTTTCCTAATTAAGGAGATTCATTATGCAAAAATACGCAAAAGCTATTAAAGAAAGAGTATGTGCAATCTGTGTGGATTCCGACGAAAACGGGAACTGCACACTTTCCAATAAAGAAACCTGTTCTGTCCAGGCCTATCTTCCGCAAATAGTAGACATAATCCATAACTCGGATACGGACGATATACAAATCTACAAAGAAAAAGTGCATGAAACCATCTGCAGCAACTGCAGAACGCAGGAAAGCGGAGGCTATTGCCATCTTAGAGAAGATGTTAACTGCTCAGTGGACAGGTATTTCCGATACATCGTAGAAACAATTCAAAACGTTGATGAAGGGATTATTTAGAATTCTCCCATTCAAATTCCGGATCTTTTTTGAGCCTTGACCAGTGATTATAAATATAACGCCCTGTTATAAGTGTTATAATCATAAATAGTGCGCCCCCTAAAAGATCCACAAAATAATGGTATCTTAAATAGACTGTGGCAAATATCAGCAGAACGCCTGCAGGATAAATGAAGAGTTTTGACTTGGCTTTGAATTTATATGCCAGATACATTGAAAGAAGCGTCATCTGGGTATGTCCGCTTGGAAAGATATCTCTTTGAACAACAATTGCTGGATTAAGAGTGCCCGATGGAATTCCTTCTCCGCTGTTTACTACCTCCCTGAGAAAATCAGTTAAAAACAGTCCGGGCAGTTCTATTGAAGTATTTGCAAAATCGTGCAGTGTAAAGCGCGGGCCTATGCCGGGCCACAAAAAATATCCCATATATGAGAGATAAAATCCATAAACTATTATAAATGTCAGATAAGTAACACCGCCGTAATTCTTGCGGCGTAAAAGCTCTATTCCCAGTATCACCGGGAGAAAATAAAAAGTAGCATATGCAATCTGGAGAATTTCTGTTAACAGCGGGTTAGCTATATTATAAAGTAAATGAGTCGGATCGGTGCCCAGCAGAAAACGGTCAATTGCAATAAGGAACTGGTCATAGTCTTTCCCCATATGGATATACTTTATCATATATCCCACTTCCTTAAAAGAGAAAAAGATTGTAGGGACTATGTACCAGATATGAAGCTGATGCCATAGGGCTTTCCCCGATGATTTGTGAAGATATGCTAACGCGACTACCAGAAAGGCAAAAGAAATATTTATAAGCACATTGGTATGCCAGGTTGGAATCCTCTGATGGAATATGATGTTGAGCCCCGATAGAAAGAGAGCAAAACATATTACAATAATGTCGCTGGCGTTCAGATCCAGAATCAGTTCTTTAATCTTTTTCATCATTTCTCTTGCTTAACTGAATAAGGGGCATTTTATTATTTATAAAACGGGTTAAAGAAAGATAATCTTCCAATTCCAGTTCCTCGGCCCTTTTGCCAAAATCAATTCCGCACCCTTCAAAAATTTCAGAACCAAATATACTATTCGAAAATGAATTTTTTAAGGTCTTCCTTCTATTACCGAATGCCGCTTTAACTATTTTTATAAACAGTCCGGTATCTATATCATCTTCTATTTCTTTGAATCTTAAATGAACCACAGCAGAATCGACATTAGGACGGGGAAAAAACACATTCGGGGAGACTTTAAAACAATACCGAACATCTGCAAAATAGCTCAAAATGACACTCAGGATTCCATAATCCTTAGTCTTTTTCTTTGCATTGAGCCTTTTTGCCACTTCATGCTGCATCATTAAGACCGCATCGCTTACAGCCTCTCTTTCTTCTATCAGTTTAAACAGAATCGGTGAGGTAATGTTATATGGAATATTTCCCGTTATCCTGATCTTTTCTTTTCCCGCTATCTCTCTGAGGTCAAGCTTAAGAAAGTCTTCATTTATAATTTTTAATCCGGTGAAATTTAATGCCAGTAATTCAATTACCCTGCTGTCTATTTCTACCGCCGTTAAATTAGGGCATTTTGCGTGAAGCTCTCTGGTTAAAGCCCCCTGTCCCGGCCCTATTTCGAGAATATAATCCTCTGCCTTAGGATTAATTTCCTCAACTATTTTCCTGATAATATTGTTATCCATTAAATAGTTCTGTCCGAATTTTTTTAAGGGCTTAACCATTTTTTAACATTAAATTTTATTGATTTGCCAATAATTCAATATTTATGACTTAAAATTTATTTAATTTTTGGATAGATTTGAATAAAAGTTTAGTAAAAAGGGCATTATGTTCGAAATTATCTTCATTATTGCGGTCAGTTTATATTTTATACAGACTGTCATATTCGCGGTAGGCGCCTCAAAAAAATATGAAAAAATAGGAAAGGATGAGTTGCCGACTGCTACCTTAATTGTAGCAGCCCGCAATGAAGAAGACAAGATTCAGGAATGCCTTACTGCATTGGGCGGGCTTGAATATCCCGAAGGCAAGCTTGAGATTATTATTGTGAATGATAATTCCACCGATAAGACCGGTGAAATAATCGAAAAATTTATTTCCGGAAAGCCGCATTTTAAAATGATTGTACCGCAGGGAAAAATAGGCCGGCTAATGGGAAAAACAAATGCTCTTGCGCACGCACTTAAAATTGCCGGCGGCGAGATTATTCTAACAACCGATGCAGATTGTACCCCCCGTAAAGAATGGGTTAAGTCGATTGTTTCCTATTTCAAACAAGACGTGGCAATGGTTCTCGGATTTACCACTCAAAGCGGTGATACACCGTTTTACGGAATGCAGGCAATGGATTTCCTCTATCTCCAGACTGTTGCATCGGGGAGCGCTAACTTTAACAAGCCTACAAGCTGCATTGGCAATAATATGGCATACCGCAAATCTGTTTACGATGAGGTTGGCGGCTATGAAAATATCTCATTCTCAATAACCGAAGATATGAAACTGATGCAGACTGTTCACGATTTAAATAAATATGAAATAATATATCCTATGGATAAAGATTCTTTGATGATATCCCAGCCGTTGAAGAATTATAGTGAAATTTTCTGGCAGAAGAAGAGATGGGGCGTTGGGGGGGTTGAAAGTAAACTTTACGGATATGCAATAATGGCCTCGGGCTATGTAGCAAAAATATGCATGCTGCTGCTTCCCTTCTTTTTCAGTGTTGCTGCCTTGTACCTCACTGCATTTAAAATATTTACCGATCTATTCTTTGTTCAGCAGATCTATGCCAAGTTAAACCAGAAATTTAAAGTAAGCCATTTTATAGCTTTTGAAATCTATTTCATTATCTACGTTCTCTTGCTTCCCATTGTCGTTCTGCCCAATAGAAAGGTAAAATGGAAAGGAAGAGAATTCTAACAAAGGAATTATATGAAGCGTTTTATTTTTTTCTTACTGGCTCTTTTTACCGCTGTTTCAATAAATGCCCAGGGGAACATAGAGCTGTTTCCGGGCAATTTGAATATCCAGCCTTTTGCGGCAAATACACTGGAACCTAAACTCGGATTCCTCTTCCATACTTCCGAAAACGAGCTGCGCCTCGATATAGGCAACTCACTTGATTTCTTTCATCTTACTACCTGCGGCGGGACATTCTCCTTTGGTGCTGACCTATTTACATATACGCGCCTCCGCAAAGAGGAAAACTTTCATTTTCCGGTTGATGCCGTTGATTATCTTTTCGGAATTAATTTCGGATACAAAAAGGATTTTGGAAACTATGAAATTGGCGCCCGGCTCCGCATTAGCCATATAAGCGCACATATTGTAGACGGACATATAGATAAAAGCACCGGAGGCTGGATAGATAATCATCCGCCAAGAGTCTACAGCAGAGAATTTTTTGAATTACTACCATACATAAAATACAATACGCTACGTGCCTATGCAGGGGCTACATATATTTTCCACATTGACCCCCCCTATTTAGGAAAAGATAATTATCAGGCGGGATTTGAATACTTTATTCCCTGGCAGCCTGTAAGCAACCTGACTCCCTATATCGCATATGACTTTAAACTGATTCATCTCGACTCATATTCGGGAAACAATTCAATAACAGCAGGATTGAAATTCGGTAAATCATTCGGGCGCGGATTCAGTTTATATTACCAGTATTATTCCGGACACAGCGTTCACGGTGAATACTTCGATAAAAGAGTCAGCTATTCAGCAATTGGTATTAATCTTGATCTTTAGAACAAAGTAAGATTTTTATGCCCACGGTAAAAGAAAGAATTAAATCCTGGCTTATTTTTTTAGGACTCTTTGCAGTCACCTTTGCAACAACAACAATTGCAGGGGCATTCTGGGTAACCGGACTCCCCGGGCCTTATACAATCGGACAGTTAAGCGAGGGGCTCACCTATTCCCTTTCTATTATTTTCATTCTCGGTGTACATGAATTCGGACATTATTTTGCAGCAAGACATCACAAAGTAGATTCAACACTTCCCTTCTTTATTCCTTTTCCCCCAATAATGGGCTTTTTTAATTTCGGCACAATGGGGGCAGTTATAAAAACAAAAACCGTTGTGCCCAATAATAAGGCAATGTTCGATATCGGAGTGTGGGGCCCTTTAGCCGGATTTGCGGCCTGCATCATTGTTCTTGTTTACGGTTTTATTAACCTGCCTGACGTTAATTATATTCTCGCAATTCATCCCGATTATTTCTCCCCCGAATATGGAAAAGGAGCAATGCACCTGGAATTCGGCGATACAATGATGATGTTTATTCTAAGGGAATTGTTTACCGGCCCCGGGCAGTTTGTTCCGCCGATGTCTGAAATTTATCACTACCCCTATATTTGCGCCGGCTGGCTTGGACTTTTTGTAACCTCTATGAATATGATTCCGGTCGGGCAATTGGACGGCGGGCATATTACATACAGCATGTTTGGAAATAAAAGGCATGAATTATTGGGAATATCATTTTTGATAATACTTTTAATTTTAGGGGGAACTGGACTGATATTAATCCTTTTCGATTCGGGGATTAATTTCGGGTGGCCCGGCTGGCTCTTATGGGGAGTTGCACTCTATTTCTTTGTGAAGGTTAAACATCCTCCGGTTACAGAGTTTTCCCCACTAAACAGGGGGAGAAAAATAGCCGGCTGGATTGCATTAACCATTCTCCTGCTTACATTCTCTCCAACCCCATTTACGGCCTGGTAGTTACCTGCTCCTCTCCAGAGCCTTTATGGATGCACCTACAACAACTCCCACAAACAGCATTCCGGTAAGTCCCAATATTACTGCTGTAATTCTGCCGTAAAGTCCAATTGGAGTCAAATCTCCGTAGCCGATTGTTAATGCAGTCGTAAGGGAGGCATAAATGCTGTCTTCCCACCCCCCGTTACCGTTTTTGAGTCCTTCATAATGAAATACGGCCGCACCGCATGCGACCATAAAAAAGAAGAAGAGAATCATATTTTTTGCAGCCCAGAGAAGAGAAATAAACTCAATAATAAAGTACTTTTTTTTCATATTCCCGCGCCAAAATGTTTGCGAGAATTTAATAAACTGATTAAGTAACTGCAATAAGAGAATATAATCCTTAATCCTGGAATAAAATGGGCATTTTTTTACCTTGACACAGGTTATATTTAAATTCTATATTGGTATATAAAAATTGGAGTACTTTTATAGAGAGTTTGCTACTATTTACAAAAGAAAGTCATTTTTGATGAAATTTCGAAATATTTATAAGCAAATTCACTTAAAAGCCGTTTTCAAAAGAAAACCCGCCTATAATACAATGAAAAAATTATCCTTATTTGTTTTAATGGTTTTCCTTTTTGCGGGATGCGAAAAGGATTTCGATTCTGTCGTAACGCCTGAATCGGCTGAATATTCATTCAAAAGTCCCGTTGTCCCCTCTCTCGTGGATTATTCAGTCAATCCCTCGCTTACCGCAGGAATTGAAATAACCAATCTGCCGGAAAATTCAGAAGTTTGGTTTAATCTTATCTCCCTCTATTCTGCGGAAGTTTTGGCTTCCAAAGTAATAATGAAAGATGACGGACTGTCTGCAAGCGGAGACGCCGCAGCAAACGACCACATTTTCAGCGGTAAATACTCCTTTCCCGAAAGCGCATTTACCGGCAGCTATGAGCTCTCTTTCTTCGTTAAAACTACTGATTCCGGAGGAGATGTAACTGAACTCAGAATTGCATCCAAAATTGTTGAATTCAAAGGGGCTGTTAGAAATGAACCCCCGGTTCTATCACAGCTTTCACTCCCATCCGCCGTTGATGCAAATCAGGAGTTTACTATTACTCTTAAAGTATCTGACCTTAACGGTCTGCAGAATGTTAACAGTGTCTGGTTCACTTTAACAGATCCTACAGGGGTAACTTTAGGCACAACATTTCTTCTTTATGATGACGGATCCCTTGTAATTCTCGATCCTTCCAACGGAAGAACATCGGGTGATAGTGCCGCAGGAGACGGAGTCTACTCAAGAAAACTCTCCTTTAACACACAGGCGGCAAAAGGAGACTGGACTTTCACATTCCAGTCTAAAGATAACAGCAACGCAAGCAGCAATACCATTACACAAAAATTGACACTCAGATGAGAATAAAAAAATTATTATCAGGAAATTTTATAAAGCAGTTTGCTTTACTTATTATTATTTCAGCCGGCCTAAACATTGTATCGGGACAAAGGCTGCCGAAATCATTTGCCTCCAACGCATCGGCGGGGGACGTTACGCCTAGAGGCAATACGGTTGAGAAGGTGCTTTTGGTTAATGATACTATCTGGGCTGCTACAAGCAAAGGGCTGAGCAAATCCACCGATAAAGGAAACAGCTGGACAAACTATTACGGAACAACTCCATTCGGGACCGAATCAGTTTCGGCAGTAGCATACGGCAACGGAATTATTGCAGCCTCCACATGGCATTTCGAATCGACTTCGCAGGGAAGGCTCCCCGTTGGAACCGGAATAAAAATAAGCACAAATTACGGTAAGTCATGGATTTCCGCATCACAGCCTCTTGATATGTTTGCCGATACTGTGGTTGCATACGGAAGCAATAGTATAAAGGCTCTCCCGGTTACCACAGAAGTACAAAATTTTATACGCGATATAGCAATAATTGACAATACAATCTGGGTAGTGAGCAACTCAAGCGGATTGAGAAAGAGCAGCAACCTGGGGAGCACCTGGGAAAGAGTTCTTCTTCCCCCCGATAATCTCGATTCCATTAAGCCAACAGACCAGCTTATTTTTCAGCTTCGCCCTAAAGCGGGCACGGTAGGAAACCTCAATCATATCGGCTTTTCTATTCTGGCCGTAGGACGCGATACCCTCTATGTAGGCACCGCAGGGGGTATAAACAAATCGGTAGACGGAGGCATCAGCTGGACGAAATTCTCCCATCAAAATCAGCGGAATCCGATTAGCGGAAATCATATTTTGAAAATCCGCCTGAACCAGTTCGATAATTCCATATGGGCTGCTACCTGGAAGGCTGAAGCTCAGGAAGAATTCTGGGGAATAAGCTACACCAAAGATGGAGGCCAGAACTGGAAAACAGTTCTCAACGATTCAAGAACTCTTGATATTCTATTTCCCGAAATTAAAAGCGGTGCCGCCGTAACGGGAACCGATATAATAGCACTTACTCAGGACGGGCTTTACCGTTCCAGCAATAACGGAATTACCTGGATGCTGAATCCAAAGATTGCCGACTCGCAAAGGAATATCACCCTCCTTTCTGACTTGTTCCTTGGAGGTGCGGTTGATAATTCTAAAACACCCGCCGAATTATGGTTTGGCACCGGAGACGGACTTGTAAGACTTAAACAGATAACTTCCAATTTCTGGGATGGGGACTGGAAAATTTTCTTTGCATCGGAACAGCTGAACTCTAAAGATGATTCTTATGCATTCCCTAATCCATTTCCCCCCGGCGGAACGGTAAGAATTAAATATTCACTCGCTTCAAACGCTAATGTAACAATTAGAATTTTCGATTTCGGAATGAATCTGGTAAAGACAGTAATTCAGAATCTCCCCCGCAATGCAGGTGAAAGTTTTGATTTGTGGAATGGAAGAGATGAAGCGGGAAATCTCGTTCCTAACGGAGTTTATTTCTACCGGATTGATATTAATAATGAAAAGCCCCTCTATGGCAAGATTATCGCGGTGAGGTAATAATGAAATCTATAAAACTTGGAATTCTCTTTTTTGTTTTAATAAATATTCCTCTCTTTGGACAGGCAAAATTCTCAGAGCTAAACAGTATGCCGGGAGCCTTCAGCCGCATGGGTTTCGGAGCCAGAGGAATGGCTATGGGAAACGCTATGTCTGCTGTTGCAACCGGAGACCTTATTTCATATTATAATCCCGCCCTTAGCGTATTTCAAACAGGTAATTTATTTACATCCTCTCTTTCGATGCTTTCTCTGGATAGAAAGCTCAATTTCTTCGGGTTCACTCGACGTTTTGGACAGCCTTCTGCAGGCAGCGGCAAATTCACTCCATCTGCCGGAATAAGCGCTGGAATTATTAGCGCCGGCGTTTCGAATATTGATGAAAGAGACGATGAAGGCACAAAAACCGGTGAGCTCTCTACAACAGAAAACCAGTATTTTCTGGCTGTATCAAACCAGTTCTCGCGCAAACTCGCAATAGGAGTGGCATTTAAATTCTATTATTACAGGCTTCTGGATAACTTAACAACTTCTTCACTTGGAATTGATATAGGAGCAGTTTACACTGTAAATGACGACTGCATGATTTCCCTTTCGGTAACTGATCTTTTAAGCAAATATAAATGGGATTCTTCAACTCTCTACAGTTCAAACGGACAGGTAGTAGAGGATAAATTTCCGCTTCTTAAGAAAATTGGTATTTCATACAAATTCTTCGATTCAAAACTGCTTGCCGCCGCCGAATTTGAAGCCAGCAACGGGTCTACTAATATGCTCCGTTTCGGCGCGGAATATAATTTAATTGAAAACCTTTACCTGAGAGCCGGCATAGACAGGTGGGTGCTCAACAATTCCGATATTCCCGCACGCCCTTCATTCGGTTTCGGATACAATTATATGCTTTCTACTTTTCTGGTAGGAATTAATTACGCATATGTTATTGAGCCTTATTCCCCCTGGAACGCTCATATTTTAGGAATAAACATAAATTTTTGATATTACTATGAAAAAAATATTTTTGCTCATCCTTTTATCCGCCTCATTTACTTACGGCCAGACCGGAGGAAAAACAGGATTATCTTTTCTCGAACTTGGCTTCGGCGCGCGGAACAGCGCTATGGCGGACCTTGGTACAGTTACCTCATCCGGCGCTTCTGCTCAGGCATATAATCCGGCTATCCTGGCATTTAATACTCAGCCTCAGGTTTTATTCAATCATAATACCCTCCTCTTCGATGTAAGCAATCAGATTATGGGCGCGAATTTCAACCTGTTCGGAATTCCATTCGGCGCTATTGTCCAGACAACTTCAATAAATGATATAGAAATAAGGCTTAATCCGGGAGAACCGATAGCCAGGTTTAACGCACATTATTTTATGGCGGGTATTTCCTCAGGATTGCCTATAACCGGTAACCTTTCGGCAGGACTTACAGTAAAATACATTTATGAAGAATTATTTACCGACAATTCAAACGGCGCGGCAGTTGATTTAGGACTTTATTATAAAGACATTGTTGACGGATTGAATCTTGGCATAGCATACAGGCATCTAGGCACAATGAACGACCTTAAAAGCGAAGCCACTCCGCTGCCTGAAAATCTAAGGTTAGGCGCTTCATATTCATTCAGCGCTCCGGCATTATATTCCGACATCAACGTGGCGGTGGGTATACTTAAATACACATCAGCATCCAATGCACATTTACAGGCCGCAGGAGAAATTGTAATCAAAAAATTTCTCTCATTGCGCGCCGGATATATTTCCGGTTTCGATTCAAAGAGCCTTACAGCGGGAGCGGGAATAAGATGGGGCAATTTTAACTTTGATTATTCGATTATTCCTTATAAATATGATCTGGGCAATTCAAATATTGTCTCTATTTCTTTCGATTTTTAGGAATACTTTTATTACAACTTAAAGCGATTTTTCATATTTTTGTTATATAATATTATTTCGGTACTCTATGGAAATTATCAGATACAGCGAAGAATGGAGAGATAAGTGGGACCGTTTTGTTCTTGAATCAAATAACGGTACAATGTTTCACCTGCAGAAATTTTTCGATTATCACACTCCCGGGAAATTTAAATTCGACCACCTGATTTTCATTAAAAACTCCAATATTGCCGCCCTTCTTCCGGGAGCAATTAGAAACGGCGTGTTTGAATCGCCGGTTGGAGCCAGTTACGGGTCTATAGTTACTAAGGATGTTAAATTTGAAGAAACCCTCGAAATCGTTTCAACTCTTCTTGAATGGGGTAGAAAAGAGGGGATAAAAGAATTTGTCCTTACATCGGCGCCGATGATCTACGAAAAACACCCGAATCAGAATCTTGATTTTGCAATGCTCTGGCTCGGCTTTAAATATACTCTCCATTATATCTCAAGTGCAATTAAACTTGATCCGATAAGGGACTTGTTTGAACGTTTTTCCCCTACTATCAGGAGAAATGTTAAGATGTCCCTCCGCAATCCCGATATCAGGGTTGAGATTAACGAAAGATATGACGAGTTTTACCCGATACTTCTCGAAAACAAGTCAAGACATAATGTAAAACCGACTCACTCTCTTGATGACCTTATTAAACTGAATACTCTTCTTCCTGGTAATCTCAAGCTGTTTATGGTATACTATAAGGACAAACCGATTGCCGGTTCCTCTATGTTCTTTGCCAATGAGACCGTAGCGATCTGTTTTTACAATATGCTCCTTTATGAATATGAGCATCTTAAACCGATTCAGCGCGTAATGTACGAAGTTGTTAAATACTGCACAGAGAATGGCTACGGATATGTGGATATCGGCGTTTCGCAGGATACCAAAGCTGAAAATCCTATGACTCCAAGCCGGAACCTGATTATATTTAAAGAAAAGTTCGACGCCAAAACCATTATGCGCAACACTCTTTCTATTAAGTTATAGGGAAAATGCATTCTCAAAAGAGTATCTGGATTTGCCATCTGGGAAACCCTCTGTTAGATTCCCGCGTGAACAACCTTTATAATTCTCTCAAGGAATGCGGCTATTCTGTCAAGGTTACTGCATTCGACCTCTATACTAAAAATTTCAAAAAGGTCTCCGGGGATATCACCATATTCCCTCTCGAAAGAAAGAAACCTTCATCCAAATTTTATTTTAATTTTGCGCGCATTTTATGCGGCGAGCTTAAAAAGAGCAGAGCCGATATCTATTTTGCCGAAGATATTTATACTCTTCCCTTTGTTGCGTTTTACGCCAGGAAAAACAAAGGGAAATTAATTTATAACAGCAGGGAGCTGTATGCTTTTCTGGGAGGACATGCCAAGAAAAAATATCTCTCCTTTATTCTGCGAACCATTGAAAAATTTTTCATAAAAAAATGCGATTTGGTTCTTACTACCGGAGAGCTCGACACTCAGTTTATTGAGAAAATGTACTCCATTTCGAACGTGATTACCGTCAGGAATATCCCTGACTATATAAAGCCCGACAGTCCGGTTGACCTAAGAAAAGAGCTTAATATTCCGGAGGATAAAGTTATTCTCCTTTATCAGGGAGTCCTGCTGAAAGGAAGAGGGATACAGAAAGTTTTTAAGGCGCTTCAGAAGATTGATAATGCCGTTTTTCTTATTCTCGGCGACGGGGAGCAGAGGAAAAATTTCGGTACCCTTGCAGAGGAATACGGCGTGGCTCACAAGGTTATTTTCTATGGGATGGTGCCGAACAGCCGCCTAATTAATTATTCTGCCGCGGCTGATGCCGGAATTGCTCTTATTGAAAACATTTCTCTTAGTTATTATTATGCACTCCCCAATAAACTATTTGAATATATAATGGCCGGCGTGCCTGTAATTTCGAGCACTCTTCCGCAAATGAAAAAAATTGTTGATGAATACAGCGTTGGAATTACCGCCAATGCCGAAAATGAGGAAGATGTTTATACTGCCATCAGGGATTTCATCGCGGACCGGGATGGAATGAAGAAATACAAAGAGAACTGTCTTAATGCCGCAAAGGAATTGAACTGGCAGAAAGAATTTGAAATATTAAAGAAATATCTGCCCGATTAAATGAAGCAGAAAAGAATTCTTATATCGCGCCCCGACAGGATTGGTGATGTTGTGCTTTCGACTCCGATTCCGAGGGCAATCAAAAAACAATTCCCCGGCAGTTTTGTGGCCGTTCTCTTGAAAGAATACACAAAAGATATTTACCTCAACAATCCTTACGTTGATGCAATTATAACCGCAGACGATCTTTTTGAGGAACGCATCTCTTTTTTTGAAAAGGTTAAGGAAATAAGAAAATATAATTTTACCCATTCCCTTGCGCTGCTTCCTAATAAAACCATTAACTATCTTCTCTTCTGCGCCGGAATCAGGAACAGGATTGGCGAAGGAACCCGTTTATACCAGTTTATCACATTTACCCGCACTGTTTCGCGCAATAATTATTCTCCTCTGCGGCACGAGGCAGACTACTGCATGGATTTAGCAAGAAGAATTGGAGTGAATACCAGTGACCTTGCCTCAGAAATTTTTCTTACCGAAGAAGAGAAAAATGAATCCATTGCCTTTAAGAAAGAATTTTCTGCAGGCAAGAAATTTTTAATCGGGATTCATTCATCAAGCGGCAATTCGGCTCCTAATCTCCCTCCCTATAAATACCGGGACCTTGTTATTAGACTTCTTGAAAAGAAAGATTATGGAGTAGCAGTTACGGATAACGAGGTGCCTCCTGAATTGCAGAATATTGAGGGTGCAGTGTACCCTAATATCGGCCTTTCTCTCAGAGAATCATTAAAGCGGTTTGCCTCACTGGATTGTCTTGTATCTGCCAGCACAGGCCCTATGCATCTATGCGCAGGCTTAAAAGTTAAAACAGTCTCCCTTTTCTGCCCGATGACAGCCTGCTCTCCCCTTCTATGGGGCCCTAAAGGAAATGAAGCTTGCATTATTGTACCCGAACAGGAATACTGCGCAAATCAATGCCCCGGTGATCCTAAGAAATGCAATTTTTCTTTGAATGGGGGAATTGATGTTGAACAGGTTTTTAATGAGATAGTTTCCATTCTTAATAAGTAAATCCAGCAATTTAACACACCATAATAATTCATTGAATTTTGATAGTTGGAAGGATTTTCATATTTTAGAACCCCTTGATTAAAGGTTTGCCGGGCGCAATCGGCAAATTGATGCCCAACCCCGTGAGGTCCGGAAGGAAGCAGCGGCAAGCATACAATTTGGGTGGTTGCTGCCCGGTGTTATTTTAAATCTTTCCCCGCTTTTTCCTTATTTTCAAAGAAGTTCTTTATAACTTCGGCTTTTGCCTTACCGGCTGATTCTGCCAGCTTCTCAATCGGAGTTTCTTTAATCTCTGCTACACTTTTAAATTCTTTAAGCAGTTTTTCGGCAAGCGCAGGCCCAATTCCTTTTATTTCAAGAAGTTCCGAAGTAATTGTCCTTTTAGACCTTCTCTCCCTGTGGAATGTAATGGCAAAACGGTGTGCTTCATCCCTTATATGCTGAAGCAGTTTAAGAGAAGAGGATGTTTTGGGAATTGTCTGAGCTTCAGGATTCCCGGGCATAAACACTTCCTCTAGTCTTTTAGCCAGCCCTATTATTTCATAATCTTTCAGTTCAAGTTTTTCAATTATTTCCACAGCGCTCGAAAGCTGCCCTTTACCGCCGTCTACCATAACAAGTTCGGGCATTCTCAGATTTTCCTCTTTAACTCTGCCGTACCTTCTTTCTATTACTTCTCTCATACTGGCAAAATCGTCGGGGCCGTCTACATTTTTAATTATAAATTTTCTGTATTCGCTCTTTTTCGGCTTTCCGTTTTCGAAAACAACCATGCTGGCAACCGTATCTGTCCCCTGCAGGTTGGATATATCGAAGCATTCTATTCTTAACGGCAGATTGCGCAGATTAAGGTCTCTCTTTAATGCGGACAGGACATAAGGCACTGCCCCTTCCTTTTTCATTTTCTGCAATTCAATTTCCTTCAGCTGCAGTATTGCATTCTGCTTACACATTTTAAGAAGCGAAAGAGACGGGCTTTGCCTTACGGGGACTGAAAATCTGCATTTCCTCCCCCCTTTTTCAGAGAGCCATTCAAGAATCGCATCAGGTTCGGCAGGCTCCGATTCAAGAATTATCTCTTTAGGTATTTCAACATATTCATTATAGTAGAATCTAATTACCGCCGCGTAAATCTGCGCAATGTCTTCATTCTCCTCTGCCGACAGATGGAGCTGTTTTTTACCTATTAACCTTCCCGACCTGATATTCAGTATAGTACAGGCAACATCACGGCTTTCGTAGGCGGCGCTTATAATATCTTTATCCTCAAGGTCATCCGAAACAACTTTCTGTTTTTCGGTATAGACAGTAAGCTGGTTTATTCTATCCCTTAAAGCCGCTGCTTTTTCAAAATCAAGATCTTCGGAGGCCTTATTCATCTCTTCCTTAAGCTCGGTTATCAGGTCGTCGGTTTTTCCCTTAAGCACTTTAACAATCTGTCCAACCATTTCATTGTAGGCTTCTCTTCCAATAAGCCCTTCGCAGGGACCGTCGCATTTCTTTATATGGTAATCAAGGCAAAGTTTTATTTTCTTCTTTTCAATTGCTTCATCGTCAATATAATACTTGCAGCTTCTTATCTTGAATGTAGTATTCAAAAGCCTTAGGGAATGCTTCATATTCTTTACATCGGTATACGGGCCGAAATACCTGGAGCCGTCCCTTATTATTTCCCTGGTAGGGAATATCTGCGGGAAAGGCTCATTTGTAATCCTTATGTATGGATAAGTTTTATCATCCTTAAGGTTGATATTGTATTTTGGCTTTAATTCTTTAATGAGGTTGTTTTCAAGAACCAGCGCCTCTATTTCGGAATCGGTAACTATAATCTGCAGGTCTTCAATTTTGCTTACAAGGATTCTGGTTTTGGGTGAATCAACATTCTCATGAAAATAGGAACGGACTCTTGATTTAAGGTTCTTTGCTTTTCCGACGTATAATATTTTGCCTTTGTCATTAAAGAATTGATATACCCCCGGATTATTAGGGAGAAGATCAAGCTTGTTTTTAAGAGTATCGTTCATTTAAGCCGCTCTAATAAAAATGCCATCGCTCTTAAGCTGATGGCATTGTTTGAAAAAATTATCCGTGGAATTAAAATTTATAGTTTTTCGGAATAATCACAATTCCCGTTTCAGAAACGGTAAAACGTTTCTTGTCCGCGTCAATATCAAAACCAATCTCGGCTCCTTCGGGTATAACAACATTTTTATCTATAATAGCCCTTCTCACACGGGCATGCCTTCCTATGTTGCAGTTATCGAATATGATTGAATCGGTTATATATGAATATGAATTAACGCGCACGTTAAATCCCAATATTGATCTTTCCACAAGACCTCCGGATACTATTGACCCGTCGGTAATAAGAGAATTGAAAGCGCGCCCTACTCGCTCACCTTCATGCGAAACTGTCTTTACAGGGGGGAACTGGAGCTGCTTTGTCCTCATTGGCCAGGAGCTGTCGTAGAAATTGAATAACGGATTAACGCTAATTAAATCCATGCTGGCTGCATAATAGCTGTCGATTGTACCTACGTCAACCCAGTAGGGAATATCCTTCTTATTCTCATCTTCAAACCGGTAGGCATAAACGGGATTCCCTTTCTTAATCATATAGGGAATAACATCCTTTCCAAAATCAAGGTTGGGTACCTTCTCCTGTTCCATATTATTTATTACTTCCTTAAGCACATTAATATTGAAAACATAAATACCCATACTTGCAAAGCTGTAATCCTGTTTATCCGGAATAACCGGGGGTTTTTCCGGTTTTTCAATAAATGATTTAACCTTGTAGTTTTTATTTATCTCAAGAACTCCGAATCTGTTAGCCATTGATTTTTCAATTTCAATACTTGCAATAGTCAGATCTGCATTATTATCAAGATGGTACTGAATCATTTTCAAATAATCCATCTTGTAGATATGGTCGCCGGAGAGTATTAATACATACTTAAATTCCCTTTCATCCATCAGATTGAAATTCTGCTGGATTGCATTTGCCGTTCCGAGATACCAGTTATTGCTTACTTTTAGCTGGGGCGGTACCGAGAAAATAAATTCGCTAAGTTCCGGATTAAAAATATTCCAGGCGCTGTATAAATGGCGGTTGAGGGAATCTGATTTGTACTGGGTAAGAACATAAATTTTCCTCATTCCGGAGTTAAGGCAGTTCGAAAGAGCAAAGTCTATTATTCTGTATTTACCTCCGAAAGGAACCGAAGGTTTCGTCCTTTCTTTGGTGAGGGGATAGAGTCGTTCCCCCTGCCCTCCGGCAAGAATCATTGTTAATGTATTGCGGAGTATTGATGATCCCGTTATAGCCATTTTTTCTCCTCGCCTTTTTTTACAAAATTATTCAATTAACTCCTATTTGGCAATTTAAGTTATGGTTAAGTTTACTTAAATTTAACCCGGAAAGTAAGAAAATATGAAAAAAATATTTAAATATTCCGCAGTAATACTGGCCCTTCTGGCCGCCGTTGTATTATATATTTCCTATAATACCTCCATTCCAGTGGCCGACCTGGTGCAGAATGCACCGGATTATATATCCAAACTGGAAACCCCTGACATTAATGCTGAATATATTGAAAATTACGCCTCCCCGGTTCAAAAAGTGATGGATATCCTCCATTATGAAATTAACCTCGACCTATATCCTGAAGAAAAGAAAATTGCGGGAAAAACTATTATAAACCTTATTGCCAAAGGAATTAATAAAATTGATCTCAACTTTTACGACAATTTTAAGATACAAAGTATTAAAGTAAACGGGAATGGAGTCAAATTTGAGAATGAAGATACAAGACTTACCCTCTTTACCTCGGGATTATTAAAAGATACCTCCTCAATTGAGATCAATTATTACGGAAAGCCTAAAAATCTTGGCTTCGGCTCATTTACATTCGGCGAGAAAAACGGGAAGTCCTTTATTTATACGATGAGCGAACCGGTCTTTGCATCAACCTGGTTTCCCTGCAACGACATCCCGACTGATAAAGCGCAGTTCGACATAAAAATCACAAATGACTCCTCAATGGTATCGGTATCCAACGGCAATCTGATATCGGTAAAAACAAACGGCACCCGGAGGACTTACCATTGGAAAACCGTTTACCCGATGGCCACTTATCTTGCAGCTGTTTATTCTGCGGCTTATGCAAATTTTAACGAAGAATATGAATCCGCAGCAAAAATAAAGATGCCCATTGTCTACTATGTTACTCCTGAAAAACTTGAAAGTGCAAAGCGCGATTTTTCAATTCACAAAGAGGCAATCGAAGTCTTTTCGCGCCTTTTCGGGGAATACCCTTTTATAAAAGAAAAGTATGGTGTTGCAGAGTTCCTCTGGAATAAAGGAGCCCTTGAAAACCAGACAATTACCGGACTGGGTTCTGTCTTTATCTCCGGTTTGGGAATGCAGAAGGATATTCTAATACACGAGCTTGCCCATTCCTGGTGGGGCAATTCTGTTTCCCCAAAGGAATGGAAAGATATCTGGCTTAATGAAGGATTGGCTACATACTCAACGGCTCTCTACTATGAAGCCGTATCCGATATCCGCTCCCTATTCTCAACAATGCGTCAGTATTATGGGGAATTCCCGAAAGGGACCCTTTACAATCCCGAAGCAGATATGTTCGGGCGATTGATTTATGATAAAGGGGCGTGGACATTTCATATGCTCCGGAAAGAAATTGGAGACTCAACATTCTTCAGGATGCTGAAAGAATACTATAAGAATTTCAGTTACAAAAACGCATCCACTGCAGATCTGCAGGCTGTCTGCGAATCGGTCTCTAAGAAAAAACTTGATTACTTCTTTAAACAGTGGGTTTATGAAGGAATAGGAATAATTAAAGCAGATTATACCTATGAAACAGTAAAACAGAATGATAACTCATACAATGTAAGAATAATCATTAAGCAGGTACAGGATGGATTTCCCGTTTATTGCTTCCCGCTTGACATTCAGGTGAATTCCGGGGAGGAGAAGAAAATGCTTAAGACAGTATATATTACTAAAAAAGAATCAGTTTTTGAGCTTAAAACAGATTTTTTACCTCAAAACGTAACCTTGGATCCTTATGGCTGGGTGCTTGCAAAGTTTAACAAAAAATAATCATTTTGTAACCATATTTTAACTTTTTCTTTTAAATTTAAGGATTGAATAGAATCGATAATGAGCTCAGTTAATATATTTATATCCGATGTACATTTAGGGCTGCAGTCCCCTGAAAAAGAAAGGGATAAAGAAAACCGCCTCGTAAAGCTTCTTGAAGAAGTAGGCTCCGGCGCAGACCGGATTTTCATTCTGGGGGATTTATTCGACTACTGGTTTGAATACCGGAGAGTTATTCAAAAAGGATTTCTAAAAACACTTGCCGGATTGCAGGTATTGGCCGAAAAAGGAGTTGAAATTCATTACATTATCGGGAATCACGATTTCCTGCACGATAATTTCTTTGAAAAGGAAATTGGCATTAAGAAAGTATACCAGGATCCCTTTGAAATTGTGATTGAGGGGAAAAAGTTCTATCTTGGACACGGAGACGGACTTGTAAAAAACGACATCGGATACCTGATTCTTAAGAAAATTTTGCGTAACCGTTTCCTGCAATGGTTTTATTCAATTATTCATCCCGATTTCGGAATCTGGCTGGCAAGTTCTACTAGCAAGACGAGCCGCGAATATACCAAAGCAAAAAATTACGGCGAAGTGGATGGAATGTTTGAAGAAGCTAAGAAAAGAATTGACAAGGGGTATGATTACGTTGTATTCGGACACCTTCACCAGAGAAAATTTGAAACATACAAACAGGGCACTTATATAAACCTCGGCTCCTGGCTGGATAAACCGTGTTACGGCATCTTCACCGAAAATGAGTTTAAAATTATAGACTGGAAATAAAATGATTCAGCAGAAAAGTTTTTCACAGCCTCCTAAACCGCCTGCAAAGAAAAAAGGGAATGGAGGGAAATTAAAAATATTCCTTATTGTTATGGGAGTACTTTTTATTGCCTTCGCGGCATTTATAATCTCCGGACTCCCCTCTCTAGAGGAGCTTGAAAATCCGACTACTTCGCTGGCTACAGAAGTTTACGGCATTGACCAGAAATTGATAGGAACTTATTCTGCCGAGGCAAGAATAGAAGTAAAGTTCAGCGACCTGCCCCCCCATCTTGTTAACGCCCTTATTGCAACCGAAGACCGCTCTTTTTATAATCACTGGGGAGTTGACGTTCCACGCATATTTAAAGCGGGAATTAAATACATTTTTACATTTAAGAAGTCGGGCGCCAGCACAATTACTCAGCAGCTGGCAAAGAATCTTTACAACCTTAAGGAAGGGGAAGAGAATCCTTTTGAGACAGTAGTTAGAAAAATTAGAGAATGGATAACCGCAGTTCAGATTGAGAAGAATTATACCAAGCAGGAAATAATTGAGATGTATTTCAACATCTCTCCATTCGGAAGAGGTGCATTCGGGATTGAAATGGCTTCCCGCGCATACTTCAAAAAAAGCGTTAAGAATTTGAATGTTAATGAATCTGCGATGTTGGTCGCTATTCTTAAAGGGGCCATTTATGATCCTAGGATAAGGCCCGAGCTCGCTCTGGCAAGAAGAAACCTGGTCTTGGATAATATGGTCGATATGGATTTTCTGCGCACCGATGAATGCGAAAAATTAAAAGCAGAACCGATTAAAGACTACCGTGATAATATGGCCCAGGGGCCTAAATCCACAATAGCCGGGCATTTTCTTGAGTTTATTAAAACAAAGGCAAGGGCAATTGCAAAGAAACACGGCTACAACCTTGAAAGAGACGGTTTAAAGATTTATACCACCATAGATTCCAGAATGCAGGAAGCGGCAAATGCAGCGGTAAAAGCTCATCTGGACAAATTCCAGCCTGATTTTGATAAATACTGGAAATGGGAAAGAAACCGTGCTCTGCTTGATGACCTGGTTAACAAAGCAATTAAAAACAGGGGAGATTATATTGCTGCCTCCGACGCGAAAAGAAATTCCATTGCCGGTTTTCTGCGCAACGACCAGCAATTTATAGATTCAGTTAAAAGAGCCGCTACTCTTATTGAAGTCGGTTTTGTTGCGATTGACCCTTCCAACGGGCAAATTAGGGCGCTGGTAGGGGGAAGAGATCCTAAGAACTGGAGAGGATGGAATCACGCAACGAATGCAAGGCAGCCTGGTTCTGCGTTCAAACCATTTACCTATCTCGCCGCAATACAGAACGGATTATATCCTGCCTACTCTATTATGGATCAGGAATTCGACTATAACGGATGGAATCCTAAAAACTTTGATATGAAAACGACTAACAGGTTTATGACCCTCAGAGAAGCTCTCAGGCATTCTATCAATACGGTTACGTCAAGAATTATTGTTGAAGGGCACGTTAGCCCTAATGACGTAGGGGAGGTCTGCAAAGCCCTTGGCATTAAATCAAAGCTGGATTTATTCCCTTCAATTGCGCTCGGTACTTCAATCGTAACTCCGCTGGAACTGGTTTCGGCTTATGCTACAATTGCAAATAAGGGAATCTTTAATGAACCGATTGCTATCCTTAAGATTACCGATAAATACGGAATGGTAATAGAGAATTTTACATCGCAGAAGAGAGAAGCAATTTCTGAAGAAGACGCGTATATGATTACAAATATGCTCGAAGATGCTTTGAACAGAGGAACCGGCGCCAGGTCGCGTCAGTATTTCCAGTTCCCTGCAGCAGGTAAAACCGGTACTGCACAGAACTTTAAAGATGCCTGGTATGTAGGCTTTACGCCGCGACTTGCAGCAGGTGTTTGGGTAGGATTTGACGATGAAAGAATATCATATAATTCTACAAACGGACAGGGCGCTTATGCTGCACTTCCTATCTGGGCTATGTTTATGAGAGACTCATATACAAAATGCCGGATTCCGCAGGATGCATTCTCTTTACCCGAAAGCGGAGACATTGTATCGGTTCCTTTTGCCGCTTATACCGTTAATGAACTCGGCGACCCGAAGATTATGCCGGAGAACGGACGGGGGGATGTAATTACCGACATTATTAACACAAAGAAAAGCAAAGTAGATTTTTACGACCCGAGAGCGCATTACAGAGTTAGAACCTTTGACCGGTTTATGATAAAGGATACAACGGCGCATCAGGCAGAGGAAATCAGATAGTTTCATTTTAAAGAAATGTTCTTTATCTTTAGAGCCCAAATTTGCCCGGATGGTGGAATTGGTAGACACGCTAGGTTCAGGGTCTAGTTCACGTACGTGGGTGGGGGTTCGAGTCCCCCTTCGGGCACAAAAACCCGGCTATAAGCCGGGTTTTTTATTGATTTTCGAACATTTCCCCTCCTTTTGGTAAAATTATTCTTTTTTTCTCTTTTTTCAGGATAACCTGTAACCTGCCGCTTCCCCCTTTAGTCTTAAATATTGAGTGAAAAAATGTTCTTGCAATAAATAATGAAGATTCTGTAACCGGAACAGAAAAATTTAAGTCAAAAGTAATAAATAACAGGAGGCAGCAATGCACGAAGAAATGATTCCAATCGTAATGTTTTTAGTAATAGGATTAGTCCTATCATTATACTTCTTTTTCCGTTCTAAAGACAGGCAGTTAATAATCGAGAAAGGTTTATCACCGGAATTAATTGAGAACCTTTTCAGGTCAAGAAGAAATCCTTTTATCTGGCTCAAAGTAGGTATTATAACCGCCTGCGGTTCTCTAGGGGTTTTAATCGGCAACTTTTTAATGTGGCAGTATCCGGAACACTATTGGGATGATGAATTAAATAAGGCAATTGCGAATCCCAATGAATCTATGATGGCATTCTCAATCTTCTTTATGATCGGTTTGGGCTTCGTTCTCGCATTCATCGTCTCCCGCAAAATGGAAATAGAAGAAGAAAGAAGAAATAGAGTTTAATCGGTTATATCCTTAATAAAAAAAAGACACGCTTATGCGTGTCTTTTTTTATACTCAATCTGAGAACAGAATTATGCTAAATCATTTTCCTGCAGGTATCTCTGCGCGTCCAGAGATGCCATACATCCGCTTCCTGCTGCTGTAATTGCCTGGCGGTAAGTTTTATCTGCAACGTCTCCTGCCGCAAACACCCCTTCGATGTTTGTATGTGTTGTTCCCGGTTTAACAGTCAGATAGCCGGTTTCATCCATATCCAGAATGTCTTTGAAGATCATCGTATTCGGCTGATGTCCTATTCCCATAAAGATACCGTCTACTTTAACTTCTGTAAGAGAACCATCTTTTGTATTCTGTATAAGAGCGCCGGTAACCATTTTCCTGCCGTCGGGGAACTCAGTACCAAGAATTTCTTTGATTGTAGCGTTAAGCATAAATTTAATTTTTGGATTCTTCTTGGCGCGATCAAGCATTATCTTTGAAGCCCTGAATTCTTCGCGGCGGTGGATTATTGTTACTTCAGATGCAAAGTGAGTAAGGTGATTTGCTTCTTCCATTGCTGTATCCCCCCCTCCTATTACAAATACCTTAAGGTTTCTGTAAAAGAAGGCGTCGCAGGTAGCGCATGCTGAAACGCCGTAGCCTTTAAATTTCTGTTCAGATTCAATTCCAAGCCATTTAGCCGATGCGCCGGTAGATACAATTACTGAATCTGCGGTATAAACTTCTTTTTCCGTCTTTAAAACAAAAGGCCTTTTTGAGAAATCGACTTCAATAATCTCTTTAAAATGGCATTCCGCGCCGAAACGCTGTGCCTGTTTTCTCATAGTATCCATTAGAACGGGACCCGTAATTCCGTGCTCAAATCCGGGGAAATTCTCAACTTCTGTAGTAATTGTAAGCTGACCGCCTGGCTGAATTCCTTCAAAAACAATCGGATTCATATTAGCTCTTGCAGAGTAAATTGCAGCTGTTAATCCTGCCGGCCCGGATCCTATAATTGCAACTTTGTAATGGTTATGTGACATTTTCAAACTCCAAAAATTATTCTTTTCAAATATATTCTTTTATTGGGTATGATGAAAAAAATTAAAAATTGATTCATCCTTTTGGGGAAATACTAAAAAAAGCCTCTGTAAATTCCTCTTTTACCTCTTCAGAGTAAGGATTGTACTTATAAAAATCCCTGAACATTTGTTCCCTGTCATTCATTACAAAACGGGTGATTTTTGCAATTTCGGTCAGGCTCCTCATTTTAAGAGGAACCTCCTCAATCCCCATCCGGTTAAAAGCCCTTCCCAGATGGTGCATAAGGGTCAAATTAAGGGCCATAAGCCGGTCATGCTCTTTGGATGATAATAACACTATTTCCACTCCTAAACAGTCAGTTAAAAGGGCTCTAAACTCATTTTCAGCCTCTCCAGGGCATTTGAATAGAGTGACTGCCATTCTATGCCCTTTTACTCCTCCCGAGGCTGAATCGGGGCCGAATAACGGGTGCGCAAGTATAAATCCGTTCCCTTCGGGGAGATATTTTTTAAAGCATTTTTCGGGGTGCATTTTTACGGAAGATAGGTCAACCAGGATAGAGTCTTGGGGTATTTTTAAGCCGTTATCAGTGGCAAAATTTTCCACTTCGGAAATGGGTATTGCAAGGAAAATAAATTTTCGTTTAAAGCACTCTTCAAGAGATGCTCTTCTCGGTTCCCCCTGATTGCCTTCCCTGTCATAAAAAATCACATCGGCAAATTTGCTTAGTTCCTTTCCCCAAAAGGCTCCGAATCTGCCTGCTCCGATAATCGATATGCTAAAACCGGGCTCCATTTATTTTCCCCTCTTCTGGATTCTGCGCGATTCTCTAATAAGATTCAGCCATAACTCCTCGGCGTGCTTTTCATCAATATTTAGATTCTTCGCGCTGCTTTTTATTCTGCCAAGTAATTCTTTTTCCCGGGCCGGATTAAAAATTTTCAATTTCATATTCCGTTTTACGAAACCGATCCTGTTTGCAATATTGTGCCTTTTGCCAATCAGTTCCAGAATTGCCTGGTCTATAATATCTATCTGAGCCCTGAAAATCTCGAGTTCATTTTTTCTGCTCTTCATTTCCACCTCAGCCGATTGCCTTTTTTAATACTGCCTGCTTTTTTCTTCGTATTGTAAGAACCGGCCCTCTAAGAAGTTTCCAATCCTCAACAAGCTGGCTGAACTGGGCAAAGTTCAGTGACTGTTCCCCGTCAGAGAAAGCCTCTTTAGGCCTAGGGTGCACCTCAACAATAAATCCATCGGCTCCTGCTGTTAAACCGGCAAGGGTAACCGGATTTACAAGTTCGCATTTGCCGGTAGCGTGACTTGCATCAATTATTATCGGCAGATGCGATAATTCCTTAATTGCAGGAATAATATTCAGGTCGAAAGTATTCCTGGTATAATCCACGAATGTTCTTATTCCCCTTTCGCATAGAATTACATTTTCATTCCCCTCGCAAAGAACATACTCGGCGCTCATTAAGAATTCATTCAGAGTGGCAGAATTTCCCCTCTTAAGCAGCACCGGTTTATTTATTCTGCCAAGTTCTTTAAGGAGCTTAAAGTTCTGCATATTGCGGGCGCCGACTTGAAAGATATCCACATATTCATTCAATATTTCAATATCATTTATCTCCATCACTTCGGATACAACCGGCAGTCCGAAATGTTTTCCGGCAGAGGAAATCCACTTAGCGGCTTCTACTCCCAATCCCTGAAATGAATATGGGCTTGTCCTCGGTTTATAAATACCGCCTCTTAAGATATGCGCCCCTTTGGATGCCACTTCTTCAGCAATCTCCCATATCTGTTTTTCCGATTCAACAGAGCAGGGACCCGACATAATAACCGGCTCGCTCCCCCCGATTATTATCTCCCCTACTTTAATCCTTGA